>CAJVXN010000004.1 GCA_913009335.1 uncultured bacterium
GCCCGGGAGAAAAAAACTGATTTAGACAAACGCCTTCTGATGATTCCTCCGGTTGATCTGGATGCTTTACTGAATTGGAAACTTAATTTTTTTGACAAGGGGGGTAATGATGTGTTGACCGTTCCCTATTTTTAAAATATTTTGGAAATGGTAAGATAGATCATTACCCCCCGCTAAAGGAATTAAGAATAAAGCGAATACTATGTCAAAGCAGGCAAAAGTTTAAAGAACTTCAAAAAGAGCTAAAACAGCTTTTTAATAAAAAGAGGCCGGGAAAACCAAAGCTTCAAAAATCAGCGAAGAAGAAAAATATAATCATAAAGGCGGTTGTTAATAAAGCTTTATCAGCAAAAACTGTTCCTGACCATAAGCCAAGCAATATCATTAACCTTCATAACAGCGAGTTATGGAGGTGGAGACGCGTCAAGGAGTGGTTTAAAGAACTCCCCCAACCCGACACTGAATATGCTTTTAATAAAAAAATTAGTAGGATTATAAGAAAAATAGGCACATAATATACCTCTAAAATTCACTGATAATGAAAGGAGGTATTTTAACGCTTATGTGCCCATACCAATATTATCATATTATGCGACAGAGTAAAGATAAAAAACAATGGCGATATCAGATGGTTCAAAAAGCCTTGGAGTACGGTATAAAACCTGCTGCCAGGGCCTTCCATACCAGCCCCGCGGTAGTCCGTAAGTGGCTGAGGCGCTTTAAAGCCCAAGGATATCCCGGACTCGCGGACCTATCCAGAAAACCCCATTATTCCCCCAATGAAACCCCTCTTGATTTAAAAGAACGCGTAATTAAATTAAAGATTAAGTACAAACGTCTTGGCGCCGAACAGATTAAAACCGTTGAAGATATTAAGCTGTCAGCTAAAACTATGCGTAAGATCTGGAAGCAGGCCGGAGCATCCTCCCGCAGAAGACGTAAAAAGCATATTGTTAAGAATAACCTCAGAGAGGTTAAAAAACAATTCGCGCTCTTTGAAAGAACTGTTGAAGATACCAAAGACCTTTATGATATCCCTGAGTATTGGCCTCAGATGAAAACCCGCAATTTGCCTATAATTCAATATACCTTTCGTGAAATCTCTACCGGTATCTTATTTTTAGGATTTGCCAATGAACGTTCTTTAACTCACGCAACACTCTTTGCCGTATATATCAATCACTTCCTTAAAAAATTCAAGGTTTTGCCTGAAGATTCTATTAGGCAAACTGACAATGGCTCTGAATATATTGGCGCCTGGAACGCTAAGTCTCCTTCTGCTTATACCTTAGCCATAGAATCTATCAAAGGGCAGCGTCATAATACCATCTTCCCCGGCGCTCACAGAATGCAATCTGACGTTGAAACTATTCACAATCTCATGGAATTAGAATTTTATGAGATTGAACAGTTTGCCGGTAGAGATGACTTTATGCGTAAAGCTCACGCTTATCAACTGTTCTTTAACCTTCAACGGCCCAACTCTTACAAAGAACATAAAACGCCTTGGCAGTTAGCCCGGGAGAAAAAAACTGATTTAGACAAACGCCTTCTGATGATTCCTCCGGTTGATCTGGATGCTTTACTGAATTGGAAACTTAATTTTTTTGACAAGGGGGGTAATGATGTGTTGACCGTTCCCTTTTTTCCTTAAATAACCTGACTCAAACATTGGTATTTTTAAGGCAAAAATGAGTTAGCAAGGCTTGGCAATCACAGCATCAGCTGAAATCTTAAGCAATTTTACTCTTATCAGGCTATTTCTAAAATCCATGGTAGACTCAACAAGTACCTTCATATACCGATCAGTCCACCCCTTACAAAAACCATCTTTTTTTCCCGAATCTTCCTCGATAAGAACGTTAGCATACTTGTTTAAAAACTGCTTTCTATAATCAAAAGATGTCTTCTGTGCAATTCTTTTAAGAGAAGAAATTCTTTGCTTAAGCACTGATTGCGGTACGGTGCTTTTAAATTCACGTGCGGCAACCGTACCTTCTCTTAAAGAATATGGAAAAATATGTACCTTTAACGGTGTAATCCTCTTTATTAAATCAACCGTATCCTCAAAACTCCTTTTATCCTCCCCGGGAAATCCTACTAACACATCTGTCGTTATTGCAATATCAGGTATAGATTGCCTTATCTTATTAATAAGCTCTAAGTATTGGTTACGGTTATAATTACGATTCATCTTCTTTAGAATCTCATCGCTACCCGATTGAAGCGGAATATGTAGATGCGGACATAATTTATGCGATTTGGATATTTTTTCAATCAAATCATCGTTTATATCTCCTGGCTCAATAGAACTTAAGCGAATACGCATTAGTCCATCGATATGCTCTAAATTATCAATAACTTCAACTAAGTCGGATTGAAAACCTTTATCCTTGCCATAAGCCCCTAAACATATACCACATAAAACTACTTCTTTAAACCCAGCTCCAGCAAGACTTCTTGCTTCAGCAATAATCTTTGATAAGTCTCTACTGCGCGACCTTCCTCTAACATAAGGAACCTTACAATAACTACAGAAGTTATCGCAACCATCTTGAATTTTTAAAAATGCACGGGTGCGCTTACTGAAATTATCAATACCTTCAGGAAAAAACTTCTTAGGTATTATGATATCTACACCATTTATTGCCGCAACAGAAGCTATATCTTTCTGAACCAAACATCCCGTAACTATAATTTTGGCACGGGGGTTTTCCCTATTTATGCTTTTAATAAGCTGGCGGCTTTTACGGTCAGCAATAGAAGTAACAGTGCATGTATTAACCACGCAAACATCCGCAGGCATACCATTATAAAGCTCGGTAAAACCCTTTTGGATAAAGCGATGCCTAATACTCTGAGTATCATATTGATTAACTTTACAACCTAAAGTATAAAATTTAATGGTTCGACTTCGCTCACCATTAATCCTGAGCTGAGTCGAAGGGTTAACTGTTTTCATTGCATTTTGTATAAATTAACAATTATTTTAGTGTCTGGCACCTAAAATAAATAAACCGCAAGTTATAATTGCAGCAGTATCAACTCTAAGTATATTTTCCCCTAAAGATACCGGTGTACAACCATTTTTAATTGCTAAGTCTATTTCTTCCTGGGTAAAATCCCCTTCCGGCCCGATAAAAATTAATACACGCTTAAATTTAGTATCCACGATTAAATCCCTAATGTGTATCTTCTGAAGGGAAATATTTGGTATTATAGCCAAATCGCAATCTTCTACATGCTTAATCGCCTGTCTAAAAGTCAAAACATTGGAGATCCTCAATACATTCGTTCTCCCACATTGCTTTGCACTAGACTTGGCAATTTTGCGCCAGCGAAGCAGACGTGACGCTTCCCTGCCTCTTAGATCCACTATAGTCCTTTGTGTCTTTAGTGGAATAAAATTGGTAACACCTAACTCTGTAGCCTTTTCAATAATGTATTCTATTTTTGCTTTCTTGGGAATAGCACAAGCAAGAATCACTTCTATCCCCGGGTTAGAAACTCTCGATTTAGCATGTTTTATTTTTATGGAAAGGGCCTGCGGAGTTATCTCGAATATTACCCCCTCATAATCAATATTATTATCACTAAATACACTGATTTTATCCCCTATTTTCAAACGTAAGACATTTTTTATATGGTGAATTTCGGACTTTTCCTTTATGAAAATCGAATCCTGTTTTATATTTTCCTGCTTGCAATAAAATCTTCTCATCTTTTTATACTTTTCTCATTAAAGACTTCAGCCGTAAAGGTGTATAATTCAGTATCTTTATCCTTCCAGGCATCTGCCGATAACCCTGCTTTATGCGCACAAAGATTAGAAAGAAATTCCTCACGTGACCATCCTGTCTCGTCTGCCACCTGCGGCAAAAACACCCCCGAGGCATACCCGCTCTTTACTATTACACCATGCTTGCCCATAACAATATTTTCTGGATTAACCTCACGTTGAGGTTTTGATAATACGGATATTTCAATTTCAATATCTTCTAATTCATCCAAAGTTACGGGCTTAAAACGCGGATCGTTAGCTGCCGATGCTATGCTCATATCGCGCACTGTCCGGTATAAAGGAATACTCGCAATAATATTACCAATACAACCCCGAAGCTTCCCGGTTTTATGTAAAGTAACAAACGCTCCTTTCTCCTCCAAAAGATCTTTATCTTCTTCAGAAAAATTCTTTATTTCCCCGCTCTTTAAATACTCTTCAATAGTATGACGGGCAATCTCAAGCAATCTTTTTCTTTGCATATTAGTAAGCATATCATCATTCCTTTCCTGCTTCTCAACTTCTATATCGTCATCAATCTTCTCTTCTTTACTCTTAAAAAACACAGCACTGACATACCCCACAACTCTTGTCTTATCTCCGGATATATCACCTGAATTTGCGTATTTCAATACATCCAGCCTATCGGCCCCTAATTTTTGACTGGCCATTATTACGCTGGCAACACTCGATATACCGCAAAGAATACCCCCTTCGGATAAATCGCCCTCTTTAAAAAGTAACTCCGCCGATATTTTTTTAAGTAAGCCTAAAGTATGTTTATCTTTCTTAACCGCCTCATCATAAGACAAATAATGCGACATATCAGAACTAGCAATCAATAAAAACTTATCTTTTTCTTTCAATACATTAAAAATAGCCTCGGCTAGTATTTTTGATGTCTCAAATTTTTGATCTCCAATAGCAATAGGCACAATTGAAACATTCGGAAGTACTTTCTTTAAAAAAGGTATTTGCATTTCCACAGAATTTTCATTAATAAAAGCTGGAGGATAAAATTTAATCTTTGGATGTTCTCTTATTAATTCCCGCACTAATTCTTTATTGACATTGAGCAACCCCAAAGGAGTATCAAATGCATCTGCATCATAGACGGATACACCGTCAAAATGTATTTTATGGCTAAAGCCTACAATTAAAACAGTATCGATATCCAAATTTTGAATCTGCTTAAAACCATATGCAGCTATTGACCCGGAATAGACAAAACCTGCGTGAGGCTGAATAAAAGCAATGATATCACCCTCTATCTTTTGATTGGGAACAAAAGATAAAAATCTTTCCAGCATTTGGGATAATTTTTTGCTTGAAGAAGGATACCAACTACCCGATAAATCTGACTGTTTTATTTCTTTAGCGTATACTAAAGTTATTAATCCAGAATTAGAAATAGCTAAAAATAAAATAAAAAACAATAAAACTAACTTTTTAATTTTACTTACCTGCATTTTGATTGCCGGAAATAACCGGATGTTCTTGGTTAAAATAACCTACCATAAATTGTTTTATATAATCTGCCTATGGTGGAGCTAGGGGGATTCGAACCCGCCAACCCGTCGCTCGATACATCTCGCTCCCCATATGGGCTTTGCCCCTCTGGCATTCGGTCGAAATTCCGACCTCACTCTCACCCCTAAACCGTGGGAAAATTCTTTTCCCACACCCTTTTGGGGTCGGATGTTTTATGCGTTACCAAACAACCTTAGCCTTTCAATTCTACCCTACTCACCAAATTTGGTGGAGCTAGGGGGATTCGAACCCCCGACCCCCTCGTTGCGAACGAGGTGCGCTCCCAACTGCGCTACAGCCCCATTTATTATAACTGATTTATTTTTAATGGGTTAAAACAACTGAGCCTTCCTCTGATTCAGCAATAACTAACTCAACAATCTAACTTATAACTATCTAATAATATAATTTTAATTTTGCAATACCGGAAAGCCCTTATTAAATTTTCCTATTGGACTCACCCAATAAGTTTTATAGGGGTATCCTGTAGGCCTCCAAGAGCAATTATTCTTACAAAAGCAATCTCTACATTCTTTAAGCTTCGCTCGCTTATCTTCTCCGGCATCTGGCTCCCATATAAATATCTTCTTATGTAACTCCGGTAAAAGACATAATGGTGTCTTCTCAATATAAACACTCATCTTTTTTTTCCTAGAGTATCTAACAGCGCTCTCCAGGCAGGGTTTAACTTTTTCTAAATCAGGTATTAATGCCTTGTTTTTTAAAAGATTACCAGAAATAGAAAGATTGGAGAATTTTATCATCCTCACCCCAATACTTCTTAATAAAACCACTATTTCCTTTAGATGTTTATAGTTTAATTTAGTTACGACTATGTTTACCCTGACAGCTATCTTGTTACGCACTATATTACGTAGTCCCATTATAGTCTGGTCAAAGCTACCTTCTGAGTTTGTTATGTAATCATGAATTTTTGCTGTGTTTCCATAAAGTGAAACCCTTATACTTTCTACGCCAAGTCTGGCTATTTTCTTTACATAGTCATCATAAAAAAACATTCTCCCATTCGTTGCTATTGTTGCCGAAAAACCCCGCTCTCTAGTAAATTCAAGTGCTTTCATAAAAAATGGGTGAAGCGTCGGTTCCCCTCCAAAAAAATCAATAGTTGTGCCCTTTTTCTGTAATTTTATCTTATTCAACATTAAAGATAAAGGCATATGGCTGCTTTTTTTTATCTCCTGGGAAACCATGCATATCTTGCAATTATTATTACACGCTCCCATCAATCGTAATATATAGTACCTGTTTTTATAAGGCATTGCTGATAATATTATAGACACTAATACGTTAACTATTTTTGCCTGCTTATTAATACGGTAATGTCCAAGTACCAAAGGCTGTCATGCCATTTTCATCCATAATTAAATCTTCACCTGTGTATGCCCCATTCATCCTTGTCGCCGTGATTTCAAACGCACTCTCATCATTAGCAGTAGTATCATAATCCCAATCAACATCAGCATCAACCCCGCCTAACTCAACATAACCACCAAGCCCAGCGGGGCTGGCAGCATCCCAACCACCCATACTTATATCGTGATATTCACTATTATCAGCCCGATACAAATGCTGCGCCCGGCGAATTAAAGTCATATTTGAGATTGCTTTACCTGCCTTTGCACGCTCAACACTGTTTAGATACTGCGGAATTGCAATACCTGCCAAAACACCAATAATGATAACTACCATAATTAGTTCAAGTAATGTAAAACCTCTCATGGATTACATAATTTTCCACCTCCGGTTCGCGGTTTTTACTTATGAATTAATACTACATGCAATCTAAGCAAATTTACCATAATATAGGATAAATTACAAGCAGGAAAAATCAATAATGGCGTCGATTAATAGATTTTCATTTATGGGGATATTAATGAAACTATCTATCGTGCGGATTGGGAAATGGCATGTGCACTTGTAGTAAGGGTTAATTCAGGATTAGTAGGAGTTATGGAGTCCCCGGGAATAAAACGGGCAGTAATACTAACCTCTGCCCCGCGAGATAGGTCCGCGTCAAAAGCACTATTAATTGAAGCTAAAGTAAAAGCCTCCACTCTAGTTGAGATTATTTCATTAGCCGCGGTAGTAGCTGGAAAACCTCCCCCAGAACCATAAGGTAAATAATAAAGAATATTATTATTACCATCTAAACGATAAGCTATCCAATTATCATCCCCATAGTCATTAGCAGTGCCAATATTAGGAACACCGTTAGCATCTATATCTAATCTAATGGCAATACGGCTATTGCCTGGTTCTATATCAAGCCCGGAATCACCTCTATCTCCCGTTGCCATATTTATACTTTTTTTTATCTGTAAAAGAATAGGGCTAATCTCATTTTGTAATTCTGCCTGGCGTTCAGCAACATTCATAAGCTTTCGGGAGGCAATATCAATATTCGCCGAAGTTAAAAATATAAGACTTAATAGTGTTATAGCCACCATCAACTCTACAAGAGTAATACCAATTTTCCTACGCAACGAATAACCAATTATGGACATTATCTTCTTTATTTTTACCATTGTATTGCCTGTCTAAATTAAAACTAAATTTATCCGTCTCTTAATTCGGCTCTGTCCATTGAACCTGCATAAATACCCGGCGCGCGGGAAAAGCAGCACCAGCAGCAGCCGGAACAGGATTACCCGGAGACGAATCATCTTCAACCCAATAACGATATGACTGAGCAATAGCACCAACCGACGGGCCCGCAATCCACCCGCCAGGATTCCATGTTCCCCCTGTTGTTCCTAAATTAGCATTGTCGTTAGCTTCAGTCCAGGTATCCTCTCTAACAAATTCTCTTCGGCGTTCAATCTGATCCTGAGCAAGATTTACCGCGGCCAACCTCCTATTTGCCCTTTGTACAAATCGATTACTCGATATAAAAATGCTAAATAACCCCCCGATAGTAAGTGACATGATTACCGCAGCAATTACTACCTCGGTTAATGTAAACCCTTTTAGAGCGCTACACCTAAAGCTTGTAATATAAAATCGCCCTGCCTTAACACGATACCTGCCAGAAACAAAATATTTAAACAACCATCTGTATTTTTTAGTCATAATTTCTTATCGCCACATAGGTTATGAAGAATACCTCTTATGGGTATTATGGACAGCTGGCATTGGGGGTTGGGTCAGCAATCGCATCGCTTACCGTATACACACAAGCATCAAACGCCCCTGCCTGCCTACCGGCGACAGCAGTAAAACTATTAGCCGCAGAAGCTGTAATATTATAATCCCAATTATTCTCTGAAAGGTTTAGACGCAGATTGGTATTAATATCAGCTACATTTCCCTCACCGCCCGCGCCTGGATAAAAATTACCAAATTCACTCTGATAAACCATCTGGGCAGCACGTAATAGCCTTAAACCCACAACAGCTTCCCTGGTATATGTACGCTCTTGCGACCTTAAATAACTAGGCATAGCAATACCTACTAATACACCAAGAATTATTACAACAATAACCATCTCAATTAAATGGAACCCGCGTGAATACATGCTTTTAAACCCATCCCTTTTTTAGAATACCCCGCATAAATCCTTTTCGAATTACACGGGGTATTTTTAAAAACTATTTCATCTAACAATACTAACATAGACGTCTCAACCATCTATTTTAATACGGAAGCGTCCAGGTACCAAGCCCTGTAATACCATCCTGATCAATAATTAAGTCATCGCCTCCATATGGACCAGCGGTTCTCGTCGCCGTAACCTCAAGTGTATCTTCATTATTATCAGTAGTATCATAATCCCAATCAAGATCATTATCAACCCCAGTTAACTCAACATACATCCCAAGCACAGCCTGCCAACCACTAGAGCTATCCGCAGCGCTATATTCATCGCTATCGGCGCGATAGAGATGCTGTGCTTGACGGATCAGCCCTAAATTTGAAAGGGCTTTTCCTGCTTTTGCACGCTCAACAGCATTTATATACTGAGGAATTGCCAAGCCGGCCAAAACGCCGATAATGATAACTACCATAATCAACTCAAGTAACGTAAAACCACCTTTTGTTTTCATTTCACCCTCCTTTTAAACTCACCCACGTATATTTCAATTTTAAGAACTCTATTATACTCTCTTATTTTTGTAGGCCTATTATCGTTTTTTTGCGCCCATCACCCCCTCTCATTAAAGTGTAACACATTATTACTATAAGTCAACCGGCCTTTTAAAGCCCTCCTCCTGATGATGCGGACGCAATCTTAAAAATCGGCAAGAATAGCGCGATAAGCATAACCCCAACTACACCCCCCATAAACACAAGCATTATAGGCTCGAAAATAGTGGTGAAACGATCAATAAAAGTTTCTAAATAGGTGGCGTAAAAATCTGCCACCCTTCTAAGCATTTTAGATAATTCACCTACCTCTTCACCAATCGAAACCATCTGAACCACCATCGGTTCAAAAAAGCCACTTTCATCCATCAAATCTGCCAGAGCCTTTCCCTCCCGTACATTTATTTTAATGCTTTTAACTACTTCCTCCAATACTACATTACCTACGCTGCGCTCTGTAATCTCTAGCGCATAAAGGATAGGTACGCCCCCTTCTATCAAAGTAGCCATTTCTGATGTAAATCGCTCAACAGCAAGAACTTTAAAGAAGTTTCCGAACACCGGAAGGCTTAATTTAAACTTATCAAAAATACGTCTACCGTGCGTAGTTTTAATAAACTGCTTAAAAATAAAAAAGATACCTCCAAAAATAAACAGAGATGGAACAAACAATTTCTTAACATTAGCACTAAACCCAATAAGAATTTGTGTTATAAGCGGCAATTCTATGTTAAATCCTGAAAATAAACCAGTAAATGTTGGTACGATCTTTAACACAAAGAAAAAAATTGCCCCTAAAGCAACAATAAACAAAATTGCCGGATACATGAGACCAGATATAATCCTGCGCCTAAAATCCGCCTGCATCTCCAGATATTGCGCCAATCTATCTAAAACAAGAGCTAAATTTCCGCTAGCTTCCCCTGACTCGATTAAATTAATCCATAAGTCTGAGAAAACCTTTGGATACTTGGCTAAAGCATCTTTTAAGGTTAACCCTGTTTCAACATCAGCTTTAGTATCTGCAACGATTTTGTACAACTTGGCAGAATCTACCTGTTTTAAAATTGCATCAAGGCTTTTATGAATAGTGATTCCTGAATCAAGAAGAATAGCTAACTGCCTGGCAAAAAAAACTAGATCGTAAAGTTTTATCTTGCTATGCCCAAATTTTCGCCGCCGCCGCTGCCTTACGCTAGTTTTTACAGCAACTCCTTTATCTACAGGGGTAACCTTTGTAACAATGAGACCTTTATCTTGTAGGCGAGATACTAAATTATCTTCCGAAGGAACTTCCACAACTCCCGTTTCGCGTTTACCTTCTCTTGTTCTCGCAACATATTCAAATTTAGGCATATAACTATTTCCGTATCTATGTATAACTATTATTAATAACAAAAATAAAGAGTACAGCTAAAAATACATAAACGATAAAATTAATCACTCGCCGTACTTCCGAGGGCTACACTCATTACCTCTTCTAATGATGTAATCCCTTCAGCTACCTTCTTTATGCCACTCTGATACAATGTCCCCATATCGTATTTCACAGCTATTTCACTGATCTTACGAACTGAGGCCTTTCTCATAAATGCCTCAAAGAGCTCATCATTCATTGTTAATATCTCAGCGATACTCGTACGGCCCTTATACCCAATATTATTACATTTTTCACATCCTTTAGCTCTATAGATTAAATCCGCATCTATCTTAATATCGCCTAATTTTTCAACTGTCGGCTCATAGGCCTCTTTACAGTGAGGGCAAAGAACGCGCACTAAACGCTGCGCTATAATCATAATCAAAGACGGGAGCAATAAATATGGCTCAATCCCGATATCAATAAGTCGTGTCACTGCGGTAGGAGCATCATTTGTATGAAGCGTACTCAAAACCAAATGTCCCGTCAAAGCTGATCTAACGCATATCTGAGCGGTTTCTAAATCTCTGACCTCTCCAACAAGCATAACATCAGGGTCCTGCCGTAAAAAAGTTTTTAATGCCTCAGCGAATGTTAGCCCTATCTCAGGTTTGATCTGAACCTGATTTATCCCTTCTATCCTATACTCAACAGGATCCTCTACAGTCATAATATTTTTTGCTGAAGACTTCATCTCATTAAGAGACGAATATAACGTTGTAGTTTTACCAGACCCTGTAGGGCCAGTTAAAAAAATCAACCCATACGGACTTTTTATCCCCTTTCTAATCTGCTTTAGTTGCTTATCATCAAAACCTATAGTAGCCAAATCTAAAGAAATGCTCTCTTTATCTAATATTCTCATAACCAGCTTTTCGCCATATATAGTAGGCATAGTCGAGACACGAATATCAATAGTGCTATCTTTGATTTTTACAAAAAAAGCCCCTCCCTGAGGTAATCGTTTCTCAGCAATATTCAAATTCGATAAAATCTTAATACGTGAAAGGATTGGAAGATGCAGATGTTTTGCCGGAGGGGGTATCTCAAAAAGTTTTCCATCAATACGGTAGCGCAAAATTATTCTATCCTTAAACGGTTCAATATGTATATCTGATGCCCTCTCTTCGATAGCTTGCCCGATAATTAAATCTACTAGTTTCACTACAGGTGCTTCCTCGGCTTTTTCAATAAGCTTATCCAGACTTAAACCCTCTTCTGCTTCTTCCATTTCCCTGGACGAGGCTGAAAAACTCTTCTCGATTTGATATGACTCCCTAACTGCGGCTTTAAGCAGATCTGCCTTACTATAAAATTGCTCAATTGCTTCATTAATATCAGCTTTAGTAGCAATAACCGGATTAATTTCGCAACCCGTCATCTTTCGTAAATTATCTAACAGAATTAAATCAAACGGATCGGATATGGCACAAGTAAGAGAATTCAAATTACGCGCTAGAGGAAGAACGCAATACTTAAAAGCATACTCCTTAACAATCAACTCTTCTAAGCTCTGATCGATAGCTGGTTTCAAATGGCCAGTCCCTAAGCTCACATAAGGAATAGATAATTGTTTACCTAAAGCGGCAATCATACTTTGCTCGCTAATAAAACCCTGTTCAATTAAAATTTCACCCAGCCTGCCTCCTTTTTCTGATTGCATAGCCAGGGCACTATTTAATTGATCTTCAGTAATCAAACCATCTCTTATTAAAATTTCACCTAGCCTTAGATAATTACGCGCCATAATATTTCTCCAAAATTAAAATTTAATTATCTTATATCGTATTCTTTAAGTAATCGTTCGACTTTGCGTTCACGTCCGGATAAAGCCTGTTCCCTGTCTAAATCAAAACTTAACTGAGAAAAATCAGCAACTCTTGCCATATCTCTACTACGGCCATCCATTATATACGGGGTAATAAATATAACAACTTCTCTTTCTTGCTCGGTTTTTGCTTTATGTCTAAACAATATCCCGAAAATGGGAATTTTTGAGAAAAAAGCAACATTTGTTCTCGTATCACTCTTGTCAGTTTTTATAAGGCCTCCGATTAATAAGGTGTCGCCGTCTTTCATCCTCACGGTTGACTTTGTTCCGCGTATTTCCGGATCTCTAAAAGCGCTCGATAACGCTGACTGTGTTGCCTCGGCTATTATCGGTTCTATAAACATAGTTATCTCACGGTTTTCCATGTCAACCTGCGGCGTAACGCGTAAAGATACCCCTGTCTCCGCACGCTCTGCTTCCTCAGTAACACTACCGGTACCGCCTTCATTAGCAGCAGTTGTAGTTTTTATTCCTATAGCTTCATCTGTAATAATCTTAATTTCGGCTGTTTCATGGCTAAGAGTCAAGATACGCGGCCTGGCTAATGACTTTGTACTTGTCTTGGATCTTAAAAGATTTAATGCTAATTCAGCATTAACAATCTCCAATACTGAAGGAAGAAAATCATGCGCGCTCCAGCCGGAAAAATCAACACCACCGGGACTTGTATATTCACTCCAAGATGTACCAAAAGTTTTTGGCTTATGATTGGTGTCAAAAGGAAAAGAAGTAGCTCTTGCCCCTGAAACATCTAATTTCGCGACCGTTGTAGGCCACTGCACACCTAAATCATCTACGTCACTTTTCGCGACATCTAAAATCTCCACCTCAATCATTACCTGCGGCAAAGAAACATCTAGCTTTGCGACTACATCATCAATAATCTCAAATTGCTCTGGAATATCCGTAACGATAAGACTATTTGTACGTACATCGATATCTATCTTTCCGAATTCAGTAAGGATATTAGCTATTATCGTAACAATACTACTTTCGTTTTCTCCGCCACTTTTTTCTCCGCCACTGCCGCCTCCCGATAACCCCGTTAAGGACTGACTCATGCCTGAAGAAATCTCCCCTCCCAGGCGTGATCCAGGAACCCGGGCAAACTTAAGATAGAAAACTTTAGTCAAAAGCCTTATCTCCGGCACAATAGATCGCTTTACCACAAATATGTTACTTGCAGAGTCTAAATCATAACTCAAGCCATTAGCAGAAAGTAATTTCTCTAATGCCTGTTTAACGCTAACATCATCCAAGTATAGCGTTAAATTTACATCTTCTACATTCTCGGCCGCGACAAAATTTAAACCAGACTGCTGTGAAAATATTTTAAGCACATCCTTAAGGCTAGCATCTTTAAAATCCATGGAAATGCGTTTCCATAAATTAGAATCTAATATATCACCTAAGCCAAATCCAGCAGGAGCAAAGCAAAGTAATAAAAATATGCTCACAATAAAAAAAACTATTCTTTTCTTACTTCTTTTAATTATTTTCATTACTACCCCTCCATAATCAGTTTATTTATATTTTCCTATTCAAACTCATCATCTGCTGATTCATTATCATATTCATCCTTAACTGAAATATAAAAAATATTTTCAGCGTAAGACAGTTTTATTCTATCTGGGTTAATCTCTACTATTTTAACACCCTTAAATGTATCACCAACCTTAACCACGAAACCATCAATTATTGCCTGATTGATATCCCCCCCCCAAACTATACCTTGTACCTTAAAATCCGGCAATTCCCCTTCCTCTGCTTGTATCAAATCCTTAACTTCGATAAGCTCTTTTCGCTTAGGAAGATGCGATTTAAATGGGTCAGCATATTCAAATCCGGAATAAATAACTGCAGGCCCTAAGACTTCCTCATCAGCAAAAATATAATCTGAGCATAAAATAAAGCTAATTGTAATAAGAAATATTTTTATTCGCATTTAAATACTATAAAATTATAAAATCAGTTATTCTTTAATAAAGGCTACGCTAATAACTATATCTGCGGTAAGAATATCATCTCTACCTTCTACCGTTTTCCTTCTTCTTTTTGTCCTTTTTTTCCTTGAAATAACCGCCTTGTATAAATTAATCTCGATAACATGTAAGATAGCTGGAGATGACTCAAGACGACTTAAAAAATCTCCAATCCGATGATACAAACCTTCAACTTTCACATCAAACGACAAAATACTAAATATGTCAGAATCTATTTTTTTCTGTGGGGCCAGAGAAGATATTTTTATTCCTGAACCACGCGCAAATCCAGATATCTCCTCCACAATAAACGCGGGATCCTTTTCACTGAATTCTACCAAATATTCTGTAAATTCCTTTTCTTGAAGCTTAATATCATCAACAATTTCATTCAATTCCTTTTCTTCTTTTATTTTTTTTTCGAGCTTTTGAACTTCTTGTTTCTGATTTTTGTATACACCAACAGCAAATAATAAAGATAAAACCACCGTTAGAATAAACAATATTATCTTTTGCTTGCTAAGCAAGAAAGAAATATCAAAATTTCTATTGAATTCAAAAGCCATATTTTTCTATTAACCCCTTAATCTAATCTTAGCACCTTATTCACAAAGAATTTCAAATTTCGTTATATCGTGCCCATCTACTACCTCGTAAGATAGTGAAGCCAGTGAAATATTCTTAAAATCTGCAAAGCTTTCTTCTTTTTTTAAATCCGCTAAAAATTGATTTACAACATTGAACTCTTCCTCTTCATCATTAAGAGAAACAAAACCTGAAAGAATGAATCTTAAATCTTCACCAACCTTTTTAAAATTAAGACTATTCATCCAAGCTCCTTTACGTCTTAATGCAGCTATACTCGAAAACTTAGGCGTAATATAAACTCTATGTTCTTTCATATTTTCTACAATAGTAATTTTCTCTTTATACTGTTTTTTGAGTTTTCTTAACGAAGAACGATTTATAGTTCTAAGGCTTTCTAACACGGCTACGTTTTCTCTTTTATTTTTTAGTCTAATATGTATATTCTTAGCCATATTAACTTCACGTAAACCTAAAAGAAAACCCATAAACACAATACCACAAAAAATCAAAATATTCTTAACGAGCAATTCTCTATCTATACCGCGAGCAATTTTCTTGATTATAGACTCTAACTCGAATCCACCCTCAGTAGGAGCAGGAGCCACCCCTTTAAGCAAATCAATCCTTAAGGGAAAATCTACCGCATCCTTTAATGAAGCACCGTAAGCTTTTATTAAGCCAGAGCCAAAATCCTCCCCTGGGATATCAATTCTATCCTGGATATTTACCGGCACAATTAAAAGCTCTAATTCTTTATTCAATGTCTCTGCGTGCCCTGCTACATCAATAGCGCTTAATAAAACAATTCTATCTATATCTAATGTCTCTGACTTAAATTGCCTGCGACAATAGTCCAATGATATCCTTACTTCATTTATAAGTTTAGTAATAATGGTCTCGTGGGAAGGGGTTTCATCCGGCATAATTAAATTAAAATCACGGCTAAAACGTGGATACAAATTTTCGATTACTGTTATATCGCCCAACCCTGCCTCGAAATCGACATCAACAACAACTACTAGCTCTTTTGCAGAAATCGCCTTAATAAACTTAAGCACTCTTAACGTGCTTAAAAACGACGGCTCAATAGCTAAAATATTTAAATCTGCCTGCTCCAGTATTGAAATATGTCTATTAATAATTTCTTTTTTAACGGCAATAAATAAAACTGTAATTTTTCTTGTCTTTCTATCATGCTTAGTCTGAAAATCATAAATTAACTCTTCAAGTCTAAAAGGAATATATCTCTTAACTTCAAAACTAACTGTGGATGCTATCTCACCACGGGGAACAAATGGTATTTCAAAAAATCTTACTATTAAATCATTGCTAGGAAGAGTCAATACTACATCACGGGATATAATATTACTATCTAATAATCGCTCTTTAATCAGGCTAACGATCTTAACCTCATCCACTACAGTCTGACTCAAGCCTGACTTTTTCTCCTGCAGCATACAAGGTAATTTAGAAAAATTCAAAACCTTTAAAGATTGCTGCTCAAGAATATTTATAAAATTAGAACTAAAATGAATACCTAATTGTTGTTTTTTAAGCATAAGATTAGCTTGTTTCCTCTTTTGTAGACAAACGCCGCTGATTTTTTAACCATAAATCTATTTCTTTGCGATCAAAGCGCCAGACTCCTCCCACCTTCATGCCAGAAATCTTTCTCTGATTCAACCAATTATATATGGTTTGCTTCTTCAGCCTTAAATAATGCGCTAATTCCTCTATATTCATGAGCCTGCTCATAATAAAAAGCTCTCCTCGTCTTAAATAATTTAGCGGTCTTTTTATGTACAGATGGTAAACTAAAACTATATAAACATACCTATACTTAATTATATTTAATTAAATCATAATAAGATTACTTTGTCAAGTATTTTCTTACTTAAACTTACTTATTCTATAATATTTTATTGTTTAATAACTAATAGTTTGTGGTGGATATTTGGAGGGAAAATAAGAAATAGGACTAAGGACCGTAGTCGATCGTTGATGTGAGTTGATTAGTATTGGTATCGTATGTGACGCGTATCGTCTTGGTATCAGGTAGCACATTACCAGCGTCATCAACTCTCCACTCAAATCCACCAGGGCCCCAATCCCATTGCCAAACACCGGCACCGAGATCTACCCAGTTGCTGCCCACTGGTGGAGTTGATACTGTTACGTCTGCATATCTTAAGGATAGATATGCCTTTACCATAGCCGATTCAACTGCATAGAAGCCTTTTATTCTTCTTACCTGATGTTCTGCGAGCCTGGCCTGCTTGGTAGTTATAGATAATACTGCGCCGGCCATAATAGTGACCAGAAGCATAAATATCAACGCCGTAACCAAAGCAATGCCTCTTTTGGAGGATTGCCAATGAATAATTCTATTAAATTGATAATTCATATTTTATTCACCTGTTCATAATCTGCCTGCTTTCTCAAGGAAACCGTATAATCTAAAGCTCCCTCATCCAGAAGGATATGCCCCTCTCTGGCAAGCCACCCAATACTCATCAATATATTATCTCGAGGCCTATCAATCTTCGATACTATCTCTGATAAAGCTACTTCCCCGCGTTCATCAAGAAAATGCCATATTTCACCTGCAACAATACCTATTTTAGTAATCATTATATCTCTCCCGCGTTAACAGCTAATACGAAAAGTATGATAAACAAAATAAACTAAGATAAAATATCGCCATCTTTTTGATTAATGCTGCCGCATCTGGGACAATTAGAGAATACTTCCTCTTTTAAATCAACATATGCATGCATACATATAGCACACTGCCACAAATGACGCTCATCAATAGACATCTTTTTTTTACTAGTATTTCTGCCTTCTACTAAAACAAAATATAATAAAGATACAATAATTAAAAACGATAGATACAATCCAATCGCTTCATAAAAATCTACCCTAATCATCACTAAAGCTTGCCCTTACTTTCTTAAAAAGTAAACCCTCTTGCCTATTACTCAGGTAAAGCTTGCGCCTCATAACCCTAAGAATAAAAAGATCTATTTCTAGGTCACCGCTGGAACGAACCCTCTTTATTAACAAAATATTCATTCTAGGCACAACTTTTAACTCAGCTTCCATAGCAGCAAACTTAGATAACTCTTTATAAAAAAAAGGGTCTTTTAATTTCTCAAAAGTAATTAATGTATTTTGTTCTTTCTCTATATCCCCCTTTTCTATAATCGGGAAAAAAGGAATATTCTTAGCATTTATGCCGGAATAGCCGAATAATGGCTTCTTTCTATCTGCAAATTCTATCCTTTCAAAAAAATATCTATTTTTCTGCGGTAAATATATTTGTTTTTCAAGGCTTACCAACCTAACCCTATTATATAGTATACCATGATTTTTTGCCTGTCCAGCAGAAAACACTATTTCCTTAAGATCAAACGCAGCAGATTTACCAAGCTCTCCCTCTATTAAAGAAGGAAAATCGCTCTTATCCAATAACTCACCCAAGAAACTTATATTCGGCTCCCTAAATCTATTAGAGATGCTCGGAAAATCAAATTTTATAACAACAAAATATAGCAGGTGACAGATTAATGAAATAGCTACAGCCAATAATAATTCTTTTGCTATTCTTATGCGAAGCATAAGAGACGCCCCTTATTCACTTTGATTGGTAGCGATATTTATATTTGTTATGCCCAAATCACGGCATAAATCCCAAATCTCAACCACCCTGCCCAGAGATGACCTGCGATCAGATTTAATAAGCATCGGCTTTCCCTTAAACTTTTTAAGATATACCCTTAATTCATCTAAGGTCACTATTTTAGCATTGAGATAAATGACGTTTTCAGCAGATATGGTTATCACCAGATTCTCTTCTGTTACAATATCTCCGGTAATCGCCCGGGGTAAATTTACTCTTATACCCGGCTGCACAATGAAACTTGATGTAAGCATAAAAAATATAAGCAGCTGAAATACAATATCAATCAAAGGCGCTATATCAATTTGCCTTAAACCCTGCTCCAGCTCCATGTGTCTTTTAAATCTCATCTATTCCTCATTTATAGTTCTAAAAAAAATAAGCTTTAATCCAGATTTTGCATTAAACGCGGATGAAGAGTACTAAGATTTTTGAGATACAATGATTACAAAAAAACGCAGGCATACTTAAAAAGTACGTCGAGGTTTTTTGCAAGCACTTGTAGCCAAAAAGATTAATATTATTCGTCATGTTCTAATGCAAATTCTGGATTTACTATTCGGTTAAGAAATTAACCAGCTCAGTAGCAGTTCGTTCCATATCCAGAACTACCGAATTAATTTTACTCACCAGGATATTGTAAAATATAAATGTCGGGATGGCCACTAAAAGACCAAATACTGTAGTTAATAAAGCCTCCCAAATTCCTCCGGCTAAATCCGCGGGACTTACAGCATTCATTGCCCCCGCTTTAACTTGAATTGTTTGAAACGCTCGAACCATACCCGTAACAGTACCAAGCAGGCCTATGAGAGGTGAAATATGAGCAATTGTAGCCAGAAATGTCATACGCTTCTCTAAAAGCGGTATCTCATACAAAGACGCATCTTCTAAAGTTTCTTTTACCTTCTCGCGAGTACGGTCATGCTTTAACACTCCGGTTTTAAGCATTCTGCTGACAGGAGTAGACTCCCTATCACATAGGTCCAATGCCTCCTTTATACGATTATGCTTTATATTATCTACAATTTTATTTAAAAAAGCGGGTGCGTCTATCTTAGCGCGTGCCAGATAAAAAAAACGCTCTAAGGTAATCGCAAAAGATATTATCGAACATACCAAAACCGGCCACATTAAAGGACCTCCGGCAGAAAATATCTGCCAAGGTGTCATTTTCCAAAAATCCATATTGCTCCTCCTGATCAAATTTAAATTACAAATTCCTTACTCTTTATTCTTAACTATATACCAAATAATACAAAAACACAATATTAATCCAATTCTAATATTTTACCATCACGCTAATTGCCTTAAGTCTTTCTTGCGCAAATTTTGCTTCATCAACATCCATAAGCGAAATCTTAATATAAATACTCTCTGCTTCTTTCCAGTCTTCCCGATTTTCAAAAATACGAGCCAAGCGCAAATAACTTTTAAGCAGCCAATACCTATCCTGAGAATGTAAATATGTATTTGTAAGATAGGCCTCAATTGCTTCGTTAATCTTGCCGCTTTCTTCAAAACTCTCAGCAATCTTAAACTGGATCTCGCCTGCCCCATCCGCGCCCGCGCTATCTAAAGCGCTCTTATAAGAATAAATAGCTTTATCAAAATCACCCAATTCCTTATAAACGTTTGCTAACTTAACATGCGCCTCTTTAAAAAAACCAGGATAATCCGATAAGCCTCCTCCGGAAGTATCAGAAGAGGCTATCCCCATGGATAAAACACGTTTGTAAAATTCTAAAGCTTGCCGGTAATCCCCTTTATCAAAATAGATATCGCCTATAGCAAAAAAAGCCCGTGCCTTAAATTCCGGACTGCCGGTGCCCGATAAAGCTTCAAACTGAGACATAGCTTCATCATATTCCCCTGAAGCATAATAAATCCAACCTAAAGAATAATACGCGTCAGAGATAAGATCACTATCCGGATATTCCAAAATCAAACGTTTAAAATGCCTAATTGCCACCTCATTATTAGCTGAATTTAAATAATGTTCTCCTAAAAAATAAATAACATCCGGAGCTATCACCGCATTCGGATAACGAGAAAGAATCTCTTTAAATTTTTTAACTGAAAGTTTTTTCGCGCCTTCTTGATAAAGACAATTTGCGATCTCATATTTACACTTTATAACTAGATCAGAATCCTGAGGATATTCCTTTATCGCTTTTTTAAATATTCCTCGCGCTTGTTTATAATTACCTAGATTCAACAAAGAAATTCCTTCCAGGTAAAAACCATGGGATCTCAACGGACTATCCTTAAACAATGAGACAAAACGATCCAACCATTCACTAGCTCTTTTAAAATCATCTTTCTGAAAATAACTAACACCAATATAATACTCTGCCTCATCCCTGAAATTACTATCCGGATAATTTGCCTTAAGGCTTTTAAAACTTAATATCGCGTTTTCAAATCTACCCATTTTTAACAAGCATAGGCCGGTATGATACTGTACGTAATCACCGTATAAACTATCCGGATAGTCCTTTAATATCATATCATAAGCCTCTATTGCTTCCTGATACTGACCCAAATCCTGATATGTATCCCCTATTTGAGACAATGCGCTTACCTTCATTATATTATCACTTGAAAGTTCGGCTACTTTCTTAAATTCCGAAATTGCGCCGGAAAAATCGCCGATCTTTTGGTATGCCCAAGCAAGATTATAACGAGCTTTATTTCTGAATTCAGGAATGGCGAGGTTGTCTTTATCCAAAAAAGTATTCAGGATATATTTATATAACGATACCGCTTTTTCATATTGAAGTAACGCGTATAAACTTTCAGCCTTACCAAAATATGCAGATGCTACCGATTCATGTTTAGGGAATTTTTCGATTAACTCATCATAAATACCAATAGCTAATTCAGATTCCTCGCTTGCATAAAAAATTTGTGCCTTACCAAGCAAACTACTGGCATAAACCTCACTTAAAGATTCTTCTATTTCATCAAAAGCATCTCTTGCTTGCGAATATTGTTTAAGCTTAACATAAGTCCAACCCAAACCCACTAATGCTAAATCCGCTAAATTTTTATCATGCGCGGCATTAGCAACAACTAGATAATCTTTTACCGCCTCACGAAAACTATCCAGATAATACAAGCTTTCTGCTCTATAAAATAAAGCTTCGAATCTAACTTTTGATTCAAAATGGTTTTTTACAAAAAAATCAAACTCTTTCTTTGCCTGGGAATATTCTTTAAGGTTATAAGAACAAAGTGCGATTTTAAAATCAGTATCTTCTATTAACGCGGCACCGGAAAAAGCATCTCTTAATTGCAGAAAACTTTTTTTTGCTTCTCTAAATTTTTCTTCTTCAAAAAGTGACCATGCTAAAGAATAATGAGCAAAAATAACATATTCAGACTCACTAAACTCATCAATTAATCTCTGATAATAAACTCTTGCCTGAGGATAATCCCTGCCCTTAAAATGCACTTCGGCTATCCAGTATAAAACCGCATCCTTAATAGAATCAGATTCCGAAGAATTCAATAATTGCCCCAAAGAATCTAAAGCTTCCAGATACTTCTCTTTAGAAAAAAGACATTGGGCAATCAAAAGCTTTACCTTAGGAATCAACTCGCTCTGGGGATAATCTTTTATAAAACGCTGTAGTAATCCCAGGGATATCGCGTAAAATTGATCTTCAAATGCTTTCTCTGCCACAAAAAGATCATCTTCTTCTTTTGCGGCAAAAACATCAACTACAGATAATAGTTGAAAAACGCTTAGAATTAAGAAAATCAATATAGTAAAGGAATATTTTCTATTAGACATATCAAAAAATATTTGATACATTCACTGGTATCATACCTTACTCTTTAGAGCGAGGTATGAAAACGCCGTTCAGTATCAATCCTGAGCATACCTCGACCTTTAGGCCGAGGTTAATCGAATGGATTGATTTTTTATCTCTATTTTATTTTAACACCTAAGGGTAATTTTGCAATGCTAAATGTATTATTTTCACCTGCTGTTTTTAATATTTTTAAATGCCTTCTTGAGATACTGCCCAGTATAAGAAACCCTATTTCCAGCAATTTCTTCCGGTGTGCCGGCAGCAACAACTTTACCCCCATTGTCTCCCCCATCAGGGCCTAAGTCAATAATATAATCAGCGCTCGCCAACACGTCAAGATTATGTTCTATCACAACTACTGTATTGCCCCGCTCAACAAGTTTATCCAGGACTTTAAGTAATTTATCCACATCAGCAAAATGTAAACCGGTAGTAGGTTCATCTAAAATATAAAAAGTATTACCTGTTGCGCGTTTACTTAATTCAGAGGTAAGCTTTATTCTCTGGGCCTCGCCTCCGGAAAGAGTAGTTGCCGGCTGTCCTAATTGAATATACCCTAAACCTACATCAATTAATGTCTGCAGAATGCTTTTTATCCGCGGTATATTCGCAAATAAGACACAGGCTTCCTCAACAGACATCTCTAAACAATCGCTTATTGATTTTCCTTTATACTCTACTCTTCGCGTCTGCTCATTGAAACGTTTCCCCTTGCATAACCCACAGGTTACATAAACATCAGATAAAAAGTGCATCTCTATTTTTTTTATCCCGTCACCACGGCACTCCTCGCACCTTCCACCTTTAACATTAAAACTAAACCTCCCCGGTTTATACCCTCTGATACGTGCCTCGGGCAAGCGGCTAAATATTTGCCTGATAAGACTAAAAACTCCCGTATATGTAGCTGGATTTGACCGCGGAGTTCTACCGATTGGCGACTGATCAATTTCAATCACCTTATCTATAAATTCTACACCTTTTATCCTATCGAACTCACCAGGCTTTATCTTGGACTTATAAATCTTCTGCTTTAGCGCCTTAAATAAAATTTCGTCTATTAAAGTAGATTTTCCAGATCCGGAAACTCCGCTAACACAGCTAAAAACACCCAACGGTATAGAAATATCAATATTTTTTAAATTATGCTGCCTGCATCCAAATAATTCCAGATGTTTCCCCTTTTTTATGCTGCGACGCTTTTTCGGTACATAAACTGACAAATCTCCTCTTAAATATTTAGCTGTAAGGGAAACGCGACTCTTTAGTAAATCTCCGATTTTTCCTTTAAAAACTATTTTCCCTCCAAATCTTCCCGCCCCGGGCCCTAAATCAATGATATGATCACTTTCTCTTATAGTCGCCTCATCATGCTCAACAACAATAAGAGTATTACCCAAGTCGCGCAAAGACTTTAACGTTGAAAGGAGCCTACAATTATCCTTCTGATGCAGGCCTATGCTCGGCTCATCTAAAACATAGACTACGCCCGTAAGACCTGAACCAACCTGCGTCGCCAATCTTATCCTCTGGGATTCGCCCCCTGAAAGTGTTGCGCTCTTGCGTCCTAAAGTCAAATAGTCAAGACCTACATTTATACAAAAATCTAAACGTTGATTTATTTCTTTTAAAATATCCTTCGCGATCAACTGCTTCTCTGTTGAAAAACTAAGCTTGCCGAAAAAGCTCTTTGCGCAGATTAAAGACATTTCTGTTATAGCATGAATAGACTTACCAGATATCCTAACAAACAAACTTTCTTTTTTTAGACGGCTACCTAAACATTGCGGACACGGCAGGACTGACATAAATTTAGAAATCTCATTCTTAAGATAGTCGCTATCGGTTTGATTAAATAATCTTTCTAGATGCGGCAAGATTCCTTCAAACGGTTTATTCCATATCACTTCATCAGACCCGTAAATTATTGCATTTTGTATTTTATTACTCAGGTTTTTAAAAGGTGTATGCAGACTAAACCCTAATCTATTCGCAAGCTGACGAAGTAACATGCGATAATACATCAAATAACCCCTGCCGCCCTTTTTCCAGGGAGCTATTGCTCCCTCAACAATTGGTTTATCGCGGTCAGGAATAACAATATCCAAATCAAATTCCATTTTTGTGCCTAATCCGTTACAGGCAGAACAAGCACCATAGGGAGAGTTAAAAGAAAAAATTCTTGGCTCAACCTCTCCCAAGCTTATCCCGCAATCCGGGCATCCGTAGAGCTCACTAAAAAGCATCTCCCTATTATCATCTAAGACAATTATCACCACTCCTTTACCTGCCTTTAATGCCGTCTCAATCGAATCCGTAATTCTTCTTTTATTGACATCATTAACACTAAGCCTATCAACAACCACTTCAATCTTATGTATTTTATATCTATCCAGTTTAATCGGTTTATCCAACTCGCACGTTTTACCGTCAACGCGGGCGCGCGTAAAACCCTCTTTCTGCATTAGGCCAAAAATTTTAGCATACTGGCCCTTTTTTCCTCTTACAATAGGAGCTAATATTTCAATTTTTGCACCTCGAGGTAATTTCATGATAAGATTTACGATTTCTTGCGGGCTTTGTCTTTTTATAACCTTGCCGCATTTATAACAATGAGGCGTACCTGCCTTAGCAAAAAGAAGCCGTAAATAATCATAGATCTCTGTTTGGGTCCCCACCGTAGAACGAGGATTTCCGCCTGCGGTTCTTTGCTCAATTGAAATTGCCGGAGATAATCCCTCGATACACTCAACATCCGGTTTATCAAGCCGTTCTAAAAACTGACGCGCATAACTAGAAAGGCTTTCCACGTAACGACGTTGCCCCTCAGCATAAATCGTATCAAAAGCAAGGCTTGATTTACCAGATCCGGAGAGACCGGTTACAACAACCAGCTTATTGCGGGGAATCTTTAAACTTATATTCTTTAAATTGTGGACTTTTGCGCCACGGATATTAATACACTGTTCTTTACTCATATTAAATGAAGTTAATGTATAAATACAAACTCGGTAGGCTACTTGATACCTTTTACTTCAACGGATGTATGTCCATACTGCTGATACCTGTTAGTTTTAACCTTTACATCGCAAGGATTACAATGACCAAAATTTGAACAGTCTCTAAATTTATTTTCGATTTGAAAATCCGGACTTAAAATATGCCCTATCGGATTTAATCTTTCATAAATATCGGCATGACAGCGAAAAACACTCCCCTCACTATCTATCAAAAATTCCGTTGTCTTACATTGTACTTTCTTTCTGAATTTTTTATCACAGACGCCACTATACCTATAGGTTCCATATAATTTCTTTTTATATTCGCCAAGAAACTCTTTCATGCGAAAATCTATTCCCTCTTTGCGTGCCTTACTTTGCGCCTCAGACATTATTTTTTCATATCCGGGTCGCATTACCCCCCATATACCAATACTGAAATTTGCCTTTAATAATTTTGAAGTTTTATGAATAGTTTCGTCTAAATCCATTTGCTCGGGATGGTAACTTACGCGAATAGAAGCATAAGGAGCATCCCGCCTTAGTCTCTCAGGGTCAACCTTACTTTTAAATTCATCAATATCGAATCGTAAATTAGTTAATATTTCAATATACAAATCTGGTTTTATATTATTTATTATGTATATGAAATCAGGATGTAAGCTAGGCTCTCCGCCTTGAAGAGTTATCGGTAAATCCTCTCGAGAAATAATACGATTTAGACCACGGACCCAATCTTTTCCGGAGATATTCTTTCTTTTTATAATACCCTGCTCAAAGTGATTAATACAATAATGACATTTAAGATTACAGGCAAAAGTTAAAAATACGCCAATATAATTATAATCCTCTGGAACTTGGACAGGTTTAGTAATATTGGTTTCCATTTTTATTGAACCTCATTAGAAATTAATTAAGCTCTGTTTTTTTATTTAAAAGCCGCCGCTTGAAAAATGCTAGAATCTTTGCCATCCATAATACTATAGATCCATAAATAAAATATTTATTGTCTTTCAAAATTACCTGATTGGTTTCAATAAGCCTCACAAATCTGCGATTAATTATTTCTTCTGCGCTATAGCGCTTTAAGATTTCATCTAAGGAAAGGCCCTCTCTGGCCTCGAATAGCTCGCGAACAATCCTTATTCTGCGGGCCGTCTCCCCTAAATTTATAAAGTGAAAATAGCAATACCCTAGCGCAGCATATGTCAAAAGATTTATCAAGATATCGGCAATAAAATCTTTAAGCAAACCGGAATATGCTGAAAAAATATAAAATTCTAAGGCAAATAAACTAATAACTCCCGCAAAAAAACCTAAGAATATAGAATTTAATAAGCCTATCTTCGGCAGGCATCGGGAAGTTCCAACCTGCAACAATATGTTTACTAGCAAGCTGACCATCAGAAAGATAATATTTAAATAATCAGGGTTCATTAGCAACCTCAACCGCCCTTAGGAGCATTTAGCAATTTGCGATAAAATATAAATATATTTGCCAACAAAACTCCTTTAGGAGTTATTCGATATATCCCCTTATCGAGAAAAAGCATTTTATCGCGAAGTAGATCATCAATCCGCGGCCTTACTAGAAAATCATTCGTCATAATCTTCTCTATTTTCTCTTTGGTCAAACCGGATGAGGCGGCTTTAGAAATATACAAAACTATCAGTAGTGACGGACTATCTACTTCTATGGCCGAATATGAAACAATATAAGCTAGGACTAATGCGCCATAGGAGAAAGAAATAAGCAAATATTCAGAAAATCCCTGAGGCAAACTAAGACCTAGAAATGATACGGAAGAATATATTCTAGAGAAAAAAATACCGGCTATTAGAACACCAAAAAATATTTTTAGTAATCCTATAGTATGATTTTTTTTAGGCAAAGATACTCGCCAAATAATAAAGTGAATTATAAACGCTAAAATAAATAGAAAAATGACATAAACTAGTTTATTCATAAACAAAAATACTATTGGCTATAGATTACTAAATATGTTAGATAAAATTCTTATGTAAAACCTGTTTGTCTTTTGGCATCGTAAAGCTTGCGCCGCTAGACTTCAAATCCCATAAAAATTCATTTACTTTATGCTGGAGGCATAGCGTGCCGCACATAATCTGTGCATTAAATTTATCAGAAGCAATAAAATTCAAAACATCCCAATAGCGCTCATCCTGCCATATTTCCTTAAAAGATTTTTCTGCGATATTACCTATATGATATTTTTTATATTTACTGTTAAATAACATTCCGCAAGGTGCGACCAACCCCGAACCGGAAAACTGCATAATAAAGGCAGGGGCATAACATTGTTTGTATTTACGCTTCCCTCCGCTTAAAATCTTAGACCACTTAACCGCAACTTTATATTCGTGCGTTGAATATTTCTCTGCCTCTTTTAAAATATCTATACATGACTGGTATTTTAAATAATCCACTCTCAGGCTTCCAACTTCATCATCACTGCAATGTTTAAAAATAAGATAATCTACTCCTAGATCTTTACCGAGTTTTGCCAGGGGGATAACCTGATCACTAAAACGGGGGAGAAAAACCATCTGTAGCCCTATAGTAACCCCCAGCAACTTATCCTTTTTAATGTTGACACACTGACGAATAATTTTCACTACCCTCTCAAAGCATTTATCATCGGTCCCGTGTATATCAGCATATCTTTTTGCACCTGCCGCCGAAATATTAAATCGTATATAGGTTAAAACGGATAATATCTCTTCAAGCCTATCTTCCTTTAATAAATACCCATTAGTTCCAACAGCCATATCTAGGCCATTGGCCTTGCCCCTCAAAACAGCATCGTAAAAATAAGGAGAACAGGTGCTTTCTCCGTCACTAACAAAACTTACTCCTTTAACGCCTATATCGGCTGCGTCATCTAAAAACCTAAATATCACATCTTTAGTTATCTTCTTTTCATCGTTTGCCTGTAAGGCACCATAGCAATAAACGCATCTATAGGTACACCTACGGGTTAAAGCGCAATCAATAGTAATAGGCGCTATTTTTTTTCCTTCTAGCCATGCCTTAAGGCGCTCCTCATGGTAAGCCAACTTTTGCCCATCGAGAACTAATTCTTTCATCTGAAATTATTTTTATTGAATAAATCTATGCATTATTTCTTCTGGTTTGCGTTAGTGAATCACGGCTAAATCGTCTTTTACCGTTTTTATTTTTATGAAAATAAAAATCTTTGACCAATCGTAAATACCCCCTTACAACCTGGTATAGAGAAGGAAAACTAACAGCTTTAGATACTCCCTCTTTTCTTAAACCCAGCTTATAGGGAACCTCGGCAAAAAGATAACCTTTTTTTACCGATCTTATCAAAATATCCGTCTGGAAAAAGAAACCATTACTTCTATAATCCAAATCATCTAAAATAGACTTACGATACAGAACCGTCCCGTTAGTATAGTTAAAATTAACCAGAAATGTCGTATTAATAATGAAACGGTATACAAACGAAAGCATGTTCCTAAAAAGAAGTCTTGTCTCTCTATTAAATATAAAAGGAATAACAATATCTACATGTTCCAATAAATTATAATAGCGGAAAATTTCCCGGGGATCATTTTCATTATCTCCGGGCAGCATAACAACAATATCTCCTGTTGCGCCCGCAACTCCATCCCAGAAAGAAGCGCCAATACCTAACGGTTTATCATGCCGGATAATAGAAACTTTTCCTGGGTTTTCGTTTATTTTTTGCTCAATCAAAATTCGAGTATTATCCGAACTACCATCATCTACTACAATAAGCTCCCCTGCTATATTAAAAGTATTAAAATCTTTCAATACATCGTTGATTGCATTGGATATATTTGATTCTTCATTAAGCGCTGGCATAATAACGCTTAATTTATTTTCATCCATCTTCTTATTCATAAAATTCGCTTAACTGCCTTAATAATATCTTCTGAATCCAGATAAAATTCTTTTTCTAAAACAGGACTACTGGGAGTAGGCGTGTCAGCAAGACTAATTACCTGGACATCTGATTTTAAATAAGGCCTTAATTTATTATGCATGCGCCCCAGAAGTATCTCGCCTATACCGCCACTAGCCCAACCTAAATCAGCAAAAACAAGCCTCCCTGTTTTCTTAACAGATTCAATAACAATTTCTTCGTCAAAAGGATTAAGTGATCTGGGATCAATAATTTCTATATCTATATCTTCCCGTTTTAATTTTTCCGCAGCCTTCATCGCTTCCTGTACCATTAATGATACGGCAACTATTGTTACATCTTTACCGGCCTTACGAATAAAACCTTTTCCAATAGGTATAAGATATTCTTTGGCAGGGACATAATCTTTAATATCATAAAGCCACCTATGCTCGATAAAAATAACGGGATTATTATCGGCTATACTTGCAAGTAATAATCCTTTTGCATCATAAGCGCTTGACGGCATAACTACTTTAATTCCCGGCATATGCAAAAACAATGCATGTAGAGCCTGAGAATGCTGCGCTGAAGAACCCCAGCCTCTACCGATAATGGAACGTATAACCATAGGGACAGCTACCCTACCGGAAGACATATAACATATTTTTGCTGCATGATTAAGTATCTGATCAAATGAAAGAAGCATGAAATCCATTCGCATGTGTACTAAAATAGGCCTCATTCCACAAACTGCTGCTCCGACGCAAAAGCCGGTTAATCCGTTCTCTGATATCGGTGTATCCATTACCCTACCGGGAAAATCCTTATGCAAATTAAGTGTTGATCCAAAAACACCTCCGGGATCATCAACACCTTCACCCATCAGGAAAACACGGGGATCTCTCTTAAAAGCCTGAAAAGAGGCCTCTCTTAAGGCCTGTCTAAATTCAAGCGTCCTTTTATTCTTATCTAGAGAAGGAAAGGCTAAATTTTTAACGGCATTATCAACCGCTACTTTTGTCCAGGGCATGAGCTTTCTGTGTAATAAACGTTAGAATAAAGATCCTTACTATTAGGAAAATCGCTATTTTTTGCAAATCTTACAGCACTATCTATTTCTTCCTCAATCTTAGAACGAATTATATTTAATTTTTCTCTTGTTGCTATTTTATTTTTTAAAATATAATTCTCTATTCTCTTGACAGGACATCGCTTCATCCAAGACTCAAGCTCAACGAGCGGACGGCATCCTTTATCAAAATCACAATCCGGTCCTACATGAGCTTTCCAGCGATAGGTTCTACATTCAAGAATAAACGGCCCTGAGCCATGACGTATTTTTTTAATTAGTTTAGATGCTTTATCTATCATACTAATTGCATCGTTACCATCACAACGTACACCCTTTATCCCGAATGCCTCTCCTCTCTTGTAAATGTTATCTAAAGGCTGCCTTGCCGAGAGCGGAGAATTTGTGGCATAAAAATTATTCTCGCAGACAAACAAAATAGGTAGTTTTTTTAGGGCGGCAAAGTTTAGGCTCTCATAAAAAACACCCTGCTCTACAGCACCGTCTCCGAAAAAAACAACCGCGATATTTTTGGTTTTTTTAAGTTTTAAACTTAAAGCAGCTCCTGTTGCCAACGGTATCCCCCCGCCGACAATAGCAGACGTAGCAAAGATCCCGCGCTCAGGACTTACCAGATGCATAGACCCACCCTTACCACTGCAACAACCTGTATCTTTACCATAAAGCTCCGCCATTATTGATTGAAGCTCTAATCCTTTAGCGATACAATGCCCATGAGACCGATGATTACTAAAAACAATGTCTTCTTTTTTTAAATAATAGCAAACACTACTTGCTATTGCTTCCTGACCGATACACAGATGAACCGGCGTCTTAATCTCCTGCTCAGGATAGAGCATGACAATCCTCTCTTCAAAGAGGCGTATCTTCTGCATTATAAAATAGACATTTAGTAAATCGCTATTTTTAATTTTTCCTGCCACGAAAAACTCCTTAGAACTTAACGGCTATATTATATAAAATTAACATGCGCTCCCGGATTTTTTAATTCCCAGAGGTAACTATTGATCTTATCCAAGCGGCAGACATCTCTGCAACGAGAAGTATCTAATTTTAAAGCTGCTACTCTTATAATTTCTCTTCTTCGTCTACCCCCGATTATATTATTAAAATCAGTTCGATAAATATTACCGGAGCAAAATTCTTTTTTCCCTAAAAAAGTACTACAGGCATAGACATCCCCGCAAGCACTAATATATGCCCAAAACGGCAGACCGAGACAATGCTTATAATCTTTATCACTATCCAATCTTTGCATTGTCTGAGATCTAAAAATAATCCTAAATTTATCACTCTGAATTTTATTTAATTTAGCACTCATAACAGAATAATTCTTATATTCCAAAACAGGTTTAATATGTGTAATGCTTAAAGGGTGCTGCGAATATGGCTTGATTGTTAAATAATCTACTCCGATATCTTTTAGTAATTTCGCTAATATAAAAACTTCCTTGATATTTTCCTTAAGAAGTAATAATTGTACGCCTATTGTAACGGCTAGCTTATATCTATTTTTAATTTTTACCGCAGCTTCTAAATTCTGCAATACTTCGCTAAAGTCATTTTTTCCGGTATTGTGAATCTTCGAATAAGTGCTACTGCGCCCCGCATTCAAACTTACCCTAACCCAACTTAAAGACTTTAATATTTCTTTAGATAGATCACGTTTTAACAAGACACCGTTAGTAGTAACTGCGACGTCGATTCCGCACCCTTTTGTATAACTGATAATTTTAGCAATATCTTTATGCAATAGAGGCTCGCCTTCCCCGGCGTACATAATACTCTTAACGCCTAAGATACCAGCTTGCTTAACCGCAGACTTTAATACTTTTTCCTCTAAAAATTTGGGTTTATAGTCCAAATAGTCAAGCGCGCAAAATATGCATCTATGGTTGCAAGTTCCCGAAGGAGCAATCTCCAAATATATCGGGCAAATTATTTTTCCCTTCAACCAATCACTTACTCTATCTACATGCAGCATTAACTTATGACTATCTATTCTAAAATTATTCTTCATCACCGCTTTTCCTTAACAGGTAATAAATCAACAACAGCATCTCTAATCTCACTAGGACTAATAAGCTCCATGCATTGCTTCTTCTGCTTGCAGGTAGAATTAAGGCAAGGAACACATTTATAATTAACTCTTGGAATAATCTTGACTCCCCGCTTATAAAGGAATACTTCCTTAGACGATGTCGGGCCGAAAAGAACAATAATTTTTTTCTTAAGAGCTACCGCCAAATGCATGCCCAAGCTATCATTAGTTATAATAAGGCGGCATGACTTAATCCAATCTATATATTCATATAGATTATTTAAGCCTTTTTGCCAGGAAATAGCATACCCCTTCTTTAAACTCCGCTCTAAGTCTTTCCAGTACTTTTTGGGCCATGATTTATTAGGCCATTTATCGCCAACAGCCCAATTAAACCCGATATCATATTTTACAGCAGATTTAGACTTATACCCAAGGATATACTCGTCTCTTTCTTTCCATTTTTTATCGATCATCGAAGCTAATGCATCTTGCCAAAATTTAAAGTTCTCTTTTTTCTCCTGAAGATCCAAACATAAACTTAAAACTTTTTCTGCCCCATCATAAGCCTGAGCAATACCTTTATCGGCATCAAATCGAAAACCAAATCTTCTCCAGGCATTAATAGAATCTGAAAATGCGCAAATTCCCGGCCCTTTTTCCAGGTTAATAACCGTATCAAAGCGCTCCCGCTGTAATTGCAAAACTGACTCCAGATTAAAAACTAAAATACGCTGAATAAACGGATTGTTTTCCAGGAGAGCATAAGCCTTTTCATCTACAAGCCAGCTAACTTTATCGGACTTAAAATAATTCAAAATTACCGTTGTCCGTAAAACATCTCCCAGGCTCGTTGTTGCGCCTATGTCTCCATCCAGTGTCTCTGAATAGCCTAACTTTATAATCAAAACCTTTGCCATGCCTCACCTCGATTCTAAAAATACTACCTCGCATAAACCCGACTAATCAATTTTAATATTCCCTAAGATTACCCGACCAAGATTATCTATTGTTTTAGCATCCAAAACTGGCAATACTGCTCTATTCGCTAATGCAAACAACCCTACTCTTATCCGATATTCTCCGCTCTTTAAACCAGAAGGAAGGGAAATATAATAATGTTCTCTGATAACTTGTTGTTCTGGCATATCTTTAGACGGATAAACTCCATAAGCAAATGTATGTGTTTTCGTAAAACTCAGATTACCATTTGCATCTAAAAAATGTATAAAAAAACCTAATTCTCCGGGCCCTATTTTTATAGATTCCCAATAATAAGCAAAATGCAAAATCCTATCACCATCCATATTCATCTCATCAACATCATACCCTAAAAAAGTAAGCTGGCCCGCTATATTAACATGCATGGGATTATCAATATCTTCCTCGCTTGCCATTTCAACCAATTTATGTCCGGAAGGATAATTTTTTTTAAATAATATAATATCATCAACAGCCCCCATAACCTTCCAGCCCCCATCCTCTAAAAAAGAACGAATATTATCCGGGGCTTGCGTCGGGAAGAAAGAATTACGCATCAGGGGCTCATTAAAATCTATTAAAGCATATTCTAAGCCTGAAGGGGGCTGATAAGCTACATTCGTATACATTCTAAATCCTGTTGAAACCAAATGCATTGACGATAAATCATGTCGATGAGCCAGTTGTGGTAAAAACTGAAAAGTTGAAATAACAGACGCCTCCCGGGGAATCATCTCAATCAACTTTTTCTTTTGCCGCGCTAAATCATTAATCTGATATCTCTTTATATAGTTGAGGAAATAAAACTGCGGCGCTTTTAAAGAAATACTAAAGCTTGCGCAGATTACAACAAATACAAAAAGCAGTAAAATGCGATATTTATAAACTCTATTATAATTCAACAGCCTCTTAAATGCAAATACTACAGATACGAATATAAAAGGGATAATTAAGGCAGTGTAGTGATAATAAATTTTTGTATGTGTCGCAACCGATGATAACAAATTTTGCAAAAAAACAGGGAAAGCAATCAATAAAACCGCGGGGCTTAAAAACCCGATAAAACCTGCGGGTGAAAATAAATCATATATATAAAATAGCTTTTCTGCAGTAAAGGCATACCTAATAGTTAATACAGGATGCATAATTATTGTTTTTGCCATATCAAAAATATTATCCCCAAGGTGCCGATAGTACGCAGTAAACATAAATCCTTCATTATACAATTTTGCATCCTTGGCAAAATAAGGTATGATAATTTTTACTGCCGTAAAAAACCAAACAACGCCTAATATTAACGGTGTCAAAATCCACCTTTTTGATCTTTTTCGAATAAAGGCGTAGATACCAAACATAAAAACAACAAAACTGACATTTTCCTTACAACTCAAGGCCAATAAGATAAATATTAAAAATTTACTGAATTTCTCCTTCTCAAAATAATATAACGCAAAAAAAAGGAAGAATATCACATATATTTCAAAATGTGATTCAAAAAGATTCATAAAACCTACCGGTGGATATAATAGATAGACCAGACTTATCATCAAAGCGAAAACTCTATTTAATTTCGATTTAGCCAAGAGATACAAAGGATACGCCGCCAGGCCTAAGAATAAACTTTGTAAAAACAGAATTGCTAATGGATGCTGAAAAATCATATAGACGGGAATAAGCAGGAGAATGATCAAATAAATGTGAGCGCCGAAAATGCTTTGCTCGAGAAAAGGATAATAAAATATTTTACCATGAATGCTATTCCAAAGTACGGATATATCACTGGCAAAATCCCAATCATAATAACCAAAAGAATAATATTTCAAGAAAGAAAGATAGCTGAAAATAATAGCGTACAAACTTATAAATACCCAGATTATTTTATCGGCAAACCTCTCACAAAACTTATCAACTATCTTCACGAATTTCTTCTCCATCTAAATACCCAATAGCTAAATATTGTAGCCGAACCTAAAAGACCCGCCAAAAGACAAAACAGGCCAAATTTATAAAATCTTGGATCATATACAAAACGCACTATATGGCTGCCCTTATCAATAATGACGGATTTAAAAGCAATATTAGTCTTATATACCTTCCCCTCGTTTCCGTCAATAAATACCCGCCAGCCCTTATCAAAACCATCACTATAATAAAGAAAGCTATCTTCATCCGCATAAACATCTATAACTATTTCATTAGGATTAAACGTTGTTACCTCAATCTTGCCGCCTGGGGCACCTCTACTATCTAAACTACCAAAATCTCTTTTTAAGTGAGCGTATTTAAACGGTATGGCTTCTTCAATAAATACGACGTCCTTTAAGGTATTTGCATCCATCCCCTGTAACTCTTCAATTATTTTATTAGGAGAGGTAACTATAGCACTACGGACAAGACGGAGTTTAGGAACAGATATACCCATAATAATATCTTTGACCTCACCTGAGACCCGTGAGCTGTTTATAAATGTATAAAAATCTTTCATTTCATAAAAATGCGTTGACCTCCGGGGAATCCTAATGCTATAGGCATTAAATATCTTACGCATTGCCGGGCCAAAGGCATAGGGATACGGTTTCGGAAAAAACTCTGGTAAACGGTAATCTTCATAAGCTATCTTACTGTTCGAAGGGAAAGCCGTATAATCGCGAGGCATAGTTGTAAATTTATAAATGGTATGATTAACCATAAGCAAATCAATAAGGATAAAAAATATTATTACAAAATATTTAATATTTATATTAATCCGCGGCCTTGTTAATAGCGGGAAGATAATAACAGTCCCAACAACGAATATAAGAATATTGAGCGCTGAACGAAAATAGATAGTGAAAAATGTATGGATCGACCCCTTAATAAAAAACATAGAATTGCTGGCAGAAAGAGAGCATATTTTAAGCAAAGGCAAAAAGATGTTAAAAAGATGGTTATTTATCAATAAAGACAAAAGACAGATGAAACTGACAGAAAAAATAATCGGCATTTTATAAAATCCGATTTTAGACGTATGCAGCCAATCCATTACTACATCCGCACCAATACAGGTAAAAAAAACTAAGCAAAAAATATAAAACACGCCAAAGGTATGCATATTCCTGATTATGGAAAAGAAGGGGAAAAACTTAGTGAATAATTGATATACAGGATATCCATCTCCCAACATCAATAATTCAATAATGATAGCTGTAAATAGAAAACCTAATTTATATTTGTGCCGGGAAAAACATAATCCAATAATAGCGAATAACAAAGGGATTAAACCGATATATAAGAAAGATTCGGACATAGAATACCAGTTAGAAAAATGCAACATAAAAGAATAAGGAACTAATAAACTGAAGAAATCAGTAGGAAGTGAATATGCCCCCGAAGGAATTTCAAAAATTCGTACTACTGGAATAACATTATGCGTATATGTTAAATAGACAGGCAGTAATCTTATCGTCAAAAGAATAAATATAAAAAATCCTCCAAGGCAAACCTTATAATTCTTAAGAAACATAGTAAATTTTGGCGCGGGCAGTGCGCGGGATAAAAAGATGCACATTAAAAGAACGCTAACAGAAGAAATAATGAACATTGCATGATAGGAAGGAAGCGCTACTCCTAAGAGAAAAACCGTACTCAAAAAAAATTTTGGTTTTTGCTGTTCTAAGAATTTCAGGATAGACAATAAAATCAGCGGCATAAGATAAAATGCTAAAATGAAGGCATGCTGCTTTAAATATGAAACAGCCAAAGATGAAAAAGATAGACTTATAAAAGCGATAAAAGCGCTAATTTTATATTTTGCCACATGCCTAAAAAATAAATAGCCACCGCATATAAAAATTATATACCGCAACAATAAATCATAGTGATAAAGAACAAGGGTATCAATTTTTACGAATTTTCCTATAAAGATTAAAAAAAGTGTTGTTATATCTAAAAGATGCAATATGTTAATATTTAAAAAAAATATCTCTCCGCAGTTCATAAAAGGATTCCAAAGAGGCAAGAAACCCTGATGTAAGCAATCTACAAAATATGAAAATATCCCATACCAAATAATACTATCATGACTAACCATTAACTTGTTAGTCACCCATAACTGCCGTTGTGCAATAATCAATACAACAATAACAGCGACAACTCCAAAGACTTCCTTAAGTTTTTTATTAATTATCATGGCTAAATGAATACTCTAACTAAGGATGCTAGTAACCTAAATGCCAGTCGAGCAAGGCTGAACCATTCACCGGGTCTTAAATACCACCGGGGAGGAAGATAAAACCATCCGGCCGGACCTATTCTTTTAATCAAAAGTCTGAAAACTCTATTTGGCCTTAAAGAAAAAAATAAGTTAGCCTTAATTACATCATTTCTGAGCGTTTTTTCATCGCATGTTACAGGCACATAAGGTAATTTTGCTTCTGTGGAGGAATCCTGAACCAAGCTCGCGCAGGCATTTAAATTAGTCCATCCTTTTTCTATGAAAAGTCTGCCTTCTTCTTTTGCGATTTCGTACAATCTGGTGCCCGGATAAGGGGTAGCATTATTAAACCTGACATAATCCAAATCTAACTCTTTGGCTAATCTATAAGCGCTCCATCTTTCCTGCCTGGTCTCAGTAGGCAAGCCAAAGATAAAAGTACCCGATACGCCAAATCCGTGTTTTTTTGCCAGTTTTACCGCATCAATATTTTGCTGGACAGTCTCTTTTTTATTCAATATAACCATTAATCGTTCCGATGCTGTCTCGAGTCCAAAATTGATTAATCTAAACCCGGCTTTTTTCAATAAAACAAGCACTTCATCATTAACAGCATCCGCTCTAGTCTGACAATCAAAAGTTGCCTTTTCATAAAATCTTTTTTTGATCATGCTTTCACATAACTCTTTAATCCTAGATTTATTAACCGTAAAATTATCATCAACAAAATTAATATGTGTCTGCTGGTATTTATCCAACAAAATGGTAATTCCATCGATTACGGTTTGTGTAGGTATATAGCGAAATTCCTGACCTGAAATACTCCTTTGACTGCAAAATATGCAATCATAAGGGCATCCGCGGGAACTGGACATAAAACCAAAATTATATTTATCTATATGCCGCTCAAATAAATGGTAAGGAAAAGGCGGAATTTTGCTTAAATCCGGAAGGCGCGCCGGAGGATTATGAACCACTTTTCCATTTTGCTTAAACGATATTCCGTTTATATTTGAATAATCACCTTTATTCTTAATCGCTTCGTAGAGTTCGGCAATAATCTCTTCACCTTCGCTCCTTACTAAAAAGTCGACGTCATTGCTTCCTAAAACTTCATTCGGTAAAACTGTAGGATGAATACCACCCAGAATAACCTTGGCCTCAGGATACATTTTTTTAACTAGCCCGGATATCTCAAGACTCCTGCTAGCGCAGGCTGTAAGAGTAGAAATACCGACAACATAAGGTGCGGAAGATAATTTGAAAACCTCGCTTAATACTTTTTCTGAAATAGGCGTTATATGCTCATCGATAATTTCAACCTTCTCATTCTGACCCAATAGATAACCAGCTAAATAACCCATGCCAATCGGTACACTCAGGGGTACGTATTTCTCAAAAATACCAAATTTAGTTGATCTTGGATTTATTAAAATCATAATAGCTAAAAAATATTATTATTCTCAAAACACAAATATGAATTTTTGCAAAATGAATCTTACCGGCCTAAACCTTGAGGTTTTTCCATGGTGAAATAAAGCCCCTGATCAGATAAACTTACAGGGGCTTTATTTAGTTCCTGCAAATAACAGAAAAACAAAGACTTATCTTTTTTTCTTCTTCTTTTTCTTACCGCCTCTTACCATCTTGGCAGCGGAAATATCACCCTGTTTGTCAACAAAGTAAAGATAACCCTTTTCCTTCTCTATACCTACCTTTGCAACAAGTGTAGGTTTACCGCCTTTTTTCTTACCACGAGCCATCTTTGCGCGGGATACATTACCTTTCTTATCCACAAAGTAAAGATAACCATCTTCTCTTTTTATTCCCACTTTCGCTACTTTCTTTTTCGCCATGCTTCTTCACCTCCCCTCAATGAGACCATAACTTACGTAGCTCAAGCGTTCGTAAGTTATCTGGTCGAATTGACCCCGAAGTTTAATCGAAAATTGTTGAAAAGAATTTTCGATTGCTTAAACAAGGGGTAAATCACGCATATCAAACTAACCACCTAATTATGTTCCAACTCTGACGCTATTAAAAATCTGCTTAAGTGTTGCAATGGCTGAAAGCACTGCCAAATAACTTGTCTTCGGATTAGCCGGTGTCGGGACATTTTCTGTACGGGTCAATATTTTGCCTGCGGATGAAATAATTTCGATTTCATGCATATTACGCCTGTATTCAGGCGAAGCAATGATACGCACAACAATATTTTTAACACCTCCTGCGGCCAAGCTTAAAGCTACGGCAACATTAATATTTTTAGGAAACTTCTTTACAGCCTCTTTAACACTACCCTTAAAAATCATTGTTTCTTTTTTAATATTAGAAAAACGCTCCGGCAATGATCTAGGCGGTTTGCGCGTAGTAAGCGTAATACTTTTAATATTCGATAGCGATAACGCTTTAAGTCCATCCAAGCCGCAAATTGCCCCTGAAGGAAGATACACAGAAACTCCTTTTTTCCGGGCATAAGAAAAAATCTTCTCCTTACCTAACAACCCCCCCACGCTCATAACCAAAATATCACAATCAGACGATATGGCTTTTTTAGCTATTTCTGCAGAGACAGCCGCTGAAGCTGCCTCAATGATAAAATCACTTTTCTTAATCAAACTACCCAAGTTAAGATTTGGCACATTTTTTCTTAATTTTGCTTGTAGTTTTCGAATAGCATCTGGATTGCTATCACAGATACCTATCAGGCGCGCGTTTTTGGCAAATTTAGTCTCAATAGTTTTAGCAATAATAGAGCCAATCGCCCCACAACCAACTATACCAACCTTTAATTTTTTCATAATAAGAGTAAATTCTAAAAACAAAATACTAAATCCTAAATAAATTCTAATTCCTAAATTATAAACAAAAAAATCTTTTATTTTGGTTTAACATTTTGAAATTATTTAGAATTTCGAGTTTTAAATTTCGAATTTATTATTATATTATCGATTAAACGCGTCTTTCCAAACCAGGCAGCAATCACTATCAAAACTTTACCGGAAATTTTATTCACCTTATTTAAAATTTGAGCATCAACTATATCAACATACTCAATACGCACTGTTTTTTTATTCTTTATTTTTTTTGAAATAGCAGAAATTATTGTCTTACTGCTTCGCTCCCCCTTTTTAATCAATGCCTTTGCATAAAGAAGGCTTGCGAAAAGTACCACGGCATCATTCCTCTGAAATTTATTTAGGTATTTATTCCGCGAGCTCATCGCCAATCCATCTGTTTCCCGCACTATCGGCATAATTTTTATTTTAACCGGCATATTTAAATCACAAACCATTTGCTCAATTACTCTTGTTTGCTGAGCATCCTTTTGCCCAAAATAGGCAAAATCCGGGGCAACGATATTAAATAATTTAGTCACAATTGTCGCAACCCCCCTAAAATGATTCGGCCGCTTCATTCCACATAATCCGGAAGTTATCTCCTCAACATCAACATGGGTTAAATATCCTTTAGGGTAGATTTGTTTTGCAGCGGGATAAAAAACCGCATCTACACCTATTTGCTTGAGGAGCAACATATCTCTTCTAAAATCCTTAGGATATCTGGAAAAATCTTCCTTGGGTCCAAATTGTGCAGGGTTAACAAAAATACTAACAATTACTTTATCGCAATCATTCTTTGCTTGTCTGATTAAAGATAAATGCCCAACGTGTAAATAGCCCATGGTAGGAACAAAACCTATTGTTTTGCCTTCTATGCGCGCATTTCTAACAAAAGCGCGCATTCTATCTATATTTTTTATAATTTTTGGCCTAAACATCTCCGGAGCAACATCAGAAAGCGGTTTTAACACAAAATTCCGCCTAAACATCCTGGGGTGAGGAATAGTGAGGGTCTTGGTCTTTATCCTCTCTGAACCAAAAAACAATATATCTAAATCAATTACGCGAGGACCAAAACGAATAGTTTTTTTTCTTCCTAATTTTTTCTCAATAGATTTTAGATTTGTAAGGAGTCTTTGTGGGGAAATATCGACCCCAAGGCGTATTACGCCATTAAGAAAATCTGGCTGATTTTTAATACCCTCGGGACTGGTAGAATAAAGCCTGGAAATTTTATTGATTTTGACTCCCCTGACTTTAGAAAGTTGCGTTAGTGCTCGCTTAATATTCTTATACCTATTACCTAAATTAGAACCAATTCCTATAAAACAAACTGTCATAATATTAAAATTCTAAAACCGAAATACCAAATTCTAAATAAATTCTAATTCCGAAATTATAAACAAAAAATATTTTGGGATTTAACATTTTAAATTTATTTCGTATTTCTAATTTTGAAATTAGGATTTTATATTACTTTTTTAAATCTCACAATAGCTTCTTTGATCCTATCCTCGTTTGCCGTTAAGGCCATTCTTACATACCCTTCACCTGAATCTCCAAAACCACATCCGGGAGTAACTACAATATGCGCGCGAGTAAGCAGCATCTTAGCAAACTTTATAGAAGATTTATGTTTTTTAGGTAGTCTTGCCCAGACATAAAACGTCGCCTTCGGTTTGTCAACCTGCCAACCCAGATCATTTAAACCATCAATTAGCAAATCCCTTCTTTGGGAATATAACCTACACATCGCATCTACGTATTCCTGCGGGCCGGAAAGGGCCTCGACCGCTGCAATCTGAATAGCCGAGAAAATACCCGAATCCATATTAGCCTTTACCTTAGCAAGCCCGGCAACTATTTTCTGATTACCGCATACCCACCCGATTCTCCATCCGGTCATATTGTAAGTCTTAGATAAAGAATGAAATTCTACCCCTACATCTTTAGCACCTGCCACCTCTAAAAAACTAGGTGGCTTATATCCGTCAAAATTTATTTCTGAATATGCAGTATCATGCAAAACTATAATATTATGCTTTTTTGCAAAACGCACTACATCTTTATAAAAAGAAATAGTAGCAACCGCTGATGTAGGATTATTAGGATAATTCAAGAATAAGAACTTTGCCTTAGTAAGTACTTTTTTAGGTATATGGCTAAAATCAGGTAAAAATTCATTCTCTTCTTTAAGAGGCAAAATATAAGGAATCCCCCCTGCTAGAATTGTACCACCTTTATACGGCGGGTAACACGGGTCAGGGACCAAAGAATAATCCCCTTTATTTATAAAAGCTAAGGGGATATGAGATATACCCTCTTTAGACCCTATTAAGGGAAGGATTTCTTTATCATGAGAAAGACTTACTTTGAATCTCCTCTTATACCATTTTTTTATCGCCTCTCTTAGAATATCCATGCCTTGATCCAAAGCATAATGATGATTTTCCGGATCACGCGCCGCGGTATATAATTTTTCTATTATATGTTTAGGTGTGGGCTGATCCGGATCTCCGATTCCTAAATCCACTAAATCAGCGCCTTTCGCTCGCTCTTCTCTTTTTGCCTTATCTATTTGGGCAAAAAGATAAGGAGGAAGTTTATTTAACCGTTCAGAAAGCAATATTTTCATTTATCTAACTCCAATACGTTGTCCATGCCATAGAGGCCGTTTTCCTTATTCACAATCCATTTTGCAGCAACAAGTGCACCACCCGCAAAGATATCACGGGTTTTAGCAGAATGCGTTAGCGTTAGCGTATCAACATCACTAGATAAAACAATCTTGTGATCTCCAACTATTTCATCCTCACGAATAGATTCAATATTAGAGACTTTCTTGCCTGAATCTTCAATAATACGCGCTAATTCCTTTGCAGTCCCTGAAGGAGCATCTTTTTTATGCACATGGTGCGCCTCGGTAATATCTATATTATAACCATTAGATATTTTATTCATTACTCTTTTTAAAAGATCAAAAAGGATATTTACGCCCACAGACATGTTAGGCGAAAAAACTATTGCTGTTTTTTTAGAGGCCTGAATTATCTTGGTTGTGTCATCTTTAGATAAACCGGTTGTGCCAACAATTACTTTCTTACCCAACTTTGCGGCTACATCCAGATGAGATACTGTTGCAGACGGTGAGGAAAATTCTATCAGGACATCGCAGTTTTTAATATCAGCTTCATTACTTGATAGATTAACTCCATCGCAGATAACTTCACCTATTTCAGGATGCCCGTCATACTCAAGAATAGAAACAATCTCTATATTATTATCTTCCTGCGCAAGGGCAATTATCCTCTTGCCCATCTTGCCTCTAGCACCACTTATTGCAAGTTTAATCATACTATATCAACCTATAACTTTTAAGAGCCTTCTTAAGTTTAGCTAATCCTGCCTTGCTAATCGCACACATAGGCAATCTTAAATCAGGCGAACACATTTTCATTAGCCCCATCGCTGTCTTAACAGGTATGGGATTTGTCTCAATAAACATACTCTTAACCAAGGAAAGCATTTTATGATGTAACTCTTTAGCCTTTCTTGTATCTTTCTTCGCAAATGCTACAATCAAAGCCTTTACATCTTTAGGTATTATATTCGCAACAACTGAAACCACCCCTACGCCTCCGATACTTAAAACAGGAAGCGTTAAGGCATCATCCCCTGAGAGCAAAGTAAAATCTCGCCCGCAGAGACTTATTGTGCGCGACATCTGATCAAGATTGCCCGATGCCTCTTTAATAGCTATAATATTTTTACAATCATTGGCAAGCCTTGCTGTTGTCACCGGATCAATATTAATGCCTGTACGCGATGCAATATTATAGAGCATTATGGGAAATCCCGGCACAGACTTAGCAATTGCCTTAAAATGCAGATAGAGCCCTTCCTGTGTAGGCTTATTATAATAAGGAGAGACAAGTAATGAGCCGTCTGCCCCGGCTTTTTTGGCATGACGCGTAAGCATCACTGCCTCATCAGTTGAATTAGAACCCGTACCTGCGATAATAGGAATTCTTCCGTCTGAAGCCTTAACACAAAGCTCAGTTACCCGTTCGTGTTCGGCATAATCAAGAGTTGCAGATTCTCCCGTGGTACCGGACGTAAGTATGGCATCCGTACCTGATTTTATATGAAAATTAACTAATTTTTTTAATCTTTCTTCATCTATTTTTTTACCACCTTCGTAAAAAGGCGTAACCAATGCGACAATTGACCCTTTGAATATCATAACCGCCCTCCCTTCGTCGTTCGCTTACGCTCCCTCCCCATACCCCGCCTTTGGCGGGGTCACGGTGTTCCTCGCTTACGCTCGTAACTGTCACCCCGCAGAATAACTAAAAGCAAGCTATTCATTGAGGGGAAAAATTTTCCCCTCAAACTCCCTTTTGGTTCTTTCATGCCTTCTGTTTATTTCCTAAAAAAGAACCAACTCTACCAGAATAGACAATCTCTGCCTGCCCTGCCAGCCAAACATCCTCTATCGTACCGTATAAAATTTTAAAATAAACCGTTAATATCGCACCACTCTTAGTATGAACTTTTATCTTTTTACTGCTTGCGGGACGATAATCAAACCTGTACCCGATAGGGTATAACTTAATCCCTGCTATAATAGCAGATGCAGCAGAACCAGTACCACAGGCAAGAGTTTCATCTTCTACGCCGCGCTCATACGTACGCACCGCTATGTTATTTTTATTAATGATTTGGACAAAATCAACGTTTGTTCCGCGGGGTGCAAATTTTTTATTGAAACGTAAACTTTCCCCAATAGACTTAACATCAATTAAATCTGTCTTTTCAACTAGCACAACCGCATGTGGAACTCCCGTATCGATATAATTTACTTTTATAACTCTTTTATTTAAAGTTAATGAAAGATCAAGCTTTATATCTTTGGGATTGGTTAATTTTATCCTGACATTATTATTATTTATTTCGGACTCTATTATACCGGCTATAGTCTCAAGCTTTATTCTTTTCTTTCTTCCAGCCGCATACAATGCGGCACATCGTGCTCCGTTACCGCACATCTCTGCCTCTGAACCATCGACATTAAATATACGCATACGAATATCGGCAATCTTAGATTTAGAAAGCAGAAGCAGTCCATCGGCCCCTACACCGTACTTTCTATCGCATATTTTCCTGGCAAGAGAACGCATACGCGCGGTAGATAATTTTAAATTATCGTTAAATACGATAAAATCATTACCGGCAGCAACCATCTTTGTAAATTTTATATTATTCATTTTTTAACCCAAAAAATGCATTTTTGCCTTCCCGTTTTTAGCGGGATCCGCTATAGGCATAATCGGACGCCTCTGGCGGGGTTAACCCCGCCAGCCGCAACAAGTTGCGGCGTGGCGGTCCTTTGGACAGATTTTGCTATTTCAAAATCTGGGTTTAAAATCCCAGAAGAAACGACGGTATTATCTCATTACGTATCAAATCTTTTTGCCTCTCTCTCTTCCTGATTACAAACGCCTCATCTTTAAACACAAGTACTTCTTCAGCGCGCGTTCTGGAATTATAATTGCTGGACATCGTAAATCCATATGCGCCGCATGAGAAAACTACCAGATAATCCCCTTCGGCCACCTTAGGCATGCCGCGCCCCTTAGCTAAGAAATCCCCAGACTCACAAATAGGCCCGACAATATCATATTTAAGATGAATGTGATTCTTGCCATCTGTTCTAGTTAAAGGCGAAATATCATGATATGCCCCGTATAAACTGGGACGTATAAGATCATTCATCCCGCTATCAACAATGATAAAATTCTTAAGCGGCGTCTTCTTAACAAATAAAACCTTGGTAACAAGGATTCCGGAATTCCCCGCAATAAACCTTCCCGGTTCCATAATAATCTTCAGATTAGCCTGTCTTAATAAAGGAAGTACCTTCTTGCTAAATTCCCTTGCTGTCTGAGGAGTCTCTTTATCGTAGATAATGCCTAGACCGCCTCCGATATTAAGATATTTTAAATCTATCCCCTTCCTTGCCAACTGCCCAATAAATCTTACTACCTTCTCAAGAGCAGCTACATAGGGAGAACTTTGGGTTATCTGAGAACCAATATGAATATGTATACCGCAAATATCCAAATGCGGAAAATCATTCCTTGTTAAGAAAATAATTCTGGCAGTTTCAAAATCAATGCCGAATTTATTCGTAAGCTTGCCTGTAGTAATATAATGATGCGTCTTAGGCTCAACATCCGGATTAATACGTATGGCAACATTGGTCTTAACTGCCAAACGACAGGCAATTTTATTTATTAATTCAAGCTCCGGGATAGATTCTACGTTGAAAAATAAAATGCCGGCCTTAAGCGCTTGAGTTATCTCTTCTTCTGTCTTACCTACCGAGGCATAAACTATTTTTTTAGGATCAATGCCTGCTTTTTTTGCGCGGTATAGCTCACCACCGGATACAATATCAAGCCCCGCCCCTTTATCCGCAAGCGCTTTTAGGATTGCAAGGTTTGAATTTGCTTTAACAGAGTAGCAAATAAGCGGATCAATTGATTTAAAAGCATTTTTTAACTTTAGAAAATGATCAATCAATGTATGATAGCTGTAAATATAAAGCGGCGTACCAAAACGCTCTGCTAATTCCTGGACTTTTACATCTTCACAGTAAAGATTATTACTCTTATAGTTAAATTTATGCATTTATTTTTGGCTTCCTCCTTGATATTGATTTTTTAGATTTTACGGCATATTCCGGATTCATTATTTTATTTATCACAATTATGTTTAAACCTTTATGAAATTTCTTAAGAATCGTATCTGGCATTTCCTTTATTTTAACTTTATTATCCTCAGAATAACGCACAAGTTTTCCAACAATATCATGCGCATCTTTAAAAGCAACGTTCTGATAGACAAGGTATTCTGCAAGCTCAGTTGCATACAAACTTTCATCCTCAAGAGCCTTCTTAACTGCCTGCTTATTAAGCTTTATACCCTTGATAAACTTAACCATAATACATAGCTCGTCTTTAATAGTATCAACTGATGAGAATAACGGTTCCTTATCCATCTGCATATCCCGATTATAAGTAAGCGGCAGGCCTTTCATCGTAGTAAGAATTGAAACAAGATTTCCATATACCTTTCCGGTGCTACCCCGGACCAATTCCAAAAAATCAGGGTTCTTCTTATGCGGCATAAGAGAACTTCCTGTGCAAAATTCTTCCGGTAAGTCCAGAAAATTAAATTCTTTTGTCGAATAAAGAATAAAATCCTCCGACAACCTGGAAAGGTGCATTTGTAATATAGATAAAATACTTAAAAATTCAATTATAAAATCCCTATCACTTACACTATCTAAAGAATTTTCTATCGTGTTTACGGCATTTTTAAATTTTTCACCTTTAAAAAATTCTTTTATCGCCTTATCATAATCGCTTACTTTTAAAGAACTACCTGCTAAGGCACCCGCACCAATATATAAATTAATGCCGTCAATAAACTTCATAAGCCGCGTGCTGTCACGAAAGAACATGCCAGAAAAAGCTGATATATAATCCGATAATTTGACGACTTGAGCTTTTTGAGTATGCGTATATCCGACCATAAAAGAAGAAGGGTATTTCTTCGCAAGAAATTTTAGACTAGCTGATAGACCAACTAAAAGCTTGGCAATATGCACCCCTGAATCAAGACAATACCACTTCGCATCGAAAACAATCTGGTCGTTCCTAGAACGCAAAGTATGCATCTTTAAAGCAAGCTTGCCAATATCTTTTTCTAGCCTGTTTTGAATTTCAGTATGAATATCTTCGCAAGCCTGATTTGGCTTAAATTTGCCTTTTCCAATTTGCTGTAAAATAGCATTTAAACTTAATATGATTTTTTTACACTCGCCAGTTTTTAAAATACCGCTATTTTTTAAGGCTATAGCGTGAATTATAGAATGATTAATATCATACTCGGCTAATTTATAATCATACTGGATAGACTTTGAGAATTCCTCAAAATCCTTATCTATTTTTTTCTTAAATCGTCCACCCCATAACTTCTTTGCCATTACTTCCTCCTTCAATGAGCACACAATTTACGGAATTTTAGTGAACGTAAAGTGTATGTGCGAATTGAGCCCAGCACTAATTTTATTGATAATTCAAATCCATAAATAATACTATTTACCTCAACAATACGTTTACGTCTAATAACAATCTTTTTAATAAAATTAGTGCTGGGTAAATTCAACCCCATAAGTTACGTCGGCTACTGCCTCCATAACTTATGGCTTCATTTATTTTTTATACGGCATTCCCCAGAGCTTAATAAAACCTTCTGCTAGACTCTGATCAAACTTATCACCTGCTGAATATGTAGCAAGCTCTTTCTTATATAAAGAATAATCTGACTTGCGCCCCACAACAGAACAATTCCCTTTATGTAATTTTAAACGTACTGTCCCCGTAACCTTTTTCTGGGTTTGATTGATAAACTTATCCAATGCCACCTTTAGCGGCGAATACCATAGCCCGTTATAAATCAATTCTGAATATTTAAGGCTAATACCTTCTTTAAAATGCAATAGCTCGCGGTCCAACACTAAATTTTCAAGCGCTTTATGCGCTTGATAAAGAATTGTAGCAGCCGGCGCCTCATAAATCTCACGTGATTTTATACCAATCAAGCGGCTCTCAACTAAGTCAGAGCGGCCTATTGCGCAATCACCGCCAACTTTATTTAACCGGGTAAGCAACTCTTGGGATGTTAGATATTTGCCGTTTATATAACAAGGTATGCCCTGTTCAAAACAAATCTGGATATATTTAGGCTTATTAGGTGCGCGTTCAATGCTCTTAGTTATCTGATAAGCATCCTCAGGCGGCTCACGCCAGGGATCCTCAAGTATTCCGCATTCAATACTTACTCCCCAGATATTTTTATCCAGACTATAAGGCTTTTTCTTTGTTATATCTATGGGAATCTTTTTCTTTTTAGCATAATCTATCTCATCTTGACGTGATTTAAATTCCCATTCCCGAACAGGAGCTACAATTTTAAGTTTTGGACCTAAAATAGCTGCGGTTACCTCAAGACGCACCTGGTCATTGCCCTTGCCTGTACATCCATGGGCGATGTATCCGGCGCCTTCCTTCTTGGCAACTTCAACCAAATATTTTGCAATCAGGGGACGTGAAAGGGCAGTAGCTAAAAAATACTTACCTTCATATATCGCGTTAGCAGATAGTGCCGGAAAGACAAAATCTGAGATAAACTCATCCTTTAAATTCTTTATATAAATACGCTTAGCCCCCGCGTTAAGCGCCCGCTGCCTGACTATTTTAAAATCATCACCTTGCCCTACATCTGCGGCAAAAGCAATAACTTCATATCCTTTATCCTTCAGCCACTTAACACATACGGAAGTATCCAATCCTCCTGAATACGCTAGTACTATCTTTTTCATAATAACCCTCTTCTTTATAGTCTGTTATTTTTTATCTTTAAACAGCTTAATCAATACTGCCTTCTGAACATGCAGCCTGTTTTCTGCTTGATCAAAAACGATAGCATTATTAGTTTTTAAAACACTGTCTGTTATCTCCTCATCGCGATGCGCCGGAAGACAATGCATTATGAGACAATCTTTTTTTGCTATTGATAAAAGTTGATCATTTATCTGAAATCCTTTAAAATCTAGGATCCGTTTCTCCCTTTCAGCTTCCTGCCCCATGCTTGCCCAGACATCTGTATATAATACATCAGCGCCGGCTGCGGCTGATTTTGCATCAGTAAATACATTAATCACAGCAGATAATTCCCTTGCGATTTCTTTTGCCTTACGCACAATTTCATTATCGGGACTATATCCTTGGGGAGATGCAATATTTAAACTAATGCCTAATTTTGCGCATAAATACAATAGGCTATTACAAACATTATTGCCGTCTCCGATATAACTGATAAGAACTTTCTTAATATTACTACGTTTCTCTTTTATAGTAAATATATCGGATAATGCCTGACAGGGGTGAAATAAATCTGAGAGCCCATTTATTACAGGGACATCTGCATGCTCTGCAAGCTCACTAACATATTTATGTTCAAATGTCCTAAGCATTATCGCATCAACATAACGCGAAAGCGTCTTTGCGACATCAAAAACCGACTCCCGAACTCCTAAATTTATTTCCTTATGCCCTAAATAAATAGAGCTCCCGCCCAATTGGTCTATACCAACCTCAAAAGAAACCCTGGTGCGCAGCGAGGGCTTCTGAAAAATAAGCGCAACGCTCTTTCCACTAAGCACCTTAGAATATTTATTTTTATTTTTCTTTACTTTTTGAGCAAGAGAAAAAATATCATTAATTTCATTATTTGTTAAATCGCGTATGGCAATTAAATCTTTCATAATATATACCCCTAACAAGAAAATTCCTCTGGCCCTTTAGGGCTTCGTCGTAATCTTTCTTGTCCATAAGGGCTCAGCCCCTATGGCGCTCGCCTTCGGCTCCCTGTTACCCCTTGGAATGGGTGCCTGCACCCCTTCCAAACCTACCCCAGCAGTACAGTAAAGTATTTTATACTTTCCTATACTGTTAAAATTAAACACTACTTAATACACCGTCTAGTATTTTGACTGCTTTATCAATCTGATTCTTGCCTACATCTAATGCCGGCATCATCCTTAACACTGTACGGTGAGTGCAATTAATAATCAAGCCTTTTTTAAGACAACCTTCGAATATGATACTTCCGTCCTGACTCAACTCTATGCCCAGCATAAGACCAAGACCACGTATCTGTTTTATTATCTTATGCTTACTTTTCAAACCCTCTAACTTTTCTTTTAGATATTGCCCCATATCCGCTGCGTTTTTAAGAAGTTTTTCTTTTTGGATTGTTTTTAATACCGCCAATGCTGCTTTACACACCAAAGGACTCCCCCCGAATGTAGAAGCATGCATGCCCGGGCCTAACGTATCGGCAATTTTCTTAGAAGCTACCATAACTCCAATAGGCAATCCCCCTCCTAAAGCCTTAGCCAAAGTTATTATATCGGGTTCTACTGCGTAGTGCTGATAGGCAAACATCTTAGCAGTCCTGCCAATACCGGTCTGCACCTCATCAATTATAAGAAGCATGTTTTTTTCATCACAAAGTTTGCGTAATTCCAAAACAAAATCCTTATCAGCGATATTTACTCCCCCTTCACCCTGCACTAATTCCAGCATCACTCCTACAGTCTTATCTGTTACGGCTTGCTTAACAACAGCAATATCATTAAAATCTACACTCTTAAACCCGGAGACCAGGGGTGCAAAGCCTTCCTGATATTTAGGCTGTCCCGTAGCAGAGATACATGCAAGGGTCCGTCCATGAAAAGAATTCTTAAAAGTTATTATTTCATGCCGCTCTCCATTACCGAATACCCTAGAGAGCTTTATTGCTGCCTCATTCGCCTCTGCCCCTGAATTACAGAAAAAAACCTTTCCCTCAAAAGCCCAATATATTAACTCTTTTGCAAGACGTGCCTGTTGAGGCGAATAAAAATTATTAGGCAAATGTATCAGCTTGCTAACCTGATCCCTTACAGCAGACATTACCTTAGGATGACAATGCCCCAGATTAGATACGCCCCAACCCGGAAAAAAATCAAGGTATTTCTTTGCGTCTAAATCGACCATCTTCATACCTTTACCCTTGGTAAAAATATAGGGCATGCGCGTATAAGTAGGCATTATATAATCTTCATATGCTTTAAATATTTCTTGCTTTTTCATTGCTTTGTAATCTCCGTACCTATTCCTTCGTCGGTAAAAATCTCAAGCAGTAACGCGTGTGAAATACGCGCATCAATAATATGAGTCTTCTTAACATCTTTACTCAAAGCATCTATGCAGGCGCCTACTTTAGGGATCATTCCCTCCTGAATAATTTCCTCATCAATCAAACCCTTTACTTCATTAGTATTTAAAGCTGCAATAAATGAATGCGGATCATCAGCATTACGCATTATGCCTTTGACATTAGTAAGCAATACCAGTTTCTCGGCTGATAAAGCCCCGGCGACATTCGCGGCTACATCATCGGCGTTGATATTAAAAACTTCCCCATTTTTATCTATACCCATAGGTGAAATTACAACAATAGTACTTTTCTCGGATTCTTCCAAAATCTGCTTTGCGTCAATAGCAGATACATCTCCTACAAACCCCAGATCAATTTCGCTTTTTTTCTTACGTGCCTGTATCAAATTATTATCTTTACCACTAAAACCTTTGACTTTACCGCCAAGCTCTTTTAATTCAAAGACTATTTTTTTATTTAAGGCCGCAAGCTCTTCCTGCACAATGTTTAAAGTTTCCTCATCTGTCACCCGCATACCTTCAACAAAATCGGTTTTCTTACCGATTATCTTCATACGTTCGCTAATATTAGGTCCCCCGCCATGCACCAGAACCGGACGCAGGCCCATATAACTTAAAAAAACGATATCTTCTAAAACAGACGACCTGATTTTATCTTCGCCTAAAATACTCCCGCCGTATTTTATTACGGTTATCTTATTGTGGAATCTTTTAATATAAGGCAATGCCTCTATCAAAACATCCGCTTTTTTAATTATATGTTCCATCTACCCTCGACTTTCTTAACGAAAATTTATTAAGTATATTCGGCGTTTATCTTAACATATTCAGAGCTTAAATCTGAAGTATAAATCCTGGATTTTCCGCTTCCCAGATTTAAGATTATATCAATCTTAATATTCTTCTGTTTAAAAGAACTGAATTTGATTTTTATATCTTCTTCCTTTATTCTTATGCCTAAAGAGCCGACTGCGGCAATAATCCTGCCCCAGTTAGGATTTTTTCCAAAGGCGGCAGTTTTAAAAAGATTAGAATTAGCAACCGATAGCCCTATTTCCTTGGCCATAGCAGGACTTGCGGCACCGCATACATTTATCTCTATAAATTTTGTGGCCCCTTCGGCATCCCTGACAATCGCCTCTGCCATTTTAGCCGCTACGAAATTTAACGCACGCATAAACTCAGGATAATAACGGCTTTTCAGGGTCAATGCCGGGCCATTGCTTAAACCATTGGCCAAAATAAAAACCGTATCATTCGTACTCATGCATCCATCCACAGTTATATTATTAAAAGAATTACTAACCGCATTCTTTAAAGCCTGCTTTAAGGCTAAAGGCGTAATTTTAATATCCGTAGTAATAAAACAAAGCATAGTCGCCATCTTAGGAGAAACCATCCCCGCGCCCTTTGCCATTGCCCCTATATTAACAACAGTATTACCTATCTTGATACGCACCGCGATCTCTTTAATAACCTTATCAGTAGTCATAATTGCGCAAGCAGCATCCCTATTACCCGTACGAGCTAAAGATTTAATTAATTTAGGCATACCCTTCTTAATTTTTTGTATTGGTAATGTCTTGCCGATTATACCGGTTGACGCAACAAGAACATTATTACTACTCAAAGAAAGCCCCGAGGCTGCGGCCTCAACCATCTTTTGCGTATAGGCCAAACCATACGCACCGGTAAAACAATTAGCGTTCCCGCTATTTACAATAATTGCCTGGGCTTTGGCACTTTTAAGATGTTTTTTACTTACCCTTAGGGCTTGCGCCTTAAAAGTATTAGCTGTAAATACGCCGGATGCTATTGCAGGCACCTTAGAGTAAATAAGAGCCAAATCCTTTTTTTTATTTTTTATGCCGCAATTTACCCCGGATGCAAAAAATCCCCGCGGGGCACATACCCCCCCAGATATAATCCTCATAACAATCCTTCAGTCTGCTTAAATCCATACATTAAATTCATATTTTCTACAGCTTGCCCTGCCGCGCCTTTAACTAAATTATCAATCACACTAACGACTACAATCATCTTGCTTTCTTTCCTTAGGTAAATAGCAATATCACAAAAATTTGTTTCTACCACATCCTTTATTTGCACAGAGCTATTTTGACTACGAATCCGCAGGAAAGGATCATTTTTATAGAATTTTTTATATAACTCTGTTAATTTAGCATCGGAAATATTAGATTTAGCTTTTACTATTTTCACATAAGTTGTCGTCATCAAACCACGGAATACGGGCAATAAATGCGGCACAAAATTCACTGAAATCCTCTTGCCGCTATATTTAGATAACTCTTGATTAATTTCCGGCATATGCTGATGATAGTTTACTTTATAAGGCTTAAAATTTTCTTTTAATTCATCAAGCAGTCCATCCTCAACGTTCTTCCTACCGGCTCCGGAAAAACCGGATTTCGCGTCAATGATTATAGAATTCGTATCAATTATCTTTTTTTTAATCAAAGGCAATAAAGACAATATCGCAGCCGTCGGGTAGCACCCTGGATTGGCAACTAAACTTGCTTTTTTTATTTGCTTCGCATAAACCGCCGGTAAACCATATACACTTGATACAACATTATTCTTATCGCTATGTTTTATTGCATACCAAGTAGTAAATTCACCCGTATTTTTTAATCGATAATCCGCCCCCAAATCAATAACTTTTTTCTTAGCGCGCAAAACAAGCGGGACGAACTTCATCGATTCGGCATGAGGCAAGGCAAAAAATACCAAATCGCAACTTGAAACTATCTTCTTAATATTAAATTTCTTTATTCCCAGGGCCGGCCGCGCTCGCCTGGCAGACAGAGAACCAACACAAACATCAGGATGTTTACTTAGAATCCTATTTAATTCCTGCCCCACATACCCTGATGCCCCGACTATACCAATGTTTAACATCTTACCCTCATAATCAATTTATAACTACTTTCACCGTCTATTAATCGACGGAGTCTCGTCTAATAATAATAGAGTAATTTGGGTTTCCCGTCAAGGAAAATAAACAAAAAAGGCCGGCCTGCATTCCTTATTGTGGATTTGCCAGGACGGCTTATTTTTAACGCCTTACTATTTAATTTTACTTCTAATCTATTTAATCTTTAAAAACTTTAACGTTTTGTCCACTGGAAGCGTTTACGTGCGCCTTTACGCCCGAATTTTTTACGCTCTTTCATGCGTGGATCACGTGTTAAAAATTTACTCTTCTTTAAAACCGGCTTAAAAGCCTCATCCACTTTTACTAATGCGCGAGCTATAGCATGTCTTAATGCTCCGGCCTGACCGGAAATACCACCGCCACCTACTTTAGCGATACAATCAAACCTATCAGCGTTATTAGTGACTTTTAACGGCTGTTTGATTAATATTCGGTCTGTCTCCCGCAAGAAATAATTCTCCCAATTACGGCTATTAACTACAACATTGCCCTTACCGGGAACAAGCCTAACTCTAGCTATAGATTCCTTACGTCTTCCAGTGGCAATATACTCAATGCCCTCTCGAAGCTCTTCGGAATTATTCTCGACTGTTTCTACCGGTTTCTCCAAAATCATACCTCCAATTTAATAGAATTTTTTGTAACATGGTGAGACTTATCATCTTTAAAAATCTTTAGCTTTTTAAACATCCTCCTACCTAAAGGATTTATCGGTAACATACGCTTCACTGCTAATCTTATAACTTGAGTAGGATTCTTAGCAAGCATACCTTCAAGAGATAGCTTACGCAACCCGCTGGGATAGCCTGAATAACGCGTATATATTTTATCTTTAAGCTTATTCCCTGTAACCCTTATATTTGCGGCATTAATCACAATAACCCGATCTCCTACATCGACATGCGGGGTAAATTCAGGTTTATGCTTACCGCGTAAAATGGTAGCAATCTTCGTCGCAAGCCTACCTAAAATCTTATCTTTGGCATCTACAATATAGCATTCACGCTTAATATCTTTTTCTTTGGCCATAAAAGTTGTTTTCATGTCTAAAAATCCTTTAATTTACAAACTATTATGCTGCTTGGTACGAAGGAGTAAAATACCATACCTACAGCAAAAAGTCAATGTTTTTTTTCAATATTACTTGCTATCGTTTTTTACCCTAAAAGAGAGCATTTTAGAAATAAATTAGGCTGGATTATCTTAAAAGGAAAGGTATATCAAAGTCTCACTTATAGTAATCCTTACCCCTGTGAAGAAACTGCTCATCCATTCTCTGGGGTAGGAAGAAATTTTGCGTAAACTGTTTCGCTTTAAGAAGATCGAACTCTTTACAACAATATATATCAATGGAAATGAAATCTTTAGGAGTCAACGTATGTATTACAATAGAGCTTTCGATGAGAGGCGCCCAGCCGGATAAACCAGCCTTATCGGGAAACTTAACCTCGTCGCTTCTAAAGATATACGGCGGGGCCTGTTTCTCCATACCTAAATAACCCACAATTTCATCTAAAAACTTATAGCAAAGATCAATATCATCGCAAGCACCGGGCGCGCAATCATATAAATCCAAAAGAAGCTGATATCCGAATACTGTTGAGTTTTTAGGTAGTACCTTCAGAATCCCTACCTTAGCAATAGATTGTTTACTCTCAAGTCTATTCATTTTATGATTATATAGTAATCTATAAAAAACCAAAAATCAAGCATTTTTTTCGTTTTTAATACCTTTGGGGAAACTGCCAATTACCCTCTTATACCCCCAAGCTAGCAGCCCAAATTAGGGGCCCTAAAAAGACGCTCTTTTTTAAATCCCGATAAATATCTTGTAGTAATAAAATAAAAATAAGGACGGATATATTTATTATGTAGTTGATCAAAAATAAGATGCTGCGTCATGCCTATAACTAAACCCATCCAAAACAAACCCAACCCAAACTTATATACAATAAACCAAAAAACGATTAAAAGCTCAAAAGAATGCAAAAAAAGATAACTTTTAGCTATCAACGGATAAGGCATAAACACACCAAAGAATTTTTTGATATTTAACGACCTATACTGCAAAACAAAATCAAGGTAATGATCCAAATCAATAAAAACCCCGGCCAAAAAAGAAGCCATTGCCGCCGATAGTGAATTCAAAAACACGTACACAGTACTACTTATTGCAAAGGAAACAGCTACATGATATCTGGGATTCATAATAAAAATACTTTTCTAGCGTTAAATCACTTAAATCTAGATAACATCATTGGTATCTTATATATAGCCTCGAAAACTATTTTCTTTGAAATTTTTGATTTGCCTTTACGCCGGTCTGTAAAAACTATAGGTATCTCCTTTACGGCAAATCCTTTTTTATGCGCGATAAAGGTTGCCTCTATCTGAAAAACATACCCCTCGGAACTCGCAGACATCAATAATATCTCCTCTACTAGGTTTTTCTGATAACACTTATAGCCCCCGGTTAAATCTCTTGTACTTATACCTAAAATACATCTGGCATAAAGATTACCGCAATAACTCAATAATTTCCTGGAAAAACCCCATCCTACCGTCGCCCCCCCCTCAATATAGCGAGAGCCTAAAACCAGAGGATATTTTAATACTTCTTCGATGAATTTCGGTAAATATTTAGGGTGATGTGAAAAATCCGCATCCATTTGAACAATAAGGTCGTAGTTACATTCACGCGCATATTTAAATCCAACAATATAGGCAGTACCCAAACCTAACTTGTTAGACCTGGTTATAAGCTTTATCTGTGGATTTTGTTTCCCAATACGCCTGACTATATCCCCTGTTCCATCAGGAGAACTATCATCTATTATTAAAATATCGGCTTTAGGAAGCACTTCAAATATACTCCTGATGAGTGAAGAGATATTTTCCTTTTCGTTGTAAGTAGGTATAATAATTAAAATTTTATGATCCATGATAATTTTTCCTTAATTGATGAGCCACTCGAATAAGTGCCGCGATTAAAATAACGGCACTTAAGGTAACATTCGAATAAAGACTTACTATTTCATTATAAGACTTTAAAATATCCGGGTTTAATACGCTCGCCAGAAAAAAAGAAGCAATCAATAAATATCTGACCAAGCGGTCTTTCGGATGCTTAAGGATATAATAAATTAAAACCATGCACGGAATGATTAAATGCAGGAATGTGTGCTTCCAGGCAATAGGAGAAAATATCACCATACATATCAGGATAGATGAAAATTCCAACAAATGTCCGTATCCGAAATGTTTTTTCTCATTTCTAATCAATCCTTTACAAAAATATAAAATACTAAATACTAAAACTACTGATAATAATAAAAAAATACCTTTTATTAAGAGAGGAGAAAGTGCAATAATCGCAACCTTTGATTTCTCTGAAAACAAACGCGAAACAGCGCTTAAAAGAGACTGATTTTTATACCACAACATTAAATCAGGCGTTGAGTCAGAAAGGCTATTGATCCAGGAACGGACAAAATTAATATTTTTCTCCCAGCCTAGACCGATAGCCGGAATGCATAAATAAAATAAAACTGCCGCTATAGAACTTGCCGCCATTTTATAGAATTTACGATAGATAAAATAAGGAATAAATATTAAGGGAGTTAGCTTAATCATAATAGCTGTCCCTAAAGCAAATCCGGATAACGCATCTTTCCTGCGATGCAAGAGATAGACAGAAAGGCTTAAGAAAAATAAAACCAATGAATCAGACTGTACCCTTGAGACCAAGGTAAAGAAAAACCGTAAAACCATCAAAAACGAGAGAAAATAAACACACTTCGGTAAGTTATTTTCGCCCCGCGAATGAATAATTATTTGTCTTATAAAATAAACTGACGCCAAAATAGAGAGAAATATCAATAAATACCAAAGCGGCACAGATTTATGCATATGCATCTTCGTAAACGGCACCATAAAATAAGCAAAGGCAGGCGAATATTTATATACATCAATACCGTGACCGCCGGTCTCAGGGGATTCATATATCTCTTCACCTTTTATGATTCGCTCCCCTGCCCGATGAAAAACAGTAAAATCAGTCCAGCTTGTTCCCCAGGGCTGATATATTCTCGTAAAATAATAAATGCTTGTTATCAAAGATACAAGCAGTAAAAATCCCGCGAATATTAAAAAATTTTTATCTATTCTTCTTTTAAACATTTTACCACGCAAATCCCGCGCCTATTTGAACTACACCCTCTTCTGTATTTAGAATAAACTTAATAAAACTATTTTTTCTACCCGAGAGCACATCTCTGGATAAAGTAATATCTATTCCTAAGAATCTTCCTTCTTTATTTTTCAACGAAAAAACCAGGTTATTTTTCTTGCCTAACTTTACTCTGGCAGAAAAAGCAACAGTACTTCTTTTACCTTTTTCATGTTCTATTGCGAATAGCAATCCTATGTCTTTTTTGTAAATCCATTCCCCAAATAAAGATATATCTTTTTGCGAGACCCCAATTCCGATTTTATACTTTATGCCTTTTTTCTTTCCCCTTTGCGCGGCTATTCCCAAGCTTACCTTAAAATCAAATCTCGAAGAAGATACCCCATCCAATACATATGAAAGGGCGTATCTATTACTAATATCCCATGACCCTTTAAATACTATGCGTTGGGTAGAAACGGTCTTTCTTTTTAAATTACGCCTAGTATAAGAATATACTATTCTGTTATCTTTATTTATACGCCAATCATTGGCAAAAGTTAATATATCGTATTTATTTTTATCTTTATTGATATAAAAGCTAAGGCGATTATTCTTATTCGCGCGCCACTTGCCTGAGAATTTTAAAATAGAAGTTCTGGCTTTATTCTGCTTGTTTTTTGTGATAAGAGAAAATACTAAATTAGTGCCCCCTACCTTCGCAATCTTCCCTTTAAAAAGAAGACGCCCTTGCGCGTATTGTTTATTCCACTTATCTAAAGTCAAAGCCAGATTATGATTTTTATCCAGAGACCAATTACCTGTTAATTTAATCTGTTGAGGAACCTCAAAATCGGATGATTTTTTTACATGATATATAAGGCGGGATTTTTTATCTATTCTAAAATTTCCATCGAGGACTTTACGGTATTTACTAATGCGGGAAGCCTTGCCGCTAATTTTAGCAACCAGCCTATTGTGCGGATCTATTTCATATTTTATCTTCGGCATTTAGTTATTTTAAATTCCAATGCGGGTTTGGAATTGGTTGAAGCCCGGCTTCAACAGGCTTACTCTTCGTTGCGCAACTCTCTCCACCACTTCATCCTAAACCCTGAGCCAAAGCTGGGGACTCCTGCCCCGCCAAAGGTGACTTTGCCGGAGATAATATTTAGGTAGTCTTCCGAGACAGGGGTCACGGTTACAACTTCTGCCTGAGTATCAGTTACCTCAATTGTGGCTGTGCCGTTTTTAAAGGTAACTGTGTTGGTTTCCGCGGAGCAGGTGGTAGTATCATCGTCTCTTGATTCTATAAGGGCTACAGTAAATGTAGTGCCGCTGTCAGTGGTGATATCATCGCCGTTTGAGTCAATCAAATCCACTGTAACAGCAAGTGGACCCACAGGGCCCGAAGTATCGCGCACGATAACTGTGCCTTCTTTTACGGTAAATTGCGGAGATGTACCTGTAGCCGCAGAATAGGTGGAGTCGGTAGCAGTAATAGAGGTTGTGCCAGGGTCTGTTCCGGATAAGCCAGAAAATATATGCATACCGGTATCAGTTGAACCAAAGGAATATGTAGAAGGAAGACTTAAATTGCTTCCTGAAAAACCAACATCTCCGGTATAATTGCCTATGGTCGCGCCGTTATAATCTTTAGCCGTAACAGTGGCGGTAAAATAGTAGTGTCAAGATAAGGGGCTGTTTCCGAACTCCTTGTAAAATACTAAAAAACCTTGCGTTCTGATACGCTATAGTGTATACTATGTATAGTAATAATACTATACATAGGAGGTTTTATATGGGATACCCAACCAGAATGCAAGCAATAAAAAGAGGCCGTAATCAACAATGGTTTGTAAATTTTCCCGCGGCTATCGCGCGAGCGATGAATTTTACAAAGTCTGAAGTAGTAGAATGGGAAATTATAGATAAAAGCTCTCTTAAGTTGAAAAGAATAGCTAAAAGGAGGGCGCGAAGATGATGGGAATTAAACATAGACAGGCAAGACTTTTTTATAACATAAGGCTGGAAGACATGGTGCCGGATGATCATATCTTAAGAAAATTAGCCAACAAAATAGACTTTTCTTTTATAAGAGCTTTAACCAAAAAGTATTATAGCCATACAGGGCAACCATCGATAGATCCTATAGTCTTATTTAAAATGATGCTTATAGGTTATTTGTTTAATGTGCCATCTGAAAGAAAACTTGCTAAAGAAATAACGGTTAATTTGGCATATAGGCTCTTTTTGGGATACGATTTAGACGAAATTACTCCAACTCACAGTGTTCTAAGCAAGGCAAGACGGCGATTTGAGTTAAATGTCTTCTCTGGTTTTTTCAATAAAGTTGTAGAATTATGCAAAGAAGCCAGTCTTGTAGGCCAAGAAGACACCTATGTAGATTCGACTATTATTCAAGCCAACGCGAGCTTGAAATCATTTGTTCAAACCAAACAGACTCCGGATGAATATATTAAGGAAGTTGAAAAATATCATATGAAAGAAGAGGAAATAGAAAAAACCTCTACTAGTGGAAAGCATTTTGACGGTAAAGCCGATGAGCAAAAAATTGGCAAAAGAAGACAGCGTTCTTACGTAAATAATAAGTTTCAATCTAAAACAGATAAAGAGGCTCGATTATCTATAGGCCGGGCATAGGAAGAAAAGCTGCTTATAAAGGACATTTCGTTGTCGATGGTAAGGCCCGTATCATTATAGCTGCCGAGGCTACAAAAGCTAAAGACGCCGATACCTCCGCTCTCCCGGCATTAACAAAACAAATGCAAAATAACAATATTAAAGGAAAGCATATTGTTGGAGACAGCCACTACGGTACAATCGAAGCTTATCAATATCTGCAAGGTAAAGATATGCAAACGGTTTTTAAACCATTCAAGACTAAAAACAGGCCTGGATTCTTAAATGAGGAAGACTTTACCTATGACAAGAAAAATGATCAGTATATATGCCCGCAAGGAAAAGTTCTCAAGTTTAAGACTTACCAACATACCGTATTCAGAAAGGCCTACAAAGCCAAAAAAGAAGATTGTATTAAATGCCCGCTTAAGCATAAATGTGTAAGTTCAAAAACTCAAGCTCGGCTTGTAACACGATTTTATGGAGAGTGGATAGATAAAGCTAAAGAATGGACACAAAGCGACCATGGCAAAGCACTTCTTAGAAAAAGAAAATTTTGCATAGAAGGTATTTTTGGCGAAGGAAAAACACAGCATTTGTTAAGACGCATGCTTTTTCGAGGACTAATAAATGCCAAAATTCAGCTTTTCATGACTGCTGGTGCAATGAATTTAAAGAGACTAATAGATGGGGTAGGTGTTAGAAGTGCCGAATTTTTGTTATCTCTCGTAAGATGCTGTTGTTTCCAACTATCTATAGCGTTTTCACAAATATATTAGGTCTTCGGAAACAGCCCCAATAGTTTACACTATCAATAACTTACTGATTTTACACCCTATTTCTCTATATTCAATCATAATAACTAGCATTTAACCGAATTTTTTAAGGTGGATTTTCATAAATTATTCATTAGATTGGCTCTTGAAGAATTCCCAGATTTCATCCACCGCGGATATCGCATTAGACGGGGTATCGGCTTTTTCCCGCGGCTTTTGACCTCCCGGCCATGAATGCCCCCCGGTTTCCGTAACGCAGAGCATGACCCGGACATTATCCGCGCATCCGGAATATAAATCGCAATAAACGCCTTCTTTCTCTAAAACTCTTCTGGGGCTGCTATCGCAATCATTCCGCCTGACCCATCTGGAGATTGTTTCCGGCACAGGCGTAAAATTGGTCACCTTAGACTTATCCTTGAAAACATCGCCCGAGCCGCCGTCAAAAAGAACATAACCGTCATCTTTGGCGTGAATATGCATTACGGAAATAGCTTTTGAAGGGGCGCAATTATCGCAATTTTCCGTGCCGGCAACCGAAGCTATGGCCGCAAACCGGTCGGTTAGCTCACAGGCGAGCCGATAAGAAAACATTCCTCCGTTAGAAAACCCGATCGCGTAAACCTTGTTCGAATTGATGCTGTATTTACCATCTATATCTTCAAGCATTGCTTCCACAAAACCAACATCATCAACCTTATTGTCCCGGGCGTATCCGCAGCAGCTCCCCGCGTTCCAGGTAGCGCGTTTTCCGGATTTTACCTTACTCACCCCATTAGGAAAAGCAACAATAAACCCCTCTTCGTTGGATTTAGATATTAAATTATAATATTTGTCAATGGCCATTCTTCCGCTATCACCGCCGCCGCCGTGAAACGAAAGAATCAAAGGCGCAGGCATTGTTGTTTTATAAGAAGGAGGGATGTGAACCTTGTATGTCCGCATCCATCCGCCATACTCGAAAGAAAAATCATAATCGCCGATATTTGTATTCACCCGCCCTCTTTCCCCTGCTCGCTCGCTCCGCCTTTCTTTTATGTTCTCCTTTATTTTTTCTTTCATTTTTTCCCGCCAGGCCCCTTGCGCTAATCCTGTTTGAGAAACTATAAATAGACTTAAAACCAGAAAAGATACTACAAACAAAACCCGTTTACTTTTTTTCATTACAAACCCCTCCTTTTTAATTTTACCCAAAGCCTTACGGCGAAATTAGCCTCACCGCAATCACATTGCAATAAAAAACTAAAAATATTAAAACAAGAAGTATCGAAGCCAGAGATATAATGTACAGATAATCAGCGACTGAAATAGGTATCCCGCTCCGTATTTAAAAAATCGCCCAAAGGAGACCGGGCATTTATTTTTCTCGGCGATCCGCGCCATAACGATATTAGCGGATGCTCCGATAAGCGTCCCGTTGCCGCCGAGACATACTCCCAACGCGAGAGCCCACCATAAAACATTCAGATGCCCCATTGAGCCGGGAAGATTGCCGAGGGCAAAATGGCCGTTAACTTCCTTGACCAGCGGAACCATAACCATGACAAACGGGATGTTATCAAGGATAGCGGAAAAAATCGCCGAACCCCATAGAATAAGAATGCAGATAAGAAAAAGATTATCATTTCCTAACCCCAGAAGAGCTTTTCCGGCTGATGAGATAACACCGTTTACCTCAAGGGAGGCGACAAGCATAAACATGCCGACGAAAAAAAGTATAACACCCCACTCGGCTTGACTGAAGACCTCGTCTTTCTTCTGGCGGGTCACCAGCAGCATAACCATACTGCCTAAAAAAGCAATAATCCCCGGCTCGATTTTTAAAAACCCGTGAATAAAAAAACCAATAAACATCGCCCCAAAAACTATCAAAGCGCGGATCATATTTTTTTTATCGATTATCGCCAAATGCGGTAAAGCATCCGTAACTCTTTTTTTAAGAGCCGGCTCTACGCGTATGCGGCTCCTGAAAATAAATCGCACCGTCATGAGAAATACAATGAAAACTAAAAGTATGACCGGCCCCAGATTAAAAATAAAAGCGTTAAAAGAAAGGGCGGCCTTCGAACCAATGATAATATTAGGCGGATCTCCTATAAGGGTAGCTGTCCCGCCGATATTAGAAGAAAGCACCTCCAAAATAATAAAAGGCACCGGAGACAGTTCCAAAAGCTGAGTGATGAGAATGGTAACGGGGACAATAAGAATAATCGTTGTTACATTATCCAGAAAAGCCGAAAACACAGCCGTTAATACAAGCAGAAACAGCATAATGATCAGCGGCTCTCCCTTAGCTTTTTTAGCTATAGAAATAGCGACCCACTCAAAAAAACCCGTGCGTGATAAGATGTGAGCACAGATCATCATCCCGACCAGCAGAAAAATGACATTCCAATCAATCCGCTCAACCGCTTCCGAAAAAGATATGAGCCTGAAGATAATCGCGCATAAAGCAGCGGTAACCGCCAGAATTGTTTTATTGATTTTTTCGCTGACGATGAGGATATAAGTTATTGTAAAAATTACTAAGGATAATACCGCTTTCATGTTTAAAATACCAATATTTTGTCAATAATACTGAAGTGGTCAATCATGCCGGCTATCGTGCCGTCAGAATTCACCACAAACAGCTGCGGCTGTTTCTTAACCGTAATTTCAAAGATAATCTCCAGAAGCGTATTATCACGGCGCAAAGGATTTATGCCGGCAATAACCAAATCACTAACCTTTAGATCGCTTCTAAGGCGGAAATATTTCTCAAAAGGATCAATATGGCGCACAAATGAAATAGTTGAAAGCTGCTTGAAAAAATCCGGCATCCCAAAATCAAAAATACTTAAACAGGATATTTTACCGCAAAGCTTCTTATTTTCATCTATGACCGGCAAAACATCCTGTTGGCGCAGATGCATTATGCGGGCCGTGTCTTCCACGGATGTATCCATGGTCACGATATGCCGCACTGGGCGCATAATATCTTCGGCGCAAATCAAAGTCTTACCGTTTACGCGCTTTTCGTTTAAAGCGTTAAAAATATTTTCAAAATTAAGCGGCGGAATAAGGACATTCTTGATTCCTCTGCTTATTGCCGACATTGTCTGCAATATCAAATATGGATTTTCGACTGAAGACAAAATAAGAAAAATCGCATGAACCGGTTTATTATCAATACTATGAAATTCTATACCCTTGGAACTAAAGCCAAGAACCGTAATAACGCTGTCTCCCCATTTCGGTATGCGGCCATGAGGAAACGCGATACCCTGCCCAAGCCCGGTGCTCTGCTCATTCTCGCGGTCAATAACGTATTTATAAACATCCCCGGATGTAAATCCGGACGGGACGCTGCCGCCGGCACAGGCCCTTTCAACCAGCTCGCATAACGCGCCATCACGGCCGGACGCCTTCAACTCCGGTACAACCAATTTATCCGAAAGTAAATTACGTAAATCGCTCATAGCCCTTTCATTTTTCAACTGCGATACAATCAACCTACCACCTTTTTATTTAACTGTCAATACCGCTCTCCGAAAAAAGCTGCCGATCAACCTTAACCATTCAACTATCAAGAAAATGAAGCCAAAATAATATTTTATTGTATCCCTTCTACCGCATCTTTTCCATCGGTTGGCCGCAGCAAACAAGTTCCCCGCCGCCGGCCTTTGTCACAATTACTTCATTGCCGCAAACATTACACTTATATTTCTCACCGGTTTTTTCAACGTTCATTATCACCTCCTCTGTTTTAGATAAATATTATATGCCTAATTGACTCCTGAATCTCTGGTAAATTTGCCCTTCAACAAACAAAGACACATCCTTTATCACTCCAGCGGCCATATCTTTATGTCCGCCTCCGGCGCCTAAATCTCTAAGGGTGCGAATTTTAATGCAATAATACCCATAAGTTTTAATTGAAAAATACCCATTTTATTCAGAGGAGAGGGAAAAAATGGTAAAATACCTCCAGGCTAAAACATGGAGGTATAAAATGATTAAACAAAA
>CAJVXN010000005.1 GCA_913009335.1 uncultured bacterium
CGGAGATTACTTTGGCTAATTCTTTACAACTAATACAGTTCGTAGAACATCCCGAAGTTTTATTGAGAATTTTATTTACCTTCCCCTCATCTATCCTAATAACCTTTTTTAATTCTGCTTCTGCTTGGTCTAATCGTTTATTAATCCATTTATCCGTATCTTTTGGGTCAAGAGCCATAAGCCATTCTATTTCCCTAAAATTCCTTAACACTTCATTAAATGTTTTCATTATTTACCCCCTTTCAGCATTTCCAAACAAGATTCAAGTAGATTTATTTTCTGCGTTAATGCTTTATAAATCAATTCATCAATCGAATCCTTTGTTATCAAATAAAAATAGGTGCATTTGTTTTCTTGTCCTTTGCGATATATCCTATCATTTGCCTGGGAATGCTGTTCTGATGAATAGGATAAGGAATACCAGATAATATAAGAACATTGTTGAAGATTTAATCCTATACCGCCTGATAATGGATGTGCTAATAGTATGCGGTATTTCTTTGCTTGAAAATCCACGATCGCCTGTTGTTTTGCTTTTTGCGGCATTGCGCCATATAATGTCCGCGCATCATCTTTAAATTCATCTTTTAATCGTTCTATCTCAAAATGAAAATTACACCATATAATGACTTGTTTATCTTCCGGTATTTCTTCAAGCAATTCTTTTAATACTTTAATTTTAGCATCGGATATAAGCACTGTTGCTCCTTGCGTACTGATAACAAATCCGGAAGTTATCTGCCGGAGTTTCATAATTTTCGCAAGCTCATTCACGCCTAAGGCCACATGATCCCCGAATTCTAATATGTTTTCTTTCTTCATTTCTTCATAAGCTGCTTCCTGGACTTTATCCATGTAGATATTCCGGGTTTCATAAATCCTATCCGGTAGATCAAAGCAATCCTTTTTACGTATTGAAAATGCTTGTTTAGATACATTTTGGATTATCGCTTCTTTCGCGCCTTTCATCGGCCGGTATTGATATCCGCCATACCCGGTGGAGAAAAAGAAAGTATTGCGGAAACGATAAAAATTATCCGTTCCCAAACAATCCGGATTTATAAAAGTCATTTGACCAAAATATTCGAGAAGATTGTTTGGCGCCGGCGTTCCAGTTAAGCAGATTCTATGAGGAATTTTTTCCCGGCAATCCAATATTGTTTTAGTGATTTGGCTTTTAGGATTTTTTAACTTACTGCTTTCATCAATTATGATGCATTTTACTTTTTTTGATATGTCTGTTTCTTTAGATAGTTTCTTAAACTGTTCATAATTAATTAAATAAATATCATAAGGATCATTGCTATAAAATGCCTTAAGATTATGCCACAATATAACCGCGTTTAATTTACTCCATTTTGCTATTTCAGGTATCCATACGCTTTCAAGTGTTGATAGCGGAGCAACAATCATGGCTGGAACTTTCCAATATTCAATTAGCTTAATAGCGCATAATGTTTTTCCTGTACCGGTTTCCATAAATAAAGCATAGCTGTCAAACATTGAGGCTAATGTTATTGCTTTTTTTTGGTGTTGGAAACAAATAGATAAATCTATTCCGTTTAAACTTTCGATATTGCATTCTTCTGTCTTGATTTTATTCGCGATGTTAATTTTTTTGTGGTGTTTCTGTCTTTCGGCCCGTAATCTATCATAGATAAGTTTAGTTTCTTCATTATAATCAATTTTAAGATTATCGATAATATCCACGAGCTTGCGGATAGGGAATCGCCAAGAGGCATCCGCTTTATTGAATTTAAAATCGCCGATTGCCTTTATTAATTCTTTCTCATGGTATTGGCAACGCACTATTGCCTGATTATCTGAAGTATAAACTCGCATAATTTAATCCATCCATAAGGTTATTAGTCCGAGAATACAAGAAAGTAAAAAACAAGAAATTATAATTGTAAGAATAATTTTTTCTATAAACACAATAAAAACCCCTTGTTAAAATACCGAGAGAATTGGTTAAAGGAAGGAGGCTTTGAAGCCTGCGTCCTAATTTCAACAAGGGGTAAATTCATTTTTTTCTTTGCGTTATACCGTTACGATATGAAATAATTTTTGTTAACCAACTCTCTCGTGTCGTCAATAACTTAGTATAACAGCCCCTTGTTTTTTGTCAAGTTTTATTTGACATGCGTAACGGTATAATGGTTACATCTATTTTGTATCCAGTAAGGCCGGATTCGCCTTTGCTTTTTCAACTAATAAACGCAAGATTGCCGACCGGGAATTCTTCAAAGGATTATTGTGCTGTATCTTCCTGTCTAAAAATTCCGTATCAGCCCCGGTTAACATTATCATCACCGGAAATTTACGTTTATTCGTTTTCACTGATTTTACCATCGTTGCCATCTCCTTTCTTGATTTTTGGCGGTAAAACATATTTAATATTTGCTTTCCACATTTCATTAATCAACGCGTTAGCCATTCGTATAAGCAATTCAGGTTTATCAAATGGCGCGTGTACGTGCGCATGCCCTAAAGCGCCATGCGTGATTATAAGATGCCCCGCAGGATCTTCAAAGTGCAGATTATCTTGCGTATCTTCACAATTTAAAAACGGACATTTCATTTTTCTTCTCCTTTCTGTTTTAATACTAATTCTTGCGCAATTTCAACAGCATTTTTAACTGCGTCTTGATTTACTCTTTTAAGTTCTAAACAAAGAATATCTGCAAAACTTTTTAACTGATCAAAAGAATTAAACGTTGGAAAAGCATCGCCTGTTAAATTAGTTACATTATTGATATAAAGTACCCATTGTACATCGGGTTCTTCTTTTTTACTTTCCATCGTAAACTTACAATTAATAGTGGTGTATTCATTAACAACACTTTTAATCTTTTTTAAAAGATCTTTAATCATCTTTCTTCTCCTTTCTAAAAACTTATTTTCTGTGTTAATAATGCTATTAATATATACAAACACCATAATAATAGTATGAATAGCACAAAAGGCATCGTTAATTTAGCAATATCAATTTTCTCTTTTTTCTCTTTCATTTTGACCTACCTCCTTCGCTGCTTTGTCAGCAAGATATACAAGCTGCCGAGGTACCCAATAGATACGCAATCGTTTAAATTGTTTGACATAGAATTCAATATAACTCTGGAAACGAGCATAGAGAGGTATCATATTATCATGTTTTACTTTCCATGTCTTGTTCGCTTGATTGACTACCAATTGAGAATCAGAATAGATATAAACTTCTTCGCTGTCAGGATTGTTATGAGCCGTCCAATCCATTCCTTTTAATAGAGATAGCCATTCTGCCTCGCTGTTTGTCCGGACTCCTACTTCTTCGTGGATAATTTCTGTCGGCCTTATTATATTCTGATTACTATTTTTATATCTCGCCCAGATAATAACTCCGATCGAAGCAGGGCCGGGATTTCCTTTACTCGAGCCGTCGCATAGAATTACGATCAATTTAATCCTCCTTTCTTTTCAATTTAATTACGATTTTGATCTTGGTCTTTATTGATATATAATCTTCCCGTTTTTGTATTAACAGAAATTTCATATATTATACCTTTAATCTTAAAGTTATAATCCCAAAATTCTGCATCTCTAACCGTAATTATTTGATAAGGTTTATGCCTATTTATAGTATCCATTTCCTTTGGCACTTTACCTTTTAACGTATGCTTCTTCATTGTGCCTCCGCTCTTTTAATAGCTTCTTCTGCATTCTCTATATGAAATTGATAGCCGCCTGTTAGATTTTTATGTAAATCACAAGACAATAATCCTTTTAATGCCTCCAACAAATCAGGCGCGGCAGATATTAGTTTGGCGTTGCCCTCAACTTCTGGAGTTATCGATAGCGCTCCATCATTGATAGATATTAACTGGCATATTGTTTTATTATCAGAACAGACGCAACCTCCCGATTCTTTTACTCTCCATGGCCCTGGTGTATGTTTACTCATTTTCTCACCTCTTTTACAATTCGAATTCAATTTCAAACGATTTTTCTTGCGGCAATTTTGCTATAACTCTCCACTTAAAAACTTGATAGCCCTCATGTTTCGTTGTCAGCTTCAAGATAATCGCAAGAGCTAATTGCGCTGCTCCGCTTCCGCCATACCCCCATGAAAAGCCGTCGGGAGAATGGTTACAAACTATTTGACTTTCGGCCGGAGATAAATACTCGCCATCGAGAAAAACAGATCTCGAGATCGCATCTCCTTTCAACTTATGCTTTTTACTCTTTATCATCTTTACCCCCTTCCTATTGTCCTGACTGCTCCTTTCGGAGCAGTTTCGTTTAGGCTCATCAGAGGACTATCCTAATATTTCTTGTTCAGATACTTTTATAGGATCCTCTATCGCCTTAAGCAATTCTCTTGCTTCGACTATGGCTTTTGTGGCTTCGGTGATTATTTTTTGCTGTGAAATAATCTTATTGATTATTGTCCGGATATCAGCTTTTACATCCTCATCCCAGCCGCTATTGATCTCTTGTAAAATTTCCTGTTTCATTTCTGCGATATTCATTTTCTATTTCTCCTCTGTTAATCCAAGTATTGCTTGGATACTCTCTTTAAGACCAGAATAAAACTTATTTAACGCTTCCCTGGCTTCCTTTGTTAATTCTACTTTTATTTCGTTATAACCATTGAAGCCTTGCTTTGCTAATACTGTATCAGTTACAGACATAAGACTATAATCCCCTTCTACCTTTAAAACTCCGGTTTCCTTGTCTTTAGTGATATTAATATCTTCAAGCTTGATTTCTTTAATCATTATTCCCATTTTCTCACCTCCTTTCCTTCTCTTTATTTTTATCAAAATCCAGTAACACTTCATTGCAGGTTTCGCATTCCACCGCTGCATTTTCTGCCGGTTTCCCATATGTAATACAAGTAATCTTATGTCCTGCGTGTGCTTTTAAATCTTCAAAAGAATTTACACTCACGTTATCTCCTTTCTTTTTACCAGTCAAACTCTATCTTTTCAAAATCATTTGCGTCGTGTGCTTCACCGCATTTTTTACAAGTGATACATGCTACTCCGTTATTAATTACTCTATGGCATTGGAGAATTTGATTCTCCGGGTCAATCATCGCCTCATATACTGTATCTTCTGATACAATAAACTCTGTACTGTCGCAATTCGGACTGATACATTTTTTAATAGGTATACTCATTTCAAATCCTCCTTTTATGATTTAAAATATTTTTTTAATTCTTTTATTATTATATATTCTGGTTCTTGTTGCGCTTGAGGTATTTCAGCTCTAATTAAATCTAAAATCGCTTGTAGTTTATCATTAATAATCTGCTGTATGTCAAACTTTTTACCTGTTTCATTCATTTTAACACCTCCTTTGAATAAACTACTTCTTGACCTTTCATTTGGATCTCTTCGAGATTTGCTTCAATGGAATCAACCTGGTAATGCTCCGCCCAAGCTTGTTGACCAAAGCCAATAACTACTTCGACTCCGCAAATAGGACATCTCCATTTATCAGCTGACCAAAGCCGGTATATCTTGCTATTATTTTGAAATAACTCTGCGACTGTAACTTCATTGTTCTCCGGCCGCAAATCCACTTCGCACTTTACGCATACAGGTCTATGATTCATTCTTTAACGCCTCCTTTCTTATCTCTCTCTCTTGCTCTTGCTCTAATTCAGCTATTCGTTTCTTTAATCCTTCACTTTCTTGTAAATTAGCAAACATATTCCCATAATTTATCCATTCGTCAATGCTTAAATCCTCTAGCCAATCATTAAAATCATCAGGCATCATATCATCAGTACCTATGTACTGCGCACCGTGTCTATCTTGTAGAAACTCTTCAAATTTAATCAATTATATCGCCTCCTTTCCTCATCAGTATCCGATTCACGGATAGACTCCGGATCTCCCGGAGTTAATTAATTTTAATCTTAGCGTCTTCCTCACGGACTATTACTTCATTGTAGATAAGACTAGGAGCATCTACTGCTGATTCATATATCCTTAATTTATAAGTAGTTTCTTTCTCAGAGATAATTATCTCCTTAATCTTACCTTCAATGGTTACTGTTTCGCCGATTTTATGCATTTGATTTCTCCTTTTTATCTTTCTCAAGAGTTCTTTCTTTTTCGCCTATCTTATATTCAAAACCATACCCCAGAAATTGTTGACATAAGAGCTTGCCGTCAAACCAATGGCAATCCTCTCCGTCAGATGATACTTTGATACCCTTACCAAGATGATGTTTAGCAATGATAAGAAAAGTAATCACCGCTAAATCGTAAGGTCTAAAAGCTGTTTTGCAGAAATCAAAATACAAACCATTTTCTTTTTGAAGGAATTTTCCGTTGAAAATCCTTTCAAAGATGAAAGACTCATAGGAGCAATCCCCATCACAACATCTTTTTTCAATCTCTGCTCCGGCAAACCAATTTCCTTTCTTTGCATCCTCTAAAAACTTCGCAACACCACCGGCATTTTTGGAGGGCCATGGGATTGAGATTGCTTCATTTTTAAGATGTCCGCACTTTATTGCTCCGTTCAGCGAAACCAAATTATAATTGAGTATTGGCTCGCCTTCTCCGCTACCGTCAGCTAAAACTACTCCTACTTTTATGATCTCTGGGAGCACCTTTTTGAAGTCATCAACTATCTTCTTAAACTTCTTTAATTCTACTTCTTTTTGCTTATACCAGTAATGCGTATATCCCATTTTCATCTCCTTATCTTAATATTTACCGTTACTCTTAACGTGCCGATACTCTGTTACAATATTGCATATTACGCCGTCAAGGAGTATTGCCTGCCCTGTTGTACATCGGCCCCAGAGCTGATAATCTTTTATTACAGGATGCCCGAGATCCGCTAGTTTATCGCAAAGCCACGAAGATACATACCACCATTCAAATATCTCCTGCGGATTGTTTTCAGGATTATCAAAAGAGGTATTGCAAGCTGTGCAGCAATATTCATCGTTTTCATCAGGAGTTGTAATATCTAATTCTTCTCCGCAACTCGGGCAAATATCAATATATCCATTCTCAATATCATCCCATGAGAACGGAGCTTCTTTATCCTCCCAGGCTTTCTTTAAAATATACTCCGTTTCATGTGTTGAACACATATAAACTTCTTTTCCGACAAAATCACTGCAAATATCCTGAAATTCTGTCTCCGATACTTCTTTTATTTTATCCATTTTTCATCTCCTTTGCTTTCGTTTAGCTTCGAGCTGTAACAAAAGCGTTTTTTGTGCTTGATTAAGATAAATAACCTTAACTCTTATCGAACTCTCTTATACCGGTAACTCCGTAATTTTCTTGATGCTGAGATAAAAGAAAGACTCCCTCGCCCAAGATAATTCTTGCTCGATATAATCAATCAAAGACATATCTCCATCTTTCCAATCACTCTCGCTGACTTCGATCTCTAATTCTACTTTAAATTTTTTCATTTCTTCCTCACCTCCTCATCCCCCTCTACTTTTATTTGCTCTATTGCGTTTAAATCACTTAGTGTTCTAGCAATTTCTTGACAACTTTCATAATTCAAATTCAACCAATTAGTTTCTCCGTTATCAGAGATAAATTTTACGGATACTCTCCCGTGCAATTTCTCTAATTGTTTTCTATAGTAACTTTTCATCTTCTCACCTCCTTTTTACAAACTCTCTATGTAATGTTCTTTTACTGAAATAAGCGGAGCTTTGATTTCCATGCTTAACAGGTTTCTTACGATATAACTCCCAAACCTCAACTCTCCCCCCGTATGTTACTATTGTATTTGCTCTTACTCCGTAATTCCTCATTGTGTCTCCGAAGAATTTCATTGTATCGTGCGTGAAATAATACGGAGATGTTTTAAGTGTTGCTTGTTTTAATTCGCTTGGCGTCAATATAATCACCTCCTTTCGCCTCATCAGAGCCGGATCTCCGGCTGACTCCTGCGATTAGATTACTCTGTATCACAGGAGTTTCGGCTTTACTTTAGCTCTTCAATATTAACAAGGTTGTCTTTACGTTCAGAAGATTCCATATAATCAACGAACTTTTCTCCTGCGATCTCTTCCGCTTCTTCTTTATCCCATGCCTCCACCTCTGTTGAATATACCGGCAGAGATATTGTTACTTTGAATTTAGGCATATCAACCTCCTCTATTGCCGAAGTAATCTCCTTCTTTTTCTTCGGTTACTTCTCCTTTATCAACTACATACAAGCCGTTAAATCCACATCCGCATTCGAAATAACGATTCTCGAATCTTAGTTTTGGAAATTTCTCTCCCATTGCTTTTATTACAGGTAGAGCAGGACACCAAGCCGTATCGAATCTATAGGATAGCTCTGATTCATAACCTTTTTTATCAGAGAGATCTTCATCTGCAAGCTCAACACTGTAAAATCCCCATTTCGTCCCCCAGTTATCGTTACACCAAGTATAACCACCGGAGTTATAACCGTCAGAGAAATGCGGAAATTCCTTAAATGCTTTTTTCCGAGCTTCATCATCTTTTACTCCGGATTTTTTCAACTTGTCTATACAAGCAAGTCTTTTCTCTCCTTGCTCCTCTGCTTTTTTATCCTGCTCCGCATACTTCTTTGGATAAGGAATAAATTTATTAGCAGATAATAAATTCTCTCCTTCTTTCGCGAACTTCTTGAAGCGGAGTAATTCTGCTTTATCTCCACTTACTCTTAAATCATTATCACAATGATTAGACATTTTTCTTCTCCTTATCTTGCATTACTGCCCAGACTAACGCTATAACCCAGCCGATAAACGTCCACCCGAGCAACACATTGAGCAGAGCAATCGCCGCGCTGTTACGGTGATTATTTGCCATGGCTACAATCCACGGCAAAAAATAAATCAATATAATAAACAATATAAATGCTATTCCTTTCATTTTATCTTCTCTTCTCCTTTCGATCGAAATACTCCTGTTTCATTTCTTGTTTGTACGCTTCTGACCTATCTCCCGCTGCTCGGACTATATTCATAGGATATCCGAGCCGATATAATTTATCCTGGAGCCGGTTACGTTTTTTCATTGCATTCTCCCAAATAATTTGTCTTGTAAATCCCGCAACTCCTTATCGTCCCAATCTTCTTTTGACATTTGTTTAAAAACAGCTAGGAGTTGTTTAATAAGAAACTTCGCAAGAGCTGTTAAAGGTCTTTCTACTTTCATTTTTCACACTCCCTATGCCTTATAACTCTGTAAATTACGAATAAAACTTTCTCCGTCCATATGCTTCTCATCAATCTTCATTTTTCCATACTGCAACTGGTAGGATTTTAGAAACTTAAGAGCGTCGCAATCCTCTTCGAGATAAACCTTTTCTCCGGACATATAAGAATATCCGCTTATATCATCAACGATAAACAATCCCCGCAAATCCTGTTTAGTTACCTCCAGCCAGGCATGCCCTGGGTCTGAGTGAAAAGTAAATACTCTTGTTTTCATTTTATCACCTCCTCTCTTTGACTAATACTCATCAGAACCGCTTTGCGGTTGACGCGGAGATATCCTCCGCGTTTCGTTTAGTCGCTATAACTCTCTGGAAATAACCACTCTAACATTTCATCATTCATATTTTCCTTTCCGAGATGTAAAACATAATCTCTTATGCTTTTATCTCCTTATTGCTAACGGACAATCTCCGCAATTACGTCTTAAACAACTCTTACAAAACGGAAAACCTGCGAATAATCTTCTCCACATAATAATCACCTCCTCTCTTATTCCTCCACTCTAACAAATCCGAGCAATCTCGGGATATTGTTTCTCTTGTAAGTAACGCGCTTAACCTTAGAGGGGTAAGCGCCGGCGTTGCCTTCTATTGCCGTTATTGCTGCTTTGCTTACGCTCTCCACGATACCAATATGCCCCTGCCAGCCGTTTCTCTTACCGCGCCAGAAGCATATCAAATCTCCGGGCCGGGGAGTACTTACGATAAGCCCTTGAGCTTTTGCCCTGTTGAAAATAGTTTTTGCGGAGAGGCAATAGGCAATATCCTTAACGTTATTCTGTTGCAGAATATAAGAGATAAATCCCGCACACCATGCAAGATTCTCCCTGCCGTTGAGATACCGCTTTATTGCGACTCCGCAATTGTTGCTTGTTGTTTCTCCGTTGCCTAATTCAGCTCTCGCGCTGCGGACTAATCTCGATCCGAGATTACTGTCCGCAAAGGCAGAAGAGCCGAATATAAGAAGAAAAACAATAGCAAGATATAATTTCTTTGATTTATTCATTCTCTACCAACCCCATTTCATCTCAAATGATAATGAGAATTTTCTCTTAAAGCGGACTATTGATAATGTAACTCCGCCCAGATTTAAACGAAATACTTTGTATTGCTTTATTACTGTTCTTGTAACCATACTGACTCCTTATTGCTTTATAACGAACTTAGCTCTATATTCTTTCGTCTCCGGCAACATTGTCCATCTTTGTTTCTTTGCAAATAATTTTCGTAATCTTACGATTAAATTTTTCATCTCTGAACTCCTGCTTTGTGGATAAGCTGTGGATAAGCTGTGGATAACTCCCTTAGTTTCGAACTCTTGCCCTGTGGATAACTCCATGCTAAGGTGTTATGGTTATGGGTTGCGGAGTGGAGGTGTTGCCCGCGTCTCCGCACTCCCTCAACCAAATATATCATCTCTTCCTTATTATATATAGTATATAAATACTTTATATTATATATAAGGAGTATATATACAAAGGAAATCAAGATTTCCGCGTATATATCAGCGCATAAGCTCTAAATACCTGTACCTATAGGGCTATAAAATAAGTAGAATATGGAGTTTAATGCTTCAACTCCTTAACCCGTGAGCCTAAGTTATCCACAGGTTATCCACAGGTTACTAACAGGTTATCCACAGGCAAAGTTATCCACAACCTTGGAACACTCATAGACCTTGCTACTTTGTATCAAAAAGCAATAGCCGAAGCGGTCAATCTCTTCGGCTCTTAAATCTATATTTAACAATTAGGGCTGCAAACTTTTAGAATTACTTATGTTTATTTGTTTTACTTTAGCAACGGAGAAAATACTAAACTGCGTTATTACTTTCGAGCAGGCACTTGGCTTTATAGATGATGTTGTCCGCTACTCTATCATTGCCGTTGATGCCTTGCTTCTTTAACTCCGCCTTGAATACCTTTTGCCAGTCTGCTTTACTTATATCAATGGCAATGTCCTTTATCCCTTCCCTATGGAATGTAAGAATATTTTCATTGACAACGTACTGGTTGTTTACTTTAGGCAATCCATTATGTATCTTGTAGTTTACGAAATCAAGGATTGACTTAGAGAATTTGACTCGTTCCTTAATCCCTAGCATAGTTGCCTTGAATGTATCCTTTGCCTTTATCGTTTCCGCCTTGGCAGTGTTAAGGATTGCTTCGGCTTCGGCGATTTGCTGCGCTTTCGCTTCCGGGCTTAGGTTGTCCATATACTCGGTTGCGATTGCTTGCTTCTTTGCTTTAAGCTTTGCGTTTAATTCCTTTTGCTGTTGCTTTAACGCTTCGGCTTCTTGCAGATATTCGGTTATTGTTTGTTTACCCATTGTTTTAAACCCTTCTGCAATTCTGCAAAGTTTGCTTCCCTAATTGTCAATGAACGATTATTGATTATGATATATGGTAACATATATATATATATATGTCAAGGTTTTTCTTTTGCGATATAGAATTATTTTATTGTATGGATTCTGGATAGATACGCCAAATATACCAGTGAAAAGTTAGGATTGAAGAAAGGAGGTGCGCGTACCACTCCTCCCAAATATACCTTCGAACTTACCTTTTAGGCCCTTGCATATCAGCGAAAACAACTTCTCACCTTTTTCGCCTTTTTCCAATTTCCCAAATTTTATTTTTATTTTTTTTACGTTTTTAGGTTTTAGCATTTAAGACGAGAGTTCGAAGCAGAATTAAATAAATAAAAATAACAGTTGACAAGAAAACGTTTTCAGTGTATATTTTTAATATGTATAAACGTAGAGATGAAGGCAGCAGGCCTAGATAAAAAAATAAAACCGGGAAGCAATATGCAATATAATTGCGATCACATAGGAAGTTAACCAGAGCGTGAGAAATCATGCTCTTTTTTTTGTTCATTAAAAATTAATTTATTTAGCTTGGAACTTCTGCTTGCGGTAGTTTAAACGGAAAAACATCTGTCTTGTCCGGACGAGGCTAGAAACGAATATGCGGATTCGACTTCCGCCCGCAGGCGCCAATATTATGATAAACTTCCCCAGAGTCAATTATTACAAAGCATTTAAGATTCCGAATTTCAGTGAGCCGGATGTAGTGAAGAAACGGTATCACCATTTGATATTGAAATATCACCCGGATCGCGGCGGGAAGGAAGAAATAGCACAGATGATAAATAATGCGTATGATATTCTTTCCCAGCAAAAAGCTGCCTATGACGCTTTCCTGCGGGAAATGTTAAATCCCCGGGCGGATATGAATGTAGAGATTGTGTTTGGTCAAGGATTTAATGCAGGAGGATCAAGTTGGACGACTACCTATACAACACAAGGATGGAGTTAATAATAAAAGAAAGGAGGATATCCATGAATATCAATGAATTCGCGGTACTGGTAGCGAAGAAAGAAGGAGGAAAAAAACAGGTCAATATCGCGCAGATAAAGGAAATACTGCGGATAGTGAATAAGGAAGTAAGGGGTGAACTATATAAGATGATAAGATCAATAGTAGATTTATCACACAGGAAACCGAGAGGATAATATGAAAATAATATCACCTATGAATAAGAGAGTAATTGTTGAACCCCAGACAAGGGAAACAAAAACACCCGGAGGACTTTATATCCCTGAAATTGCTAATCAGAAGGCGCCGACAAAAGGCATAATAATTTCCATAGCTGCTGATAGCGATGTTAACGTGTTGGTACAACCGGGAGATACAGTATTATTCTCCAAGTTTTCAGGCACAGAAATTACTCTTGTGGCTGATAAACCCGGAGAAAAAGATAGGAATCTTTTAGTAATGAAAGATGACGAAATTTTGGCCGTAATAAAGGACAGACAATGACGCATTCAATGACAACTTATCCACCGACTCCGGTATTAGACATACCCGGGGTGGCGGGTTTAATAATAGCTTCTGTTCTTTTCATCATAGTAACTATATTGATGTTATGTATATTTAAAAAAAAGGAGTCCAATGGAAAGCCCTAAGCTTGACAAGATGAAAGAGGATATACGGCAAAAACAGATATCAGTTATCAAAGCAGCTGTTAAAGCCACTTTAGATAAAATCGCTGTTATTGAGAAACAGAAAAATGAAGCCCAGGGATTGCTTAAAATCCTCAAACATGATCTTTTTGACTTGAAAGACGGCAGGCTAGACAGGATACTCGAGCGTCAGGGCATGAGTGAAGAGGCTAAAAATATAAGCGTTATGGCTATTTCGAAATGCGATAATGCTTCCGGGACTCCGCCTTGGTATGAAAACTATCTTATCCATGTAATACATGAAGCAGGAGACGCGGCATTTGAAGGTAGTCCTAAGGTAGATACTAAGCTTAATTGTTCTCTGACTAAAACACATGCATCAGGAAGCTATAAGTTAGAAGACGGTACGCTTAAGTACCTATAGGAGGTAAATAAAATGATCGATCTTTTCTACCCGTACGTTCCAAAAGAGGCTATAGATGCTGTAACTGATGTTCTGCGTTCACGATTTATCGGCCAAGGCCCCAAAGTGGACCAGTTTGAAAAAGACTTTAACAAGTTCTTCCATTTAAACCACTCTGTAGCCCTAAATTCAGGCACTTCGGCTTTAGACACAGCATATGACCTTGTGGGCCTTAAACGCGGGGATGAGGTAATATGCACGCCATTGACGTGTACTGCTACGAACCTTCCATTATTGCGGCGCGGAGTTAAGATAATCTGGGCCGATGTTGATCCGGATACGCTTTGTATCGATTATAATGATATAAATAGGAAAATAACGGACAAAACCAAAGCAATAGTACAAGTTCATCTTGGCGGCATTAAGGCAGGCATGGGTAAATACAATTTTTTCAAAGAAGGAGTTTTTACTCAACGTAAAAAGATTCCAATTATATCGGACGCTTGCCAGGCCCTGGGGATTTTTTCGGGCGATATGACAGCGTGTTCATTCCAAGCTATCAAACACATAACCACCGGAGATGGCGGAATGATAGTGTTAAATAATAGCAAAGATGAGAAAGATGCTAAGATGTTAAGATGGTTCGGGATTGATAGAGAAAAGAAAATCGCGAATAACTGGCAGGCATATAGAGAACGCAAGATGACGTTTGATATTGATCTTCCCGGGACTAAGCGGCATATGACAGATATCTCGGCCGCTATGGGAATTGCCGCGCTTAAGCACTATAGGGAAGTTATAAAACATAGGAAAAAGATATTTAATATATATAGAAGGAAATTATGTAACATCCCAGGTGTAATGAGGATCGTAGATGGTGAAGTCAATACATATTGGCTCGCTACATTATTGGTTGAGAATAGAGACGGTTTTGCACGCATGCTTTTCGACGCTGATGTTGATACGAATGTAGTACAGGTCAGAAATGACATTTATCATGTATTCGGAGGTAAACGAGAAAATCTTATGGTAATGAATAGTATTGAGGAAAATTATATAAGTATCCCTCTTGGAATGCATGTTTCTGAAGAAAACGCAGAATTTATCTGCCAAAAAATAAAGGGAGGTTGGTGATGGAATGTCCGATATGTCAAAAAAGTCTAGGTAACTTTAATGAAGAGATAGTTAGCCATTTAGCGGTTTTCAAAGGTGCAAGTGGAACCAATCATGTACACGGTCCTATTGAAGATAAAGAAGTGATAAAAGAATTTACGCATGATATTTTATCGCATGCAGGATTAGAGAATGATTTTAAAGAAGTATCCGCAAGTGGGATAAATCGTAAAGAGATAGTATTCCGTAACCGGCAGCGGATAGGTGATATGCTGATGTTCACTTGTGCCATTAGAGATTTTAAAGCGGCGTTTCCTAAGGTGCGAGTAAATATTCTTTCTACAGCAATGCATATCTGGGATCATAATCCTCATATTGATAGAACATTATTACATACAGAAGAAAATATTGTTAAGATAGGCCCAGGGAAACTTACCAATGCATCCAATAGATTAGACTGGCATTTTGCTAACGCATATAGATTATCGATAGAAGATGCGCTCGGAGTATCTATTCCTCAGGGATTATCTCGGCCGGATATCTGGTTGACAGAAGAAGAATTTAATGCGCCGCCGGTTGAAAAACATCCATATTGGATAATTGTCATCACGGGAGAAAAAGGCTGGGGATGTAAAATGTATCCTTTTGAAAAGTGGCAAGAATTCATTACTCTGAATCCTGATACATTATTTTATCAATTAGGAACTCGCGAAGACAATCCTCCAAGACTGCAAGGGAATAATGTTGTTGACTATGTTGGCAAGACACAAGATAAGAATACAGGCATACGTGATTTATATAAATTATTTTTAAACGCGGAAGGATCAATAGGCCTTGTTAGTTTTCATATGCATTTATCAGGAGCATTATATAAGCCGGCAATTGTCGTTGCCGGCGCGCGGGAGCCTGTATCGTTTACAAGATATGAAGGCCATAGGTATTTATCAACTGATGGCTGCTTACCTTGTGCAGTGAAAGCCTGTTGGCATTGTAATATTGATACTTGTTCTAATTTGGTTGGAAATAAAGTTCCGAAATGCGTTGATATAATTACTCCGCAGGATTTAACAAATGCTTTGAATAGTTATTATATTGGCGGTCGATTAGTCAGAAGTAAACAATCTGCCAAGCCTAAGGAATTTAAGAATATAGTCAAGACTCCCGATAAAGCACCTGAAAAAATTACTACAGAAGTGAAGGTAAAAGATAGGGATAGGCAAAAAAACGATGCGGAACTTATCGCCTGGCGTTCTCAATTCGGATATCCATTTGATAGTGGAAGCATACATTCAAAAGATTGGATATTTCTTGAGAAAATAATTGATGAAAATAAGATTAAGACAATAGTAGAATTTGGCGTGGGCCTTTCTACGTTATTAATGCATAAAAAAGGTATTAATGTTATTTCATTTGATACTTATCCAAAATGGATTGAAAAAATACATAAAATAAATCCTGATTTAGATATACGCCTTTGGGATGGTATTGATATAGATAAAATAAAAGAGCAGTTAGCAACATTGACAATCGATATGGTTTTTGTAGATGGGCCTTCCGGCGGGCAGACAAGAGGGCCATCTACTCAATGCGCTTCTGAAATATCTGATATAGTCATTATCCATAATTCATATGGCAGCGATGAAAAGAATTGGCAGGAGATGCATCTTGAAAAAGAATTTGATGGCCCTGAAAAAGGCGGCCGTTGGAATGGAACAAGTCTTTGGGGAAGAAAACTTGGAAATATAAAACTCGCGCCGCTTGAACCTAAAACAGAGAAAGAAAGCGATGAACTTAGAAAACTTGAAAGAGTAGTTATTGCCGCTGGATTTCAACAAACAATAAAGATAGTATCTACTGCTCGCGGGTGGGGCGGTTGCGCTAGATCTATTACGACTATAATGAAATATTTATTAGCGGCCGGCCACAAGGTAGAATTTATTCCTTTCCGCAATAAAGTAAGCAGCAGGGAATTTAAAGAGATATTAAAGACAGATCTTAAAGATGTCAAAGTAACGGAAGATTATGAAACATTGCATGAAAGCTGCGATGTCTTATTTGTTTACGCTGATGATTTTGTTTGGGAATTTACTACTCCGGAAATGGCAGAGGTATTTTCTTCTTTAAATGCTGATAGGAAGATAATGATGTTGAACTATCGCAGAGGCAAGGTAGGCGAAATTGAATGGACTAAAGGTTGGGATAAATATATGTTTTTGAATTCATCTCAGGAGAAGGAATTACTTAAAAAGCTGCCGGAATCTAAAACAAAAGTCCTTGCGCCATGTACAGATTTGAGTGAATTTTTAAATGTCGGGATTGATTTTGCCGGAAGCATAAGATTAGTGAGGCATAGCTCTCAAGGAGATACTAAATTCGCGAAAGATTTCGGCATTGAGGTAGAAAATATTCTTAATTCAAGAAACGATTTGAATATGTTTTTCTTACCGGGGCCTTCTTTTATATCTGATACAAATAGGATTATAAAATTCAAACGTACAGCCGAAGCAAAAACAATAGCAAATTTTTTAACAGCAGGAAACTTATTCTGGTATTCACTCCCTAAAGGCTATATGGATATGGGTCCGCGCGTTATAATTGAAGCCCTCGCTGTAGGATTGCCGGTTATTGCGGACAATTGGGGCGGCGCTGTGGATCGTGTAACGCCTGAATGCGGATGGCTTTGTAATAGTAAAGAAGAAATGGTACAGATTATTAAAAATGTAACAGTAGCAGAATTGGAAAAGAAAGGCAAAGCAGCCCGTGAAAGAGCAATAGCTGAATTTATCCCGGAGAAATGGATTAAGGAAATATTATGCTGATATTCCCTAAAGAATTATATCAACCGATAGCAAGATTTATTCAGCGTGTAATTGATAAACCTACCTTGTGGGATATAGATAAATATTCTAAAGATGAAATACCGAAAGAACTTCTCCTTGATGAATATACTATTGAATTAGGGAAGTTTATTATGATGGGCGAAGAAGATTATTTTAAAGATATAATACCAGTGAGAATGTATGGAAATAAAAGAGTTAATATTAGTAAAGATGAAATAAAAAAAATTGCTTTAAAAAAATTTGAATTAATAGGAAAAGTTCAAAAAGGCGAAAAAGTTTTAATAAGCGATGATTTTCGCGGGATTGATAAAATTCTAATACAAAAATGAAATCAAGTTATATAGAAAATAATTACGGAGAAGTATTCGAAACATTAATAAAATGCTTTCGTTATCCGCTAGCAGTTGAATTAGGCGTACTGGATGGATATAGTACTATTCATATTGCAAAAGCGTTACATATAAATAAACTAAGATGGAATGTACACGGGCGGCTTGACTCTTATGATCTTTGGGAAGATTATCCATATAGGCATGGAACTATGCAAGACGTGCAAAAAGAAATAGAGAAAGCCGGAGTATCTGATTTTATAAATCTGTATAAAGGAGATGCTTTTAAAGTTGCGGATATATATCAAGACAGATCCATACATTTTCTCCATGTTGATATTTCTAACACCGGAGATGTATTAAAACGGATTATGGAAGTATGGGATAAGAAAATATACCAAGGCGGTATGATAGTAATTGAAGGCGGATCAGAAGAACGCGACAATGTTGAATGGATGATTAAATATAATAAAGTTCCGATAAAGCCAGAATTAGAATCAAATTTAATAATTAAGAAGAACTATGTTTATGGCACATATAATGCGTTTCCAAGTTTAACTGTTATTTATAAAAAGTTTGATTATGCCTAATGGAGAACAGCGATATGGAAAAAACTAAAATTCAAATCCATAGTGATGAATTCCATAAGATTTGGGACAAAAAAAAATTATGGCAAGAAGTAAGTTGGCTGGGAATAGGAATGTGGAAATTACCTTTCGATGCATTTATAATTCAGGAATTACTTTTTAAAGTCCAGCCAGACTTTGTAATTGAAACAGGAACGAACTTTGGCGGATCGTCTTTATTCTACGCTAGCATATTAAAACTTATAGGCAAAGGAAGAGTTATAACTATTGATATAAAAGATAAAGCATCCGGCATAGATGAAATCAAGAGTCGATTAGATCTTTCTATTACGCGTGTAATAGGTGATAGCGTATCAAATGAAACATATAAACAAATGTTAAGCATTGCCGGAGCTAATAAAACATTTTTTGTGATCCTTGATTCCTGGCACACTAAAGAGCATGTACTGAAAGAATTAAGAATATATTCTCATTTAATACATATGGGTTCTTATATAATTGTTGAAGATACTCATGTAAGCGGACATCCAATAAAATGGAAATGGGGAGACGGACCTTATGAAGCGGTGCATGAATTTTTACAAGAAAATTCTACATTTGCAGTAGATAAACGCTGCGAGAAATTGGCAATGACATTTAACCCTTGTGGGTTTTTACGCAAAGTACTACATGGAGGAAGACATAATGGAGATTCATAGCGGCAGTCAAGATACTTATGAAAAGGTTGGAACGTTTGCCGGCGAAGAGCTTCCTTTCTCTAAATATCTTCGTTGGGATAGGATGGGCCTTCTTGCTATCCTTGCTGATTTTTATTTAAACTATTCTAAAGGAAATATTTTAGAAATAGGCGCCGGTGAAAGCACTGTTTATTTTAGCTGGCTGGCCAGAAAATACAATAGGCAGGCATTTTTTTGTGATATACAACAAAGCATATATGTTAATGCTTTAACGGTTGATGGATATTTTCAAGGAGAGCATATAATAATTAGAGAGGGAGAAGATAAAACAAATATAAAATCAAATTTTCCAAATACGATATATATCGGAGATTCTACTAAAATGTTTAAAGACATTAATTTACCATCATTAGCAGTGGCCTTGATAGATGGCGGCCATATGTACGAACAGGTCAAAAAAGATTTTTGGAATATCTTTCCTTTAATAGAAGAAACAGGAGCGATATTTCTGCATGATTTGAATCCTCCTAACGAGGAATATCACAATGAAAATTTATGTGGTACAGGATTTCGTTTGCGCAAAGAATTAGAAGAGAATAAAGATTTAGATGTTTTTACATTTGTTAGGTCCGCTATTAACGTAGGTCTTACCATGGTTAGAGTACGTAATAAAAATAGGAAATATTTTCAAGCATGATTACAGGATTAGATAAAAAATTAGCTGGAATGGAACAATTTAAAGATACTAACTTTATGGATCGCGGCCATGATGATGTTAACTGGTTTGATCTTTCAATGAACCATAATAGCAGGCCGTATGATTTCGACACTGTAATTTTAGTAACCAGTCATAAGGGTCATTTACCATTTCTTAAACATACATTGAGGCAATATAGATTGACAGGGAAGTTTGTTCTCTGCGCTTTTGATAGCCCATTTAATGGAATGAGCGCGTTAGGGCAGGAACAGATGAAAACTAATTTCCTACGCCCCGACCATTTGGCCCTCGCTCACTCCTGGGTATTTAAACATCAGACTTTTGACGCGCCGAAAAGAAATGGCTGGTTTTGGGATATCCGTTACGCTCAAGGAATAATTAATTTATTTCCTAATCTCAAATATGTTTTCTGCGTTAACGGAGACGGATTGTGGGAGAAACCCGAAGGCGTAGATGATATTATAAAACTATTAGGCGACAATGATTTAATGTCGCAAGCTTCTGATAGTTCAAAAGGTTCTCCAGGGTCAATACATACGGCTAGCGTAATTTATAAAATAGACGCATTCAATAAGATACTTGAATATATGATTGATTGCATGAAAGTCCCTATTATCGGTTCAAACAGCGCGGAAGTGTTATTAAGAGATGCAGTATCATTGTTAGAATTAAAAGAAGGAATTGCTCCAAAGCAGCCGATATATCCGCAGGACGGCTCGATTGATATGTATGCTTGTTATAATCAGGATAGTACATGGAAAGATATTCTTGGATTTCGAAATCTTCCGGCAGAGATGGAAACAGCTTGTGAAGAAAGATTAGAACCATTAGATAAAAAATACATAGATGATTTCGGAGATTATATTTATCTTTCCAGTTATGAACGGAATACAATCTGTAATTATTACAGGACTGAAGATAGAAGATATATTTATCAGTATTGGGATCAATCGGCAGATAGTTGGTGGGATAGGAGATTCTATAGTATAGAATACTATGGTAGGGAGCCTATTTATGCAAAATAGAGAAGTAAGAATTACTATGAAAAAACAAACTATCATTTTATTGTTAATGGATGATAATGAAGAAGTAACAGGTAGAAATGTTAAAGTAGTTGAAGATTTAGAAACGGTAGAACGAGAATTAAAATTTTTGGTAAAAGCTTGCTTACATCAAATAAAAAGGAGTAGAGATGGGTTGGATAAGAAAAGATCTGGATGATCCAAATTTAAGCGCGGAAGATAGGGCGGCAGGAGAACAGGTCTTAAAAAATTTTATGGCCAATGATACATGGACTAAAAAAATCTTTAAAGACGTAGGAATACTTTTGACATCGCATCCAGGCAACCGGCCATATTTAAAAGGATCAGTTGAATCGCATAAAAAGACTGGATATTGGATTTGTCTATCTTATGATAACTATATAAACCCGGAACATGCAGCAGTTGATTATAATTCAATTATGCCGTCTAAAGATGTGATGGATAATATAGATACATTCGTAATGCCGCATCACCAGACCTGGGGCGGAGTTTTATTCCCTTATTTTTGGCTGCTTAAAGTCGGCATTAATACGTTATTAGATTTTAAATATATATATTGCGCTAACGGAGATTGCATACTTGAGAAGCCGGAAAATTTCCATATGTTAATAGAGAAATTAGGCGATGCCGATATTTTAGGCTGCGGGCCAGTTAAAGATAATTCTTTTAATACGGCCGGCATGTTTGCAAAGACTTCCGCGCTGAAAGCTATGATACAGCATTTTCAGGATCATTTTATCCCTTTCGAGGTTTATGAGAAATATACGCTTGATATAGGAAATACAGAGGGCCGATTTGCTAAGGCGATAAAAGATTTAGGATTAAAAGTCGTAACTGTTTCAGAACCTTGTGATGAGCAGATGGGCAGAGTTGAACAGGGTTGGTGGTATGAAAATCTGGGCTTCAAACACATACATGCTTTGCATAATATAGCCTATCGATATAAAGGGATTCCTCCACATCATAAATATCTTGATAATAGATTCGTAGGGGGTGAATATGAAACAATTAAAAAATATCATGAAACAGGGGATAAAAAATTATTGGAAGAATGGTGGGTTAAATCTTAACAACAACAAGGAGGAGTAAGATGAAGAATTTAGTACCGATTAAAGTCAAAATAGGCCTACGTGCTAATGGACACGCGGATCATCCGGATTGGCATAGACTGCCGCTTGCTGCGGCATCAGACCCGGCATCGCATATGTTTTTCGGCTGGAAGTATGATAAGACATGCGGCCATAAAGAAGAAGGAATTGATAGTCCTTATGGTATGCAGTGGGGTATGCTTTTTGTTACAAAGCAATTTGCGATTGAAGCGAAACAGGTTTTCCCCGCATTGGTAACTGAATTAACAGAAGCCGAAGCGGATGCTTTTTGGAATGATAAAGCTTATGCTCATATGCCTGAAAATAAAGTTGACAATGATCAGCTGCAAGCGTTAAAGAATGAATTAATTTTAAGAAAAGAAGCCGGTTTATCAACCGTTGATTTAATTGTTAAGATAAAAAAGGCGCTTGATGTCGATGATACATTCCCAGGATTACAAAAGAACCATATGAAAACATTTGCTTTAGCAAAACAGAAGTTAGGATTGAATATAGTGCCAAGCGAATAAAATAAATATATGAATAAACAAAATTTAATTCAAAATGCGATTATTTTTCAACAACCGATTTATCATTTTGCAGCGCAGCTTTTAGAAAAAAGTAAACTAAAGGCTGTGCTTGATATCGGCTGTAGTTATCCAAAAAAGTTAGAAAAATTTATTCTTCCTTTAACTTCGGATATTACAGGGATAGATTTACCGGAAACAATTAAACTGGTAACAAGTGAAGTAAATTTTGGATCATGGATTTCTTGTGATATAGAAAAAGATAAAATAGAATTAAATAAGAAATTTGATTTAATCATTTGTTCCGATATAGTGGAACATCTTGATAATCCTGAAAAATTATTTTCTTTGATTGAAAAATGCAGTAATGACGATACTTACATTTTAATTTCTACCCCTGACGCTACATCTACATTGAAACAATCTAATGGTAGGCCCGCGAATATTCTGCATAAAAGAGAATGGGATAGGGTTAATTTTGAGAATTATTTAAAAAAAAGCGGATTTGATATATTGCAGAGTAAATATTATATAGAACAAAATTGCCATCCGACTTATATCTGTAATTATTTTTTATGTAAAAAATCAAATATAAGAAAAAAACATATTTTAATTACAGTGCCTAATGTACACTGGATACACCAACATGTTACGCACAGGCTTTTAATGCTTCAAAAAGATATCCGCTATAATTTAACATTTAAACTTCCTTCACATAAACCTTATGTGAATAATTTACATCATATAGTCAATGATTTTATCTCGGGAAATTATGATTTCTGGTTGAATATCGATGCTGATAATCCGCCTCAAGAAAATCCTCTTGATTTAATTGAATTAGATAAAGACATTATAGGGCTACCTACTCCCATTTGGCATTTTACGAATAAAGGAAACAATGAGAGGCCTGTATACTGGAATGCTTATGATTATCTTTCAGAAAAAGACGCTTATGCTGAACATGAACCAAAAAAGGGATTACAGAAAGTTGACGCGGTAGGGACAGGTTGTATTTTAATCGCGCGCAGAGTATTTGAAAATCCTATTATGCGGCAAGGCGCATTTATGCGTAAATGGAATAAAGACGGCACAGTAGATAAAGGAAATGATATGGCTTTTGCCGAAATAGCAAGGAATCAGGGATTTAATATTTATGCTCATTATGATTATCCTTGCGACCATATGTCGGAATTATCTTTAAATGAAACAGTAAGGGCTTTTACTAATTTATTTGAGGCAAAATAATGAATACTCCGTGGTGCGGCGCCCAAGAAGACAAACTTTATCTTCAATCCGGGCAGTTCAGTTCTACTTTAAAGACTAGTTTAAGTATTGTGAATTTAGATTATACTCCTTACGGAATTTCCTGGGATGGCACTGACACTCCTTGGTGTGGTCATACAGTTGGTACTCTTTGGCTTCAATCCGGGCAATTCAGCTCTACTTTAAAGACTAGCTTATATGTAGGAGGGGTCGACACGGATCTTTATGGAATTTCCTGGGACGGTACAAATACTCCTTGGTGCGGCTATCAAGGAGGCAAACTCTATCTTCAATCAGGTCAATTCAGTTCTACTTTAAAGACTTCATTATATATAGGAGGGGTTGATAACGACCCTGAAGGTATTTCTTACGATGGTACTAATACTCCTTGGGGTGGTTGGACTAATAGTAAACTCTATCTTCAATCCGGGCAGTTCAGTTCTACTTTAAAGACTAGCTTATCAATAGTTACAAACCCAAGTGGTATAACTTACGATGGTACTAATACTCCATGGAGTAGTTATACAACAGATAAACTCTACCTTCAATCCGGGCAATTCAGTTCTACTTTAAAAACTAGTTTATATGTTGGAGCAGTTGATACGGCACCTGGTGGGATAAGTACAGATGATATAAATGCAAGATTAAGCGGGGCTTCAAGCTCTTCCAGCTCTTCAAAATCTTCTTCGAGTTCTTCTTCTAGTATAGGCAGCTCAAGCAGTTCGAGTCTTTCATTAAGCTCAAGCTCATCAAGTAGTTCTACTTTGCCGGCAGCAGCTTCGACCAATACTCCGTGGTGTAGTGGTTTTGCTGGTAAAATGTTTCTTCAATCCGGGCAGTTCAGTTCTACTTTAAAGACTTCAGTATATACAGGAGGAATTGATACAGGTATAGGAGGTATTTCATGGGATGGAACCAATACTCCTTGGTGCGGTTTTACGGATGATAAACTCTACCTTCAATCCGGGCAATTCAGCTCTACTTTAAAGACTAGCTTATATGTAGGAGGGGTCGACACGGATCTTTATGGAATTTCCTGGGACGGTACAAATACTCCTTGGTGCGGCTCCCAAGAAGACAAACTCTACCTTCAATCAGGTCAATTCAGTTCTACTTTAAAGACTTCACTGAGTATAGTTACGATTATTAGGGGAATATCTTCTGATGGTTTTAATACTCCTTGGTGCGGCTATCAAGGAAGCAAACTCTATCTTCAATCTGGGCAGTTCAGCTCTACTTTAAAGACTTCATTATATATAGGAGGAATTGATTTAGGCGTTTGGGGTATATCTTGGGACGGTACTGATACTCCTTGGTGTGGAAAAGAGGCAGATAAACTCTACCTTCAATCAGGGCAATTTAGTTCTGTATTAAAAACATCGCTTGATATTAGTGGAGTTGCTATTAACCCTCAAGGTATCACCACAGACGATATAAACGCGAGATTAAGCGGGGCTTCCAGTAGTTCAAGCAGCTCAAATAGCTCTAGCAGTTCAAGCAGTTCAAATAGCTCTAGCAGTTCTAGTTCTTTAAGTAGCTCAAGTTCAAGCAGTTCATTAAGCTCTAGTTCTTCGAGTAATTCAAGCAGTTCCAGCAGTTCCAGTTTATCTAGTTCAAGCAGTTCAAATAGCTCTAGCAGCTCAAGCAGTTCAAATAGCTCTAGCAGTTCTAGCAGTTCAAATAGCTCAAGTTCAAGCAGTTCATTAAGCTCTAGTTCTTCCAGTAATTCTAGTAGTTCCAGCAGTTCCAGTTTGTCTAGCTCAAGCAGTTCAAATAACTCTAGCAGTTCAAGTAGTTCAAATAGCTCTAGCAGTTCAAGTAGTTCAAGCTCTTCCAGTAATTCAAGCAGTTCCAGCAGTTCTTTGAGTTCTAGTTCTTCTAGCAATTCTAGCAGTTCGAGTAGTTCCAGTTTATCTAGCTCAAGCAGTTCAAATAGTTCTAGCAGCTCCAGCAGTTCATTAAGTTCTAGTTCTTCCAGCAATTCTAGTTCTTCAAGCAGTTCTAGTTTATCTAGCTCAAGCAGTTCAAATAGTTCAAGCAGTTCAAGCAGTTCATTAAGCTCTAGTTCTTCCAGTAATTCTAGTAGTTCCAGCAGTTCCAGTTTATCTAGTTCCAGCAGCTCAAATAGCTCTAGCAGTTCAAGCAGTTCAAATAGCTCTAGCAGTTCAAGCAGTTCATTAAGCTCTAGTTCTTCGAGTAATTCAAGCAGTTCTAGCAGTTCCAGCAGTTCATTGAGTTCCAGCTCTTCCAGTAATTCAAGCAGTTCTAGCAGTTCCAGTTTGTCTAGTTCCAGCAGTTCAAATAGCTCTAGCAGTTCAAGCAGTTCATTAAGCTCTAGTTCTTCGAGTAATTCAAGCAGTTCCAGCAGTTCCAGTTTATCTAGTTCAAGCAGTTCAAATAGCTCAAGCAGTTCCAGCAGTTCAAATAGCTCTAGCAGTTCTAGCAGTTCAAATAGCTCTAGCAGTTCAAGCAGTTCATTAAGTTCTAGTTCTTCGAGCAGTTCATTAAGTTCTAGTTCCTCAAGCAGTTCTAGCTGGCCAAGTTCATCTAGCAGTTCATCTAGTTCGAGAAGTTCTAGTTCTTCATTAAGTTCTAGCAGTTCATCAAAGTCAAGCAGTTCGTCGGCCTCTCTATTTGAGAAATTAGTTTATTTCAGTGATGAAACATATAATTATGAAATGAGTGAAGATACAAGCAATTATGAATTCGCGGCACAGTAAAGGAATAAAAGATGATTTCTAAAGCTAAAAAATTAAAATTATGGAAAGAATTAAATAAAGATCACTGTCTTCGATATGATAAAGAATATAGAAAAACACACCATAAAAGTATTCGAGCCAATGCAGCTAGATATAGATTAAAGAATTTAGAAAAAGAAAGATTAAGAAAAAAAATATATATGCGTGATTATAGCAAAAGACAAACAAGCATAGAAAAAGAAATCGCATGGAGATTAAATAATGTTAAAAAATTAAAAACATATAGAATAAAACATAATAAAAAGAATATAGAAAAAATTAGAAATTATCAAAGAGCATATAGAAAAAGATATACTAAAAAGAATATAGAAAAAATTAGAAATTTTCGAAGAATATATAAATATAATTTAAAAAAAGCAGGTAAACTAACTATTCAAACAATTCAAAAAGTCTATGAGAGTAATATTAAAAAGTATGGAACGCTTACTTGCTATCTCTGCTTAAAACCTATTAATTTTGGGCAAGATAGCTTAGAACACAAACAACCGCTTTCTCGTAATGGTACTAATGAATGCAAGAATTTAGATATTGCTCATAGAAGTTGTAATAGTAAAAAACATTGCAAAACATTACAAGAATGGAAGGAGGGTTTTAAAACCAATGCCGAATAGGAAAAATCTATATTATGTAAGTGATAACGTAACCTTTAGAGGTTCATTTAAAATAGATGGTACGGCGCAAACTCCGGATGCCGGAAGTGCCAAAGTTCAGATCTGGAAAGTCGGAGAAACATCGGCCACGTTGGCTGAAACGGCCGCTAGCATATCAGGTACACAGCTACGATATAAATATACTCCTTTAGTCGTAGGAACATTTACACTTTTCTTCTACGCTGAATATAATAGCGGCGCAGATAAGCGCACCGGAGTTATTGAATTTGTAGTAAGAAAGAAAGAGGCTCATTAATGACTAATGAAAGATCATTGGCTAATCTTAGATTGCCAAAAACTAAAAAAGATGGGCATGGTTATCAATACGCGTTGCCTCAGGAAAAAATAGATGAATTATTTACGTATCTGGCCGAAGGCAGTTCATTAAAAAAAGCTGCCAAGGAAGCCAAGATATGTTTTGAAACGGCAAGGAAATATTATCGTAAAGGCGATGAAAAAAGAGGCATCAAGCCGCTTATCTTTCGGTTAACTATATTCCAGGAAAAAATATCACAAAAATATAATATACTTCTTGAAGAAAGAAGAATTAAGATGTTATCTACTATCCGGGGAACAATCGACATTATAGAGGTTAATTCAAAAGAGAAGGAGTGTAAATGCTGTGAAGGAATAGGGACGCAAATCAATAAAGATGAAATAAAAATTGATTGTCCGGCATGTAAAGGAGAAGGTAAAAAAATAAGTAACTTAGTAAGTAAATCTAATTTGAGGGATTTGGATCGCTTAATGCGGTTAGAAGTATTTTTAATGGGCGGCGTTACACAGCCGGAAAAAGAAAAGAAAACATTAACAGCGGAAGAGATATCAGGTTAAGGAGTATCTTGTGGTAGAAATAATTATAAAAAAAGAAGAAAGAATTGATTGGCAAAAGGAAATTGCCAAAAGATCTATATCTGACGCGAAGCAATGGCAGATAAAAGAATATCGCCGCTGCGCCGAAGATAAAGAATATTGGTTTAATAATTATGTATGGGTAATTAATACTAATATAAAAACAGGCGATGCGATAATCCCTTTTAAACTTTGGCTCCACCAAATAAAATTGTTAAAGCAACTCGATAAATATATGGATTTGTTTATCGATAAAGCAAGAAAGCTAGGCATATCTTGGTGTGTTATGGGATGGGAACTTCATCAGGTACTTTATACTAAGGTATTTACTGCGTTAAATATCTCCCGTAAAGAATCAGAAGTCCAAGATCCGGGAAATACTTTTCATTCTTTGCATGGCCGCCTTCATTTCATGTATAAGAGATTGCCGCCTTTTTTACAACCTAGAATACACAATCCGTTTCTTACATTTTCTGTTCCATCTATGAATTCAATAATAAGAGGCGAATCAGCTAATCGTAACGCGGGCCGTGATACACAGTATAAATTTGTACTTATAGATGAAGCGGCGCACGTAGAGTGTTTAGACGAGATGTTCAAAGGTGTAAGAAATGCTACAAACGCGATGTGCCTTAATTCCACTCCGCCTAAAGAGAGCGTGAATAATAAATTCGCTGAAATAAAAGATATGAAGAATTCAGGATTTATTAAAATGAGATTCAAATGGAATGAAAATCCTGAACATACACAGGAATGGTTTAATAAAAAAACCGCATCGATGACAGAAGAAGAAATCGCGCAAGAATTATTGATAGGATATGATAAAGCGATGACGAATAGGTCATATCCAGAGTACGCTGATGCTCAACATCTTTTAGGGCATAAAGTTTATCTTAATCCTAAATCAAAATTGTATGCTTTTATGGATTTCGGCCTTGACGGCGAAGGATGGATTTTCGCGCAAAAAGATTTTCAGGATAGGTTATTCTGTATTTATTACGAAATATTTAAAAATAAATTAACTCCGGAGCTTTATGCTGAATTTATAAAAAGCCTTGATGCGATAGGTTATACTGGGTTGATAAGCGACATTGTTTTTATTGGTGATAAATCCGGCAACAAAAGAAGCCGGTTGACTAAGACAAGTGTGATAGATGATTGGAAGAAAGTATCAAATGGCGAGATTGTAATCCACACAAGGGAATTATCCAATGATGAAAAAATGCGGTGTGTAAAAATGTGTTTTAAGAAATACATTAATGGCCGGCCGCAATTTAATATATCAAATTCTCCGACATGTCTTGAATTGGCCAAATGCATAAAGAACGTTACATTGAATAAGACCGGAGCGGATCATATAGATAATAAGCATACGCATGCTGTAAATATGTTAGAATATGGAATAAATTATATATTCCCAAAAACCAAAGCGGCAGGGATCCTTGTAGAATTGAATCCAGGAGATGAAGTAAAAGATAATGATGGAAAAACAATCGGTAAAGTATCTAATACTGTACGCGCGGCTTCTGCTTCTGCCGCGATAGGATCTCATAGAATAGAAAGGATTAGTTTATATGCTTAAAAAAAGTAAGAAATTAAAAGAGTCCAGTTCTATTGAATTGGCAGGAGATAAAGTTATTTCTTTTAAAGAAAGAGAAAAAAGATCAATAGAATTAAAGAATCGCATAGCCGAATCATATCCTATGGTAGGCGGCGCGTCTGATGATAATTTATGGCGATCACTGAATCAATTAACAAATCGTGATTTATATACTCTCACGCAAAAAAGGATGCAGGATATAGCATTTTTTCTTTATGATTCAAATCCTATGGCTAAAAGGATTTTAGAGATTATGCGTGATTTTGTAGTAGGCGATGGTTTTAAATATTCAGTTGTAGATCCCGGGGTTAAAGAAGTTATTGATAATTTCTGGAATGATCCAGATAATAATTTAGATGAAGAATTAGATACAAATGTTTTAGAATTGGGAATATTTGGAGAACTATGTCTTCCTACGTGGGTTAATGGGGCAGACGGATCCGTGAAATTAGGATATATTGATCCTGTTACTATATTAAGAGTATTCAAGGATAAATCAAATCCTAAGATACATCGTAAATTAAGATGGAAAAAACCGAAAAGTCCTAAAGAAATAGATTTAGATATTATAAATATAGACAAAAGAATAACATCGAAAACGGAAGGTAAATTAATAGGAGAATGTTTTTTCTTTGCTATTAATAAGGTAAGCGGCGCTACTCGCGGAAGAAGCGATTTATTAAGTTTGGCTGATTGGTTAGATGGGCATGATCAATTTCTTTTTGCCCGATTAGAAAGAGCATTTTTAATAAACACATTCATCTGGGATATTACCTGTGAAGATATGAATGAAAAAGAATTAAAAGAATTTGTTAAAGGTTTAACACTACCAAAATCAGGATCAATAAGAGCGCATAATCAAAAGATAAAATGGGAAGCTATAGTTCCTAAATTAGAATCTGACGATGCCTCAAATGAAGCAAGACTATTTAAAAATCAGATATTAGGCGGAGCTGGCTATCCGGAACATTGGTTTTCAGAGGGAGGTAAGACTACGAGGGCTACGGCCCTAGAGATGGGGCTTCCTACTCTTAAAAAATTAAAATCACGCCAAAGGAAATTCATTGGTTTTTTAAAAAGGATACTTAATTATGTTATAGACCAGGCAATAATTGCCGGAACATTAAAAGAAGGTGTAAATCGTGAATTTAAAATTATCCCTACACCTATTGTTTCGAGGGATAATAAAGGCGTATCAGAAGCGATGTCTGGATTAGTTTCCGGTTTAGTTCTAGCAAAAGAACAAGGATGGATTACTGACAAAAAAGCAAAAGTGGTTCTCAATGCCGTACTTTCTCAATTAGGCGTTGAAATGGAAGCTGATGAAGAAGAAAAGAAGGAGGAGAAACAAAATGAAGAATAGTTTAAAATTTATCGCTGAATCAAAAGATAATTTAAAATTACTTAATGAGTTAGACTCAATTATAAATACTAAGGAATCAAAGGATGTAGAAGAATTAAATAGTTTGTTCAATAAAACAATGTATAAAGTAATTAAAGCAGGAATAAAGAGTATTGATTTTGATAAATTATCTGCTTCTGCGAAAAATTTATTAGTGGGTTTTATCTCGGGCCTTAAGCCTAAAGAAGATGTTAATGCTAAAGAAATTTTAAATAAAATTCTTAGTAGTTACGCGTCTAAAAGGCGCGGAGAAGAAATCAGTGAAACATTTGATCAAATAAGACAATCATTTAAGGATTGTGTTAAAAAAATGATTGAATCAGGAGATACCGATTTTCAACCTGATAATCTTTCTCCATTTGCAAAAGAGTTGTTTGATAAATATACAGAATATAAATATCTTGCTTCTCAACCCAATGGAGATACTCAAGCATTTTCAACATTGAAAAAATTAAAAGACAGTAAAATAGAATATAAAGAATGCAAACTTCTAATAGTGATGAAGGAATCTGAAAAGAAAATTGGGAATTTTGGATATCATCATCAATGGTTTAAAGGAAAGGGATCAGAAGGAAAGAGTATTGAACAGTTTATTTTGTCAACTGATTTGAATATGGATTTGTATCTTGACAAAAATATCTTAGAAGAATCTTTTAAGGAGTCCAGTTTTTATATTAGGCCTTCAAAAGATAATGTATATAGAATAAGTGAGAGCGTAATGTTCATGTCTCCTAATTCTGAATTCAATATTACATCTATGCCTTCATGGATAAAAAGCTTGGATAAAGGTAAGATATCCATATTAGAAAGTACAGAATTAGAGAAAAGAATAGAGTTGCATGGAGATAGCATAAGCGGAGTATTTATTGCAAAACGTAAAGACGAGAATAGCGACTTCTGGAATTTGATAAAAGAAGCTAAACATTCTCATGATAAATGCATGGAATGTTCTAATTCTCCAACTAAAGAAATATTATGGGCCGAAGGTAAAGCTCATGCTTGGTTTTGTAATGAACATCTTGAATCTTGGAAAAAAGAAAAAGACGGATGGCATGAAATTGATGCAATGAAGGAAATACAAAATGGGGTGGCTGCTAGTAAATTTGCGGAGAATTCTAATCCTAATATAAAAGATAGTATTTTTAATGAAAAATAAAAAAATACTTGACAAACTATCTTTTTTCAGGCTATACTTTAAATAGTTATCCACAGGTTATCCACAGGAATATTATACCATTTGAACCGGCAACATCCGGAAAATAGCAATAAGTTGATTAAGTAAGTAAGAATTGCCGGAGAAATGATATAATGAAGTTTCTGCAAAACACTATCGCATCATTTTTAGAAAGCACATCTTCCGGAAATAGATGGAAGGTGATGATAATTGAAGAAGGCCTTTCTAAAAACGGTAAATTCTACACGAAAGAAGCCCTCCAGAAATCAATTCCTCTTTTTGAAAAATCAAAAGTTTGTTTCTATGAATGGAAAGGTAAACAATTCGATCATATTCCATTATCAATAGAAAAAATGCGCCCGGAAGGATTCCCGCTGCAGACAGCAGGATGGCTCGATAATGTTAAATTCGAAACCATTAAAGTTGAAGGCCGGGAAGTTACCGGCCTTACAGGAAGCCTGCATTTATTGGAGAATGACAAGGTTAAACAATTAAAAGATACTCTTGTCAACGCATGGCAGAAGGGATTGAAGAATTTTCTGGGTTTATCAATAAACGCGGAAGGCCCATCGAGTGTGCGGATGTTAAACGGCCAACCGATATCTGTAGTATCAGGTATAACGAAAGTATTTAGTACGGATTTTGTAACTCAACCCGCAGCCGGCGGGGGGTTACTTAAATTAATTGAAAGCTTAAACAACACAGGAGGGGAAGAAAAAATGTTTAAGAAGTTATTGGAAGCATTAAAGTTGTACAATCCAAAAATAATGGAAAGCATTGATGTTAATAACATCACAGCAGAAGAAGTATTGAGCCTCTTTGAATCAGTTCTTAAAGAAGCCAAAGAAAAGAATTCTGATAAGGTAAAAGAAATCGAAGCCATAGTTGGCAAGATGAAAGATAAGAAATACGAAGAGGCAGAAACATTAATTAACTCCTTAGTTAAAACAAAAGAAGGCAAAAAAGAACTTTCAGATTCTGATTTGCTTGCGGCAAAAGAAGCTGAATTGAATCCTAAACAGCTTAAGAAAAAGAAAGAGCTTGAAAAAGCAAAAGCCGACGCTAAAGAAGCTGAAGAAACAGCTGCCAAAACAAAGAAAGAAGCCGAGGATCTTAAAAATAAAGATTTAGAAGGCAAAATGGCCGCTTTAGATAAGAAAATCAAGCAGAGAGAATGCAAGGATATGCTTGATTTAGCTCTTGATGAAAGTAAATTGCCTATGGCAATTCAAAATAAAATACGTAAGACATTCGCGAGTAAAGTCTTTGAATCAAAAGACTTAAAAGAATCGATTGATCTTGAAAGATCAACATTGGCTAAATTAATTGAAAGTGGAAGCCATATTGATTTAGGCGGAGACGGCGGAGGCGGTGTATTTATCCAAAGAGAACCTGTTACGAGATTACAGGCGTCTCTTGATTTGACTCTTGGTTTCAAGCCGGAAGATATCGATGGGGATAATTATAAAGACATAGATGCCTTCGGTTCTTTAAGGGAAGCGTATGTCGCGTATACTGATGATCCGGGAATCAGCGGACAATTAGGGACCAAGGCAGTCGCAAGATTGCAGGAAGCCACAGAAGCAAACTTTTCTTACGCATTAGGTTATTCGATGCAGAGAAGAATGCTTCCTGATTACAAGAAGCTTGATCCTCTATGGAAAAAAATAGCTATATCAGTTCCGATTAAGGATTTCAAATTACAGGAAAGAATCAGATGGGGCGGTTTTGGAGTATTGCCGACAGTCCAGAATGCAAGGACAGTTGCCGGAACGCCTATTGATTCTGCTACTCCTACTTATCCTGAACTTGGATTCCCGACTGACCAGGAAGCCACCTATGCGGTTGGCACCAAGGGCGGTATCGTTACCGTAACTCGTAGGATGATAATTGATGATGATTTGAAGGTTCTTACGAAAATTCCCGGGAAGATAGGTAAAGCCGCGGCTATGACATTGAATCAGTTCGCGTTTGATTTGATGTTAAGTTATAATTCCTCTGGAATTAATGCGGCTACGATTTATGATAGTATAGCTCTTTATGCGACAGCGCATAAAAATAAAAGAACAGGCTCATTAGGATATGATAACCTTTCTACTCTACTTGACGATATGTACAATCAGGCAGAGCTTGGATATAAAAGTGATAGCACTAATGATCCGTTAGCATCCGGAGGGACTACTCTTAATGTTACAGCCGGAACTGGCCAGTATTTTAAAGCCGGTGATTTAATATGGCTGGCTGGTGAAATATGTAGAGTAGACAGCGTTTCAACCGACGCTTTAACAATAGCAAGAGGAGTATTTGGAACTACCGCAGCACAGCACGCAATAGGCACTGATGTATGGAAGATTAGTCAGATTTTAGCGTTACAGAATCCTAATCTTTGGGTGCCTCGCAGCTTGCGCGGAACAGCTTTACAGCTGAAAAATTCTGAATTTAATCCTGAACAGTTGGAAAGAGCAGTCAACACAATAAGAGATTCATTTGAAGTAACGGATGCTACTCCGTATTTAAGAGGCGATGAAAATAACTATTATCTGTCAGCGCAGCCAGGCGACGTTGAAGGTATCGAAATAGGATTCCTAAACGGAAAAGAAGATCCAGAGTTATTAGTTCAGGATCAACCTACAGTCGGCAATGTGTTTGTGTATGATACGATTAGATATAAGGTGCGTCATGAGTACGGCGGTGCGGTTGTTGATTATCGCGCCTTTGCAGCTTCAATAGTAGCTTAACCCAATTAATGGCGATGGCCGGGTAGCCTGCCCGCTGCCCGGTACAGCTTTTAAGCTGGAAAATGCTTAATATTAAGGAGGAAACATGGCTAAAAGATCTAGATTAAAATATGTTTTTGCAGAACAAAGAGGTACTGCTTATTCAGTATCAGCCGATACGACATTGACTACTGCTAACATAAATTCCGACGGTTATAGTTTTATTAAAATAAGCGGTGCGTTTACGCTTACTTTACCAGCGGCAGAAGATGTATTAAAAGGTACTAGACTTATTGTCTTTGGAGATAATGCGAATTCCAAAGTAGCTGTAGTCGCGGGATTTGGCGGCGGCGGCGGAAGTTATGATACTGTAACAATAGGGGCCTATTGCGCTATACGCTTTTGGTGCGATGGATCTCAATGGTATGCTTTATCTGAAAGCGTATCCGCTTCTTAATGGCTATAGCTTTTAAGTTATGCTATTAAGCTGAAAAATGCTTAATATTAAGGGGGATGTAAATGGCTAAAAGAATAAGATTTAAATACTTTCTCGCTCAACAGCGAGGAGGAACTTCGTTAGATAAGTCCGCTGATTATACGCTTACCGAAAATGATATCCTGCAATTAGGATATTCTTTTATTAAATTAGATACTAATGCTAAATTAACTTTGCCAGCTGTTACATCTGCGTTAAAAGGCATTAGTATTTATGTGCATTGTACGGATAGAGGATATGTGGAATGTACTCCCGGATTTGGCGGCGGCGGCGGAAGTTATGATACTGTAAATTTATATCAGTACGATACTGTTGAATTTTGGTGCGACGGAACTTATTGGTACGCGTTATCAGAGAATGTAACTGCGGCTGGATCTTCTTCTTCTTCAAGTTCAAGCAGTTCAAATAATTCATCAAGTTCATCAAGCCGTAGTTCAAGTTCATCAAGCCGTAGTTCTTCTAGTTCAAGCAGATCAAGCTCTTCTAGTTCAAGCAGTTCGAACTCCAGCTCTTCTAGCAGTTCAAGCAGCTTAAGCAGTTCATCTAGCTCAAGCACTAAGTAAGGAGTAAAGAATGGCAAATCCTACATATAGATGTCCATGGAAACAAAACGCGGGAATTGGAATAACTTGCGAGAATGTAGATTGTGGCGGATATAATTTTAGAAAAGAAGATTGCAATTTAATTATGGCCGCCCGCAAGAGCGTAAGAATGTCCGGAGCTCCTGCAAGAGATAGTATAGTAGATGGTGTAACTGATTATTCTAGTTCATCAAGTTCATATTCATCCAGTTCAAGTTCGTCTAGTTCCATATCATCTTCGTCAAGCTCAAGTTCTAAATCAACATCTTCTTCTAGCTCGAGTTCATCCAGCTCAAGCACGAAGTAGCGGAGGCAGCAATGGAAATGACGAAAGAAGACTATTTAACTAGGATAGATACTATGTTACAGGATGAAGCAGAAAAATTACAGCCTGATGATAAGGATAGGTTCTTATCTCAGGCTGTTTCTATGTATTCAAAAGATAGGCCCCGGGAATTGATACATGAAATAACCGGAGATGCATCGGCTTATGATTTTAGCTTACCATCTGATTGGGTAGCTGGATTTTCAGGGCTTGTTAGCCGAGTGGAATATCCCGCTGATGATTATCAAAATCCTATATATATTGAAGAAGATGAATGGGATTTTTTTAAAAAATTAGTTAACGATGTAACTACTACTTATTTTCGATTCACTACGTTTACACCGGCGAACGGTAAAATAGCAAGGTTTTTATATACAGTTCCTCATACTTTAAATGAGAGTACAAATACCATTACAGATAATGATATAGACGCAGTTGTAAATTTAACTGCTGCTCTTTGTTTTTGGGCTCTTGCGGCAAAATTCGCGCAGACGATAGATCCTGTAATCGACGCTGATGTTATTGATTATCAGCGTAAAACTGACCTCTATACATCATTAGCCAAAGATAAATTGGCTATATACAATTCCTTAATGGGAATAGGTGAAGAGGCAAAAGGCAGCGCGGCGGCCACCGCCGGCGTTGCGGTTAAGGATCTAGATATTGCTTTTCCCTGGGGTGAAGATTATCTTACACATCCCATGAGGCAGCGCTAACCTTCCCCAAAGCAAAGATATAGAGGATAAGGCGGAGATAAGGACATACCAAATAGTGCGATGTACAAGTCTACTCTCTCCTTATAAAAATAATGTCCTTAAGCACAATTAGAGCCAAAATTAAAACTGAAATAAAAACAGTTATTACTTCCAGCGTTGGAACTGTTTATGATTATAAAAGATTTTGCAATGATTTAGTTACTTATAATACTTTATTTGTACGCGGAAAAAAAGTAAATACGTGGGAAATAGAAAGAGAATCTTTTTCACGCATAGAACATGGAGGTGCAGGTGGTGTAGAAAAAATTACTCATAATTTTATAATACGCGGTTTTTACGCGCTTGATGACTCAGTTGGCAGCGATAAAATATTTCAAGATGATTATGTAGAACCGATAGGCAGACTTTTTATGAATAACCCGACACTTGACGGCGTTTGCGATATAATAAATCTTCCTCTTACAGGGGCTATAACAATGAAGATGTTAGGCGCCGTTTTATGTCATAGTTGTGAAATCAAACTAGCAATAACAGAAAGAAGAATTTTTTAACTAGAAAGGAGTTTTAAATCATGTCAAAAATAACACGTGTAGCTCAATTAGCAGGTAAGATAGAAAGCGTAAGTGGAACAGCTGAATCTTTAACCGCAAGCGAAGCAACGTTACTGGCCTATGAACCAGTGATGAATTTGGCTCCGGAGCAATTCAAGAGAGATCCGGTAGTCAAGCACATGTCAAGGTTTCAATCTGAACCCGGTGCAAGAAAAATGGATTTGACTTTCAAGGCAGAACTCATGGGTCCTCTATCAGGAGCAAAAGGTGTAACGCTTCCAATTACTCCATATTTAAGGGCTTGCGGCTTCTCTGAAAGTCTTTCAGGCGGCGTAAGCAATATATATGTTCCTGTTTCAAGCAGTTTCGTTACCGCGACAATAGCGAAATACCAGGATGGTGTAAGAAAATTGATGTTAGGCTGCGCTGGCAATGTAAAATTCCAGTTTAAAGTAGGGGAACCTGTGTTCTGTGATTTTACTATGCAGGGTAAATATTCATCTCATGGCGATGTATCAATGTTATCACCGAGTTATCCGGCCCAAGTACCTCTTATGTTTATGGGTGCGACAATCAGCATATTAGGTGATACATTAGTATTAGACAATCTTGAGATAGACATGCAGAATGAAATTGTTTTATCTCCATTACCGTCTGATGTAAGCGGTATTGATTATGCTAAAATAACCGGACGTAATCCGATAATGACATTTGATCCGGAAATGACTGCTGTTTCGAGCCACGATTTTTATTCAAAATTACTTTCACGAGCAACAGCGGCAGTAACGATTACTATCGGAGATATAAATAGCAATAAAATAATGTTTTCTCTGCCGGCTGTAAGATATACAGGATTAGGAGAAGGAGATAGAGGGGGAATAGCAATACAAAACGCGACTTGCGAAGTTTGTAAGAATTCAGATGCCGGAAACGATGAAATCAGTATAACAATGACTTCTTCGTCTAGCTCGAGTTCTTCAATGTCTAGCTCGAGTTCTTCATCGTCTAGTTCTACGTAAGGAGTTTTATTTATGGGTGAGTTTAATTTTAGCATAACAATGGATTTATCCATTCCTGATTTCATGGACGCGACTATACCTTTGCAGGATATATCAAATGCAATAGCCGCTGACGCTAAAAAGAATATTCGTACGCAGAGAAGCCCTGATGGATCTCGTTTCATGCCTTTATCAAGAAGGACTATAAACAGAAAAGGATTTAGTATGGCTCTTTTAGATAAAGGGATAATGTTTAATGCTATACGATCATACAAAGTGAGAAAGAATGTTATGGCTGTAAGCGTTATGCCAAGAGGAAAGCCGCGAAGAGATTTATTGGCATTGATACATCAGGAAATAGGTGTGCCAAGCAAAGAACACGGCAGGGTAGCCCGGCCATTTTTAGGTGTATCAAAAAAACGTGAACAATGGGCTGTGAGAAGAATGGAACGCTGGATAAATGCAAGAATACAAAAAGCAGCGCATAAGTATATAAATGTAAAGTTTTAATAAAAAAAGAGAGGAGCTCTGTAAAAATGATTGATCCGTTAAGTATCGGAGTATCAATAGAATATATCGCTGAGGAAGATAGGAAGTCAAAAAATCCTACAGTTTGGATTATTGGATCATTGGATTCTTTTACACAATCCAAATTAATATCTACTCTTGTTGATATATCCGTAGAGGATGGAAAACCTAAATTAGAAAAGCTTGCGCAAGATAACCATCCTGATTTCGTAATTGTTAAATATGGTTTAAAAGGATTCAAGAATTTCGGGGATGTTGTATTCAAATCTGAAAAAGTAACTTTATTCGGACAGGAATTAGAAGAAGTTTCCAAAGATGTATTAAAAGTTATTCCTTTATCCGTAATACATGAATTAGCCAATGTTATATGGAGAGGAAATAAAGTAAGCGAGGAACTTGAAAAAAACTAGAGTTGGCAGTTGAGGTTTCTTCTCTAGGCCTCAGTTGCCACAATTGCAATGACGCGCAAAAGAAATTCAGGGGATGCAATGGAAATCCTGTACAACCATATTTAATAGATGGAAAACCGGCGGATAAATGTATCGCTAAATATCTGCCGGCAGAAATAAGGCACTATATAAGATATTATGGCTATTATAAAAAAGGACATCTTCCATTAGATGTATCAAGACAACCGGCAAAAATGCTGGATATATTTGATATATTAGAAAGCGCTGAGGTTGAGAATCAAAAAAATAAATACGATAATTTATAATAGAGGATATCATGGCTGTAAATAAAATAAAAATTGTTTCTGGATATGAAGATAAATCAAGCGAGAAAATAAAGGCATCGTTTGATAAGTCTAAGAAATCCGCTGTTGATTTATCAAAAGAATTTAAAAGCTTAAAAAGAAGCATTAGCACTTCTATGCTTAAAGTACGGAAGAGCATAGAAGTAAATCTACAAAAATCTTCCGTTGCGCAGAAAAAACATGCTAAAGAACTTGCTCATCATACCCGTTTCATGGGCATGTCAATAGGTAAACTAGCCGGACAAATTGGATCTATGCGTAATTTTATATTAGTATGGATGTTTGCCTTACGTCCTTTGATTAATATTATTAAAAGTACAACGGAAGCAATGACAAAGCAAGAAGATGCTTTGAAAAGGCTTAATTACGCTATGGGTATACAGGGAACACAATCTAAAGTTGTCAATAATCGATTGATAGAAATGTCTAAAGGATTCCAAGCAGTAACTAGATACGGCGATGAGGCTGTTTTAGAAGTAATGGAAAAATTAATAACTCTTGGAAGAGTTATGCCTAATCAATTAGAGAGAGCCACACAGGCTGTCTTGGATTTTTCTTCCGCGAGCGGAAGAGATTTATCTATGGCTACGCTGCTTATTGCTAAAGCAGCAACGGGCTTCACCGGGGAATTGTCTCGTTATGGAATTAAAATAGACGAAAACATACCTAAAACTAAAAAATTCTCCGCCGTACTTGAATTTATTGAAAAACAAATGGGAGGCAGGGCGCAGCAGGATATAGATAGTTATGGTGGAAAAATAAAGCTTCTAGGAAATCAATATAGTGATTTAAAAGAAAAAATAGGTTTAACAATATGGAAATACGGAGGATTAAACGCGGCTGTAGAAAAATTATTAAAGACATTTAGGTCATGGAATGAACATTTTGAGAAAGAAGACCCCTTAGATAATGCTATTTTTAAAGCAAAAAAACAAATTAAAGTATTGGAAGAATTAGACAAAAAAATGACTGGAAAAAGACCTATGAAATTACTTTATCTTTTTCCGATAGGAGAAATTGATATAGGAATTAAAAAATCAAGGACAAGGATAGAATCACTGTATAAATTTATCGACGCGGCAGAGAAAAAAAAGATAGAAAGAAAAATAGGCTCTGATGTGATCGCTATGGCTGAGAAAGAAAAACAAATAAAAATGCAGGCCGAAGAAGATTTTCAAAAAGCGTATGATAATTTAGCTTCCAGAAAAATAGAAACAGCTATAAAAACTTTAGAAGAGGAATACGCTTTTAATAAAAAATATGTAGATGATAAAATAGCTCTCGAGTATTTGTATTCTGAAAAGAAAAAAGCAATAGACGCGATGGTCCTTGCTAATGAAAAAAAGAATAGAACATTAGCCGGCAGGCAAATGGTTAAATTCATGGAAACATACGCTAAGGGAATGGAGAGAGCATTAAGTGAGGGATTTTTTAAAGTTGTAAAAGGAGAATTTGAAGGATTAAAAGATGTTGTAATTAGTTTCGGCGATTTAATGTTAAAAACATTAATACAGATAGCGGTGAAGATGGCAATGATAAAAGCATGGGCCGGCTTCGGCCCTCTTTTAGGAATAAATCTTTCTACAGCTGCGACAGCTGCGACAAAAACAGTAAATGTTTTACCCGCAACCGGACATTCAGGAGGAGTTGTTCGTAAATACCATTCCGGCGGAGAAGTAAATGCCACTCTTTTAGAAGGCGAAGGCGTTCTTAATAGAAACGCGATGTCTAATTTAGGAGTTGATAATCTTAATAAATTAAATAGCGGAGAAGATGCTGGCGGTAAAACAGTAAATAATTATTATATCCAAACAATTGATGAAAGATCATTCCGGGAAAGACTACAGCAAAATGGTGATATTTACGCTAATGCTTCCGAGCAAGGCATAAGGGACAATACTTCTTTAAGAAGGACAAGTCAAAGATTTGGATAATATAAGGAAAAAATAACAATGTCATATAATCATATACTCACTCTCACTCCGGAATTCGGCATCGAAGAATCAATAGAATTCCGTACTAATGTTACTGATTCAGAAAGCGGGAAAGAACACCGTGATGCATTGTGGGATGAAGGAATACGGGAATATAAATTAACTGTAAGATTCCTTACTAAAACCGCGATGGATTTAATATGGAATTTTTTTATCGCCAGGCATGGAAGTTTTGATTATTTTCTTACAAAGATAGAACAGGAATACGAACAGATTAATGAAGCGGTAGATACCGGCGACGGAGTAGTAACTGAATTTTTATTAGATAAATTTCCCGTAGATACAGCATCAAATCACTCGTGTAGTGTAGCCGATGTTACGAATACAGATTATCTTTTACGTAATGATTTTAATCTTGAGAAATCTTATATTACTTTTAATAATGCTTACTCCGGAGCGATAGTAGTTTCTTATGAATATTATTTTAAAGTCCGCTTTAAAGAAGATAAATTAACCAGGCAATTAGCTGCTTATAAATTACTGCATGCTGGGATAACTTTGAAAGAGGTACGTTGGACATCTTATGGTTCAACATTAGGTAATTCTTCTTCTTCTTCAATGAGTTCTAGTTCTAGTTCCAGTTCATCTAGCTCATTAAGCTCAAGTTCTTCCAGTAGTTCTTTAAGCAGTTCAAGCAGTTCATCAGCTTAATATGTATATTCTATCTACAATATTAAACGCGATTAAAGACAGGGTGCAAAATAAACCGGTAGAGATTACCGATATTTATTTAGGCAGCCAGACAACCGAAGATTCTGATACCCTCCATTTTGTAAATTTCTATAAAACCTTAACTTTTTTCACCTATATAGGACAAACATCACAAGCATATACTCCTTTAGCAATTCGTCGTTCCGCGGTAAAGAAAACAGCTAAAGGCGAGATTGAAAGAATTTCTTATCGTGTCGATAATGTCAATAAAGGAATGTCGGCTTACGCGGCAAGCAAAGATTTTCGTAATAAACGTATTGTAACAAGATTGATATTCCGGGATTATCTAAACTCTTCCTCCGATGCCAAAATCATCTTTGATGGTTTTATCCAGTCAATTCTTTTTGAGCAAAAATCAATGTCTGTTACATGCGCTCCTAAAATAGGTTCATTATCTTTTGAAACAGGATGGCCCTATCAAATACAATGTCATGCGCGTTTTGGGGATAGTTACTGTCAAATAAATAAGGAATTATCAGAAAATAAAGTAACTGGAACTGTTACCGGAGGAACTTCTTCCACTGTAATTGATACAGCAAATTTGAATCAAGCGGATAATTATTGGAATTGGGGAACGATTGCATTTACTTCCGGAGACAATAATGGATCATCGCGTAAAATAGTTGATTTCGATAAGGCAGCAAATACGCTTACTCTGGATTACGTCTTAGACAATATAGTTTCCTCCGGAGATACATACATGCTTTATCGCGGTTGTGATAAAGCGTTAGAAACTTGTGAAAGTACATATAATAATACGATTAATTATCATGGTTTCCACACTATACCATTGCGAAAATGATAACAAATTATGATCTTAATGACTTGATTGGAGTTCCTTTCAAGCTTAATCGCAGAGATTTTAAAGGATGTGATTGCCGGGGCATAGTATGGCTTTATTATAAGCATGTTATGAATAAAGAAATACCTTTCACTGATGGAAAAAGAATATTTTTCCGCAATAAGAATAAAGATTTTGAACGTATAACCAATGTACTTAAAACATTTACCAGAGATGTAAGTTTCAAAGAATTAGAAGAAGGAGACATCGTAGTGCTTAAAGGATTAAGTTCTTTCGGGGCCTTAGGAGTTTGTATTAATAAAGAATATATTTTACACATGGATAAGTTTGTAGGATCGTGCTTAACTAAAACACGATATATGGAAAATTTAATATTATCAGTTTATAGGCCGATATGAAAAAAATAAGCATACTCTTTTTCTTTTTATCATTAATTATAACAAAAAATGCCTATGCTGTGCCTGTGGCAGTATCAGTAGCTTTTTGGTACGCGGCCCAAGCAGTTGCAGCCTTTGTTGTTGCTAATTGGGTAGTAATCGCGATAACAGTCGCGTCTATAGCGTATAGTCTTTCTCAATCTACAAATCAAGATAGGCTGAAAGCTCCCGCCTCAAAATATACTTCTCCGGTGATATCCAATTCTTATTCTAATGAAGGTATTGTTCCATTGTTATATGGAGGCCCTATTGCTTTAGGCGGAAATATTATATGGCAGTCTGATCCGGGATCAACAGTGCAGCGATTTTTAGCCATCTCCGCGGGAGAAATATCAGCGATCACTAATGTCTTAATTGATGATCAGGATATATCGTCGCTTTCCGGTTGCAGCTATACAGCGTATTTAGGAACGGCAACGCAATCAGTAGACTCCAGGGGGGCGGGAACAGTTAAAGGATTACGCGATGTTGCTTATTTGGCCCTTGAGATTACATCAGGAGATAAGGTAAGCAGCAATCCTATTGTTTCATGCCGGGCAACCGGGAGAAAAATACAGACCTGGAATTCATCTACATGTAACTGGACTACTAACTCCCTATCCAGTTCTAAAAATCCTGCCGCGATATTGCGTGATTATTTATTATTGAGTTACGTTGTCGGTGGTTGTGGTATTCCGGCGGCGTATGTAGATGATGTAAGTTTTGGCGCGGTATCTGAAATCTGCGACGCTCAAATAGATAATGGATCAGGCGGAACAGAAGCAAGATATGAATTGGATATTGTTATCGATACGAAACATTCCGCTTTAGATAATATTGATAAGATGCTTATTACTTGCAATGCCGCATTGATACGCAGCGGAGCAACGTATAAATTAACCATAGAAAAAGCCAATGAAACAGCTGTTATGGCTTTTACAGAAGATAATATTTTAAAAGGATCATTTGAATACGGATACGGAAAAGCTGATGAAACTCCGAATAAAGTAGGAGTTGAGTGGATATCCGCGTTAGAAACTAAAAATCCTAAACGTGTAGAATGGGCGGAAGATGAATTAGATCAGGAAATACGCGGTATAAGAGAAGAAAAAATAGAAACATATGGAATTATCCGGCAAAGCCAAGCTTCCAGGATCGCTAAGAAAGCATTGTATGAAAGAAAGATAAACGATATTTGGTGTAGATTTAAAAGCAATATTAAGGCCCTGCATTGTGAACAGATGGATGTCGTTACTATAACACATTCACGGCCGAATTGGACTGCCGCGCAATTCAGGATAGTTGAAATAAATGAAGCTGATTTTGGCAACGCTCAATATTTAGCGCAGGCATATAACAGTTCTGTCCTTGATGATAAATATGGAGCAACATTTGATGATTGGGATTATGGATCTCCTCCTAATCCGTATACTCCGGTAACAGACGTTACAGGAGTAGTATTAGAAGAAGTCGGCTGGCGTAATACAGATGGTGTACATATTGCTCATATCGATGTTACATGGACGGCTCCCGCGACGAAAAAAGAATTTCTTTCCAGCTATGTTATAGAGCTTAAAAAAGAGAATGACGCTTATATATCTGTGGGGACTCCTTCATCCGGAGATACTGAATATCGTATAAATCTTAATCTTGAAATAAATAAAAATTATTATGTTCGTATAAAAACTGTATCAACAGAAGACATTGTTTCTGATGGAACAGTTTCTTCAAAAATTACGTTAGTCGGTAAAGACGCGAATCCTTCGGATGTTTCTTCATTCTTAGTTAGAAAATACAGAGATACAGTAATATGCAGATGGACAAAAGTTACCGATGTCGATGTTGAAAAATATGAAATAAGGAAAGGAGATGATTGGGATTCCGCCGGCATTGTCGGTACTAATCTTACCGGAATAGAAACAACATTAAGAGATGTAAAAATAGCAGCAAATCAATCCTATTGGATAAAAGCGATTGATAATTCAGGCAATTATTCTGAAAATGCCGTTGAAGCGATATTAACAATATCAAATATTCCTTTTCAAAATATAATACAAACTTATTTAGAGCATACCAACTGGCTTGATAACTCAAACATATACTATGTTTCAAATGAGGATAGCGACTATGATTTAAGAACTGTAACGCAGGATTATGAAAAATTAGCACAGTCGTTTACTCCCAGCGTGGACAGGACTGTGGATAAAATATCTTTAAAATTAGTTGAAAACGGCCATATTTATTCTTCTTCTTCAAGTTCATCTTCCAGCAGTTCAAGCGTTTCCTCAAGTTCTTCTAGTTTAAGTTCCAGTTCAAGCAGCCTTTCTTCAAGCAGTTCTTCATCAAGCATAGCAAGTTCAAGCAGCTCAAGCTCAAGTTCGTCAAGTTCAAGCTCCTCAAGCAGCTTAAGTTCATCAAGTTCGTCTTTGTCTTCTTCAAGCAGTTCGAATAATTCATCCAGCTCCTCAAGCAGCTTAAGTTCATCAAGTTCGTCTTTGTCTTCTTCAAGCAGTTCGAATAATTCATCCAGTTCATCGAGCAGTTTAAGCTCTTCAAGCAGTTCGAGTAAGATGCCTCCGATAAGCAGCAGTTCGAGTTCTTCTTATTCTTCTTCATCTTCTTCAAGATCTTCATCCTCGAGTTCTCGAAGCTCTAGCTCTTCTTCAAGATCTTCTTCTTCAAGTTCTGTTTCTTCCAGTTCTTCTTCATCGAGTTCTTCCAGCAGCCTAAGTTCTTCTTCATCGAGTTCTTCCAGTTCTTCTCTATCTTCTTCATCTTCTAGTTTAAGTACAAGTTCATCAAGCAGTTCTTCATTGAGTAACTCAAGCAGCTCAAGTTCTAGTTCTTTAGCCGGAACAACAGCGATATGGGTTACGATAGAAGGAGATAATGCCGGCGAACCTGACGGTTCCGCTGTTGCAACAAGTAATTATATTGACGCAAGCACTATCGGCACTACTTTTAGATGGATAGATTTTACGCTGCTTGCTAACGCTAGCTTATCAGCAAGCGTTAAATACTGGATAGTTTTACATGGAGGCTATACTAAAAGCGATACTACTTTTATCTCATGGAAAGCTGATATTACCAGCGCTTCTTTTTCCGGAGGCAACTTGGCGTATTACGACGCGGGAGCAGCGGCCTGGACAGCCCAGGCAACGGAAGATTTTATGTTCAAAGTGCTTGAATATGTTTCAGGGGATAATTATTATATATCAGGAAGTAATTTAAAATTTGAAAGCGGAGAATTATCAGCTGTTTATTACACAAGCAAAAAAGATATCGGTTATGTTTGTGATGCAAGAATAATGATTCAATATATCGCTTCTATCGCGCAAACTATGGCCTGGGATTCAGACGCGGCAAGAAAATTTAATGACAGTGAAACATTGCGTTTTACCGGTGCCGAATTCGCGGGGAATGTATCTTTTGAGATACGTACATCAGAGGATAATATTACATGGACTGCGTGGGAAGATTGGATTTCAGCGGATTACACATGCCGATATTTTCAAATAAGAATGACATTTACCAGAGATTCCGCGGCTACAGAAATATTAATGTCTGACCTAACTATCGATGTTGATTTACCGGATGTCGATGAAACGCAGGATTATACTATCAGCGTGGCCGCTGATGGAGCGGCCATAACATTTGTTAAAACATACCATGTAGCGCCTTCTGTTAACGTTGATATACTTTCCGGATCAGGGATAGTACATACTTTTTCAGTGGTTCCTTCGATTACCGGAGTAACGATAAAACACCTTGCGCTTGATAGCTCAGAACAAACAGGAACAGGAAAAGTACATGTCCACGGGATTTAATATATACAGGAATATATACAAAGGAGTATAAATGAAAAATATTATACCGCATAAAATAGTGATAAGTTTTAACGTTGATGGAACATTTGATAATGGTATTTTGCTATATCAAAAACAAGAAGAATCAGGATTAGTTTTAAATAAATATCATAGCATCTCAATTAAAAATACTGTTAATAAGCCAATCATGAATGGTATAATAAATAAGGCGATAAAGTTCGCTAAAAAATCGGAGGGAATGAATGTCTAATAATAAACCTATTTGTGCCAGATGCAAAAAAGAAATTGAAAGTATTGCTTATGTTCGTGTTCAACCAACACTAATATTACAACCTTATATGCCGCAGACACCGCCGCTATTTAAGTGCCGTGAACACGCGGAGAATTTTGCGAAACCGATGGATTTCCATGATGATTGTTGGATAGATGAATTATTAGATCATGAAATCCCTATACATGATATGAAAGAAATAGAAAAGAAATATTTGAAAGCAGGAGGAAAATGAAATGTCATTTGACGCAAGTAAGCCGACTTCGAATGGGCTTTTGATCAACGCTCCTCAGCAAATACGAAATAATTGGGACGCCATAGCGCTTGGCACAGACAGCGATTTACTTATTACTAACGCGAAAGTAGCCACTAACGCCGCTATCGCCGATAGCAAATTAGCGCAGATTACAACCGCTGCTAAAGTAAGCGGAACAGCTTTAACATTATTACCTAATATTCCTTCGGGAGCAGGAACACTTCCTCTTGCTAATATTCCGAGTAGTATACCTGATTCAAAATTAGCTCAAATTGCTACCGCGAGTAAAGTAAGCGGCGCGGCTATAACTTCATTGGCCAGCGTTCCTTCGGGGGCAGGAATACTTCCTGTTGCTAATGTTGACGTAGGGACAAGTGCTAATAAAATAGTGCAGCTTGACGCCTCGGCGAAACTCCCCGCGGTTGATGGAAGCCAGCTTACTAATGTGGGAAGCTATTCCAATGTAATATTTAATTACGTTGGGGTATCCAATGTCGCTGCTAAATATGTAGGGACTATTTTAAATGCTTTAAATGGTGCTCAAAGTTATGATTACCTTTTCCGTGCGACTCTAGGCAAAGATGTTGTTATGACAGGAAAATGGAAAAAAATTGCTGGGATAAATACTGTTACGGCTGTTGCTAAAATGTGGAAAGGGGTTTACACTCCATATACTTACGAATGGGTAAAACTTTATGTTAAAATTGATACTATAGAAAATAATTTTGAAATACCTTACACTACCAATCAAACAAGCCCTACATGGATGTCGCCTATTACTTTAGATGTTTCAAGTTTAAGCAACGGAACAATCTATGATATTATTATATCTATGGAAAACGGAGCTATAAGTGCAGATTCGTGCAACTGTTATTGTAGTAATATTACTTTATTTGGTAGTTAAACATTAATTTTAAATGATAATTTGATTTTTACTCTTAAACATATAGATACAGGTTAAAATGAAACTAAACAAAGAAGAATTACTCGTAGGATTTATTTACGGCTCAAGTACCTGGCCGCTGATTAACTGGTTAGCGGTTTTCCCGGGGATCATTTGCGCATTTCTCTGGGCGATAGGCGGAGCGGGGCCGAAATTAGTCAGGCGCCTCGGAGTTCCTATAGTGTTAGCGATAAGTCTATCCTTTACGAGTTTATGGCTTTTATTTAATATTCTGCCTCTCTGGGGAATAGTATCGATTGGTTACGGCATGCCGGATAAAACAGATAGCGGTTCGAAACTCGGAAGATTTTATTCAAAGTTCCTCCCAAAGTTAGCCGCGAATTGGGCGACAAGATTTACTATATTTGTTTTGTTTGTTGTTGTGATGATAATTAGTTTAGCGGTGTTGAAGAAATAGATTACTGATAAATAATAAGGAATAAATATGACTGCATTAAGAGTTATAGATGATCATACGGAGTTTGCTAACATTGGCACTAATACGCATGCGCAGATAGATACTCATATAGCTGATGGGACATTACATTTTATAGAGGGTAGTATTGATCACGGCAGTATAAGCGGGCTTGGCGATGATGATCATTCCCAATATCATAATGACACTAGAGGCGATGCAAGATATTATACTGAAACAGAGCTTGATGCCGGACAATTAGATACTAGATACTATACTGAGTCAGAAATAGATGCAAGTCTTTTGAATTATATATTAAAAGACGGTACCCGACCATTCACTGGCAATCAATCTTTCGGTGGAAATTCTATTACAAATGCTTTAAATACCAATTGGGATACCGCCTACACCCACTCCCAAGACAACACACAAGCCCATAGTGATTATCTTTTAAATACGACCGACACAATGAATGGTAATTTAACCATTGACAATACAGCCACGGAAGCACTTTTAGTTCGTAAAAACGCAGACGCTGGTGATGTGTTTGCGGTAGATACAACCAATCAGAAAATTACAATAACAGGCGACCCAGCAGGTTCAAGAGTAAATATAATGGACATATATGGATATGGCGGACAAAAGTTTTTTCAGCTAACAACTGGCAATGGAGCGGATTTTCCCGATAGAGTTTTTATAGGCAACAATTTTTCAGCCAACCCAGGTACGCAGACATTCGGAGTTTTTGCATCAGGTTCGGCTTCAAGTGCGTTTCAACTAACAAATACTATGACATCTTCAGAAGTATTCAACGCCCAGACAATGCTTTTGAGTATGGATATAGCGAAGACAGATGGAATATTAGGAAATGTTATATCACAGAATAGTCTAATATTAAATGGTTTTGTGGATGAAACAGTTACACGAAATTTTGGAGGTACTTTAAACACATTCCAAATAAATCACGCAAACACCATAAATTTTACAAGTGATGCCTTTGGATATGAAAGTAAAATGTCAACAGGTTCAAGTTTTACAGGAGCAACTAAATTTGATGATTGGACTGATTTCTTGGTTAAAGCTGGTGGTTATAGTGGTGTAGCAGGAACTCTAACCTTTGGAAATAAGATAGGATTATATATTGAAAACAGTTTGGCGTTTGACGGAATTGATAATCTAATAGGTATTAAGATAGACAAACTGACAACAGGAACCAATAACTATGGAATTATGCTGAATGGCGACGGAGCAGGAGCAGATATAGTTATGGGGGCAGGTAAAGACGCAAAGATTTATTACGATGGCACTGATTTAATTCTTGACCCTGATGTAGTAGGCACGGGAAAAGTTTTAATCGGAGCGACTGGGGATGATGATATGCTACTTAGTACGATAGAGATAGACGGCGACCTTAATCATGACGGAAGTAATGTAGGGTTTTATGGAACAGCTCCAGTAGTGCAGCAAACAGGGGTAGCTGTAACAGCGGTGGGAATTCATGCTGCTTTAGTAAATTTAGGTTTGATAACAGCATAGGAGAATAAATAATGACAGATAGAATTATAAAAATAGCAGAAAATAATGTCGAATACACAGAAACAAAGATAATCAAAGACAAAGATGGCGTAGAATTTGAGGTGTGGAAAGAGCCGGAGAGTTATGGAGAAAGTAGGCTTAATGAAGAATTGACTGCCGCTAATAAAGCATTGACTGCCGCTAAGGCTTTTGACGCTAAGGTTTATAAGCAAAAGTTAATCAATAAAGCCCGGGCTCTTATATATAAATTGAATAATATCCAGGTTGAAATGAATACAGCAGTAATTGAGAAAATCAAATAAGGAGGCTCAAGTGAGTGAAAAGACAGTAAAGAAGATAAGAAAAGAAGCAACACTGAAAAATGTTACCCCGGATAATCTTGGTGGCAAGATAAAAGATAAGATTAAAGAACTAGAAAATAATAATAAAAGAGATGCAGAAAATCTTAATGGGCTAGGAAAACAAATTCAACAACTCCAGGATAACGCGGGTCAAATTCAAAAATCTATGATTAGCAGGAACGGAGCGATATTAGAATTAAATAAATTAATCAAGGAAAAATAAGATGTCTATCGCATTATTAAAAACAGTTAATTTCGGGGCTTCGAAATCCGGGCTTGCGGCTGTCGGATATACTTTATTAAACACTGATGAAAGCGAAAAGCAAGCGCGGACAACAACAGGAGTGTACGAACTCGGAACGAATACAGGACTGTATGCTTGCGATATAACCTTTGATGATGATTGGAATGGGTCTATTTTATGGGATAGCGGGGAAGGATCTCCTGTATACGCGGCCGAGGAATATAACGACGAAGATGAAGTGAAAGCAATTAAAACAAAGACTGATAATTTACCGGCTGATACAGATGGAACACTTACAACGTTGCAGGCCGATGTAACAATCATCAAGAAAATAGAAACAGGAAGATGGAAAATAGTTAATAATCAAATGATATTCTATGATGATGATGGAACTACACCGTTATATACGTTTAATCTGAAAAACGCGGATGGTGATCCTACGGAAGATTATCCACGAGAAAGGGTAATTTCATGAGTTTATTGACTCGCGGATTAGGGACCCGGCTTTTAATCACAAGAGGATTAGGCGACGTATATTATTTTCTTTCTATGATAATTCTTTTTGATAATGAAACAAAAGATTATAAATTTGTGAATGAAACACTTAATGAAATTTTAGATTTTTCTGATTAACAAGGAGGATTTATGCCGCCCGGAGATAAATGCGATGGACATGATACTTGCATGGCAAGGTTTAATGAAGGATTACATAATATTGAAATGAAATACGCTGCCATAGAAGGCAGCATAGCTGGATTTACTAAAAGCACCAGTGATTTTGTTACAGCAATAAGAAAGGATATTTACAGTAAAGATGGTATAATGGATAGGACCGGCAATCATGGTATGCAGTTACTCTTGCAATGGGGAGTTTTAGCGGGATTACTCATTACAATTGTTGTAACATTTATAAAACAATAAGGAGGTAGCATGCCTCGCAAAAAAAAAGAAATAGAATTAGACTCTAATGTTCAAATAGAGATTTTTACAAAAGTATTTTTAGAAATGATAGAAGTACCATCATTGCGGTGGAAATTAAAATCAATGATCGATTCTTTAGATAATGTAGATAACGCAGCATTGAATCTGAATTTAAGAAAATTAGAATTGGAAATAATAAAAGAAGGAGGTGATATAAATGACTGATTTTTTACGCGGGAAAAAGAGTTATATCGTCGCTTTTCTCTTAGCAGCGGTGGCTCTTGTGGAATTCTTGGCAAAAGGAGAATTTTCATTTGCAACGATAGCATTGTTTTTTAAAACCGAAGCTATAGCTGGCGCGATAGCAACAATCAGGGCAGGTGTATCAAAGTCTTGACATCTTATTGCTTTTAGTGTAATGTATAGAAAGCGAGGTGTAATATAATTAAAATAATAGGATCTGTATTTAAACTTTTTTTGTTATTCTTTTCTGCTAAGTTAGAAAAAGATAAACGAAAGAGAGAGAAGAAAGATGAATTGCGAAAAGAACTTTCGTCTGCGATTACTTCCGGTGATGTTAGCCGCGTTAATGCTAGCATCAGCAGGATCAATAGGATGTAGTAGATCTATAGTTCTTTATCCTATTACCGGGCAAGATATCGCTGTAATTAAAAAAGGCGAGCCAGCCTCTATTAACGGCTATATAATGAGTGAGTTTTACTTAAATGAGGTGTTACAGGCTAAGATAGACAGTAAATAATTGATATATAGCTTAAAACGCCGTAGATTAGCTTCTACGGCGTTTTTTATTAAGGCATATCCTAAGACCTTTCAAGGAAAATCGCGCTGGAATGGCTAATCTGGCAAGGATTATAAGGCTTAATTGCGGATATTATGTATTTTTGAGCTTATTTTGCTTCATATCCTGCTTTTTCGCCTTTTTAACGCAATCCCGGCAGATATATCCCTGAATTTCATTAGTTTTTTTATCCCGGACTATTAAAGGGAATTTTTTATTTGTTGCTTTTTTATTTTTCCCGCAGGCCCTACATTTTATTTTTGGTTTCATTTTAATAAATCTCCATTTTCAAATGCATTTCCGATTATTTCAAACTCTCCGTTTTCTAAGTAACCATCTTGATTTCCCTCATCATCACCACCAATAGCTTCAAGATAGAATCTCGCTCCTGAATCCCGCCACTCGATTATCCCTTTTTGTATTATTCCGCTATCATCTTTATAAAGACAAATATCTTTGTGATATCCTTCTTTTCCATTCTTATCGAGAAGCCCTGTGAATTGGCAGGATAGTTCTTTTGCTAGTTCTATATTCATAGTTGTTGATATAGGTATTCCTGCAAAACCACTTTCTACATATCCCCAATAGTATGTTTGCCCATTATGTATAATTCTAAACTTAATTTCTTTCATTCTCCCTCCTATATTTTCTTTAACCATTTCGTGTCCGTACCTACACCATCAGTATTTGGTTTATACTCCCTTCTAAACATCGCTGCTTTCCTGCAATCGTAAAAGTGAGATTGCCATTGGCCATCATCATTCTGAATTATCGGCATTTTTTTAGCATTGCATGTCGTAGCCCAATAGATTCTTTTCCGGCAGCCTTTACAGCGAGATTTATCTAAATCGAAATCAACCCATACTTCCGCGCCGCCAGCTAGTTTTAATTTAATCATTATCTATCCTCTTAAAATTAATACTTAATACGATTATAGAGATAAATACCAATGAGATAATAATACGAAAGTTCGTTGTCATTGCATTCTCCTTTTCGATATATCAACATATTCTTTTTTTAAATCATTCCCGATGTAATTACGGCCTAATTTTTTTGCCTCCGCGCATGTACTTCCCGTACCGCAGAATGGATCATAGACAATACCTTTTGGCGGACATGCAGCAAGGATAGGTGTTGTAATTAATCCTTCCGGGTAACTCGCGAAGTGTTTATCTCGAGATGGTTTTGTTGATATTGTCCAGACACAACGTTTAATCCTTCCCTTAGGATTAAATTTCCAAGTTTTAGAATGAGGATGCTTCCTTTTTTCATGCGCGGGATATGCTTCTCCGGGTACGCCGCCAAAAGAATGCTTCATCCTTTTTGCTGTTCCATCTTTGCATGGTTCATACTGCGTTTTGAAATAATAATTTTTATTTTGTGTAAAAAAAAGCAATACTTCATAGTCAACCGTGAAACGGTCTTTGATCGAGGAAGGCATGCAGTTTGTTTTATGCCATATAATTTTACTGCGGAGTATCCAACCACGACTTACCATTTCGATTGCGAATCTTTCCGGGATAAGTAAATCGCATTTAGGATTTGAATATTTTAATACCGGTTTAGGTTCAGGCAATTCTATGTTGATATTTACTCTTTGATTTAATTTATGAATAATATTAAAAAGTATTTCTCTATATTTTAAGTTTTCCGGCTTAACAAATTTTCCATTCTTTTTTGCTTTAGTATTATTACATAAAGCGATGAGGATTTTAGCTTGTTGTTTTTTAATAAGTAAATCAGGATAGATTATCTGTGCTAATATTCCTGCTTCTTGTCCTCTAACGCTCCAATCCCATACGCCTCTATTTTGTAATCCTACAGAACCTAAATTTGTTATAGAATGTGCTTTTTTAATCATTTGATCGTCAATCATACCTACAGATATATCTGCTTGATAACTTGGCACACAATGATCTCTTTTCTGTTTATGGATTTGTATAGAACCTTCTCCATCTATAAGAGCAGCAAGCCATGATCTATCTTTGTCAGAAATCATTTGTGTTTCTACTCTGCCATAAGTCGTTCCCATATTCACCCATAATGATCCTGTATCTTTAAGCGGCCTTTTTAACCTTGTAAATACATCGCAAAGATGCTTGACGTATAAATTGAAGTCCGGTTCTAATCCTAACGATCCGCGCCATGCGCCGCATTTATTACAGAAATCAGAATACGTTGCCCTGTCTTTATAATCTACCGCAAAACTTCCTTCATTTCCTTTTTGCATTTTAGATTTACCGCCGGATTGATTCGGCCGATGTGTTCGATGTTCTATCCAATCATGTATACATCCGGGAAGTCCATCCCATATCTGCTTAGATAATCCATAATCTCGCAGCGCGAAATATGGCGGAGAAGTTATAGCACAATCAATTTTGTTTGCCGGCATTTCATCTAAAAATTCCCGACAATCGGTATGATGGATTTTATTTATTAGATTTTTCATAGAAATTTCTCCAAATATTTAAGCGGTTCTGATTCGAGTACCATTTGTTGTAGGTGATATTGCCAAGCAATAGGCTCATAAAAAGTTCCACAAATATGACAATTATTAGTTATTCCTACCGTTCTTTCCTCTCCCCAGAAATGCTTTGCGAAATCGTGGGAAAAGATAACCCAATAATAATTTGATACATAAATACAGCCATACTTCTCCATATCTATTTTAATATCGTTTAGTGCGCCTTCGTGGGATTTAGCCTTCTCTATAGCTTTCTTTAATATCTCTTCGTTAGACATCCTCAACCTCCTTTACATTTACGATCTTACCATTGAATGTTTTCAATATTTTTTTAACGTACTTATCCTGCGTTGCTTTGCGGTGAAGATACACCGGCGCGAGGCCTTTCCGGTCTTCTTTTGGTAATGCGGCCCAGGCTTCATCCATAGGTTTTTCGAATTTAGCATGGAAGTTTTGCTGTACCGTTTTCCAGCGTTTCGGGTCTTTTTTAAGCTCGGATTCATTCTTCACCATGTATATCAAGGCCTCTGTAAATCGTTTATATGCCTCTTTAAAAACTATTTTTTTATCTTTTTCATACATTTTAGATTTCTCCTATTTTTAGAAATTTGTTGTAAGTCGTTGTGAATAAACAATATTCATTTTATACCGTTATATAGTGCTAAACGCGTTGATTATTGTTATGTATCAAGGGGTTATAATATTAAACTAACGCGTTATACCGTTATTTCCATACGCGAAAATACTATTTTTTTTAAAATACAACTTTTTTTCTGGGAAATCCTAAAGAGTAAAAAAATCATTATTATCTCCTTTGGCGTAACGATGTAACGCGTTAGTTTTTTGTTATAACTCATTGAAATTTCAACATAATCAACGCGTTTAGCACTATATAACGGTATGGATCATTTTTCTTTGTGTAAATATATATTTATTTTTAACATAGCCTTCTTTCACAGCTAAAATTTTCTTTCTTCTTTCTTCTTTAATTTTTTTCAATAAAACGCGGCGTTTTTTAAAATATTGCAATATTCTTTTCCTATTTTTTTCTCTGTATTTTTGTTGGTATTCTTTTCGATTATCTTTATGCTTTTGATAATATGAATCAATAGGAGTTTTACAGCCATTACATTTTTTACTTGCGATAGTTTTACATAGATATTCTTTTCTGCATTTTTGACAAATTTTTTTAAACATAAAATTATCTTAATGTAAAAATTGCTGGTTGGTTTTTTCCACCTTTAACTTTTTTAATATATTCTATCTTATTAAGTTTAATTAATTTAAGGACATATTTTTTTACTTTACAAAGTTTCCATCCTAACAACGCTATAATGTCTTTATATCTAAATTCTTGAAGATGGGATTTTTCTATATCATTATAAAAATTATTAAATAGAATAGAAGAAACATATTTTTGGTTCTTTATTCTCGGTGTATAATAAATAACACCGGATAATAATTCTGTTAAGTTTTGTCTTCCTCGCGTTAATAAAGAATGATGATTAGGGCAAAGATTATATTCTTCTCCTCCTTCGTGATGAGTATCTATCGTTGCATTCCATCCACAAATAATACATTTACGGTACTTTTTCTTATTCTTTTTTATTGAATTACGGCAGGTTTTTGAGCAAATATTATGACTTCTGAATTTAGATAAAAATATTTCCCCGCAAATACTACATGTGTGTTTGTATGGAATTGATCCTTTTATCTTCATTCCAATAACCCTTCCGGGGCATCTGCTTGTAATGGATTTATTGCCACTCCTGATATTGGATTGTAAAAGATTTCAGTAGAGCAAGGATATTTATCATATAAACTTTCTACGGATGGCAAGAATCCTAATGAATCACTAGACCATTCTAAGCCGCGTTTAGATATTTTAAATACTGATGCTTTCCCTTTTCCGCCGATTCCTTTTTCCGCGTAGTCAAGCAATCCGGCCTTGACTAAAACGTACGCCCATTTTTTTATCTTATCTACTTTCCAATCCATGTCTTCGGCCAGATCGCGGTATTTAAACGTGTATTCCATAGATTTATGATCATCATCCGGCACATAACTATCGTTTAACAGTTTGATTGCTTTCCATAATTCTTCCGCGGCAGGGCCAATTTCATAAATAGTGTATGTCAATATCGCTTCTGCCGCTATTTTAGCAATATAATAATCCGCTAAAGTAGATATAAGATGTATCTTATCTCCTTTAGCTTTTTCCTGTTTTCTATGGAATTGATGCAGCATTGTAATTATTTCTATCAATACTCGAAAACGTTCCCTATCGCGCCGAATACGTACAGGCTTATCCGGAAAGCTGCTGAATACTTCCTTAGCATAAGGAATAATTACTTTAAAATCAGGATTGAGTAATCGTTGAACATTTTTCCAAAGATTTAGATGCTGTTCTTCAATGATAAATTCCTCACCCTGGGCTTTACGTATTGTTATATCTCCGATAGCGGTTGTTAATTGAGGAGAATCATCACTGAATACAGAAAAATTCCTTGTTTCATTTTCATCGAACATCTGCGCTTTAGTTGTCGTAATAAGAAAACCTACAGGGCCTTTTACTTTCTTCGTTACAGTTTCCATGGCCCCTGTATTCGGGTCCTTAATAGGCATCATTAATATTAAGTCTCCCTCTGACTGAGCCGTTCTAATAGAATAATCAGCGCTTTCAGATCCAGGGAGTTCATTAATATAAATAATCCTATGCTGCATTCCGTCTTCTGGGAGGTGATAGAAAGCATTTTGAGTGGCACGAGTGATAAAATGATATCCCTCCTCAGGGATAAGTCGTTGTATATTTTGGCATGAGAAAGATTTTCCACTTGATGATTCTCCTTTTACTGTTATCGACAGAGGATCCTTCATTATCCTTGACGTATAACATAGATAAACCATTAACCGGACTACTTCATCGCCGACAACGCCCATTTTATTTGTAATGTCGATGACGCGATATAATATGTCCGGAGTATTTTCAAGGAATTTAACAGCTTCATCCTTTTCTTGCTCCGTCATAATATAGAGTTGCTTCGGCGTAAGTAATTTATCCTGTTCTTCTTTTTCTAATTGCTTCTTAACTAAATCGTCTATTGTAATTAAATCAGAATCGAGTTCATCATCATTGGCCGCGTTGATAAAACGCTTGCGATTCGAAGCCATATCTAATTTGACTAAGTCTTTATATACTATCTTACTATCTTTAGATAATGTTAAAGATACTTTAAACTTTCCGGCTTTCGTGAATTCGAATCCGGCTAAACGATATTCATAATTCTTTTTCCGGAATACCATTGTATCAGCATCTCGAAAAACCATTGTGATAACACCTTCTTCGATTTGTTCTTTACGTAGTTGTGATTCTGTTAACGGACATTTTTCTTTATCGCAATATTGTTGTATGATTGGATCTTCACAGCCATAACTTTTATAATTTCCACGAAATACTGAGTTGATTGTTTTAATAAGGTCTTTACTCGGTAGATGTTGTTTGTTTTTTAAATTCCAATTGCTTATCAGCGTTTCGATATCTTCCCGGGGTATCCCTTTTTCTTTGTAATTTATTACCAATCGTAAACACGCAATATCACGATTGCCTTTATCGACTCCTTGCTTTATCTTCTCAATACAAGGCAATTCCCGGCTGAATGTTCGATGTTCCGATACCGGAGTTTCTTTGAGTATAATCGTTTTTCTTTCAAGCTCATTATTCACAATCGTTTCTTCGATATTTTTTACTTCCGTAATTTTTATCTTTTTTAAATCAGGAAGATTATCAACAAAAATATTATTAGTATCGTCAACAAAAACAGTTCTTCCTCGCTTAATATCTCCGCCGAATAAAGGAAGAAATATAAAATTACCAAATTGATTTTCTCCTACTTCGTCTTGCTTTGGAAATATCTCGCACGTAGTATCTAATTCTTCCATTATCATTTCAAAGACAAGCCTTGGTTTTACCGCTTCTATCGGTTTGTCAAAAAATGTCCATACATGATATCCTTTACTTTTACTGCGTTCAATATGCATATAGACATTGAAATGCGCGGCTCTGTTTTTTATATCTAATGCGAGATTAAAATCATCTGTGTCAATATCGCAAGCAAGCCACTTTGTCCATATGTTATTGTATATAGGATAAACGCCTATACGTTTTACTCCGTTAATATGATGTTGATATATTTCTTTCGTCAAAGGCTCTTTTAAACACATCTGATTAAGCCCATGACAATCCTGCCGCCCTGAAAAGAGCTTGATAAAATGATCTACTCCGGTCATAACAATGCTCCTTTTAAGTTAAGTTAATGTAATGCCTTTACTTTGAATATAATTTATTATATCTTGCACAATTTTCCAATTAGCAGCTTCTTCATTTGTTATTTCTATGTTGAATGTTTCTTCTAATGCTAACACTAATTCGGCCCGATCTAAATCATCAAAAAATAAATCATCTCTAAGACTGTCTTTTTCTTTTATATTTTCTGATATTTGTTCCGCTATTAATTTTTTTAATTCTTCTATTGTTTTAATCATGTTGCCTCCTTTTAATAGGTCTGGGGTGGCAAGATTTTTACCTGCTATCATGGATAGGCGTATAATGACGCCTCGTTTTATGGCTGGGAGTGATCGACTCCAACGTCCCCACCAGAACCACATCTGGCGTGCTTAAAGATTCTACACTAACTCCCAAAAAGTCTGGACTCTCCATAATATGATTAACATTTTTGTTCAATGTAACACCCCAGAACCAATTGCTATTTACTCATCCGTTGTTTTTTCTTCTCCAAGCTCAACTTCAATGTCGCTTCTACGATGATACAACGAATCAAAATATTTCCTACCTATTGCATATTCTTCATCGGTGCATCTTCGCTTGAATTCAAGCGAAGGTACGGCATATGTTCCTTTTTTGCCTTTTACGATCTTCGTCTTAAGCGTATATACGCGGCCGAACATATCCTCTCCGGAAAACCGGGCCATTGAAAGTAATTCCTTAGCCGCTTTCACGGCAGTTTTCATAAGAGAAAGAGATACTGGAAACTGTTTTATGTTATTTACAAGCAGTGATGGGAAGTTATAGACTACGCTGAACATCGGCGGCTCCTGTCCGTTCCACGATGATCCTGGGACTTCTTCCACATCTTTGCCGATATACTGTTCGTATTCATCCACGCCCATAGTAACTGTCTTATTATCTCTTGACATCATCACAAGGCCTTTTTCAAGTTCAAACTGCGCTCGTGTTTTAAACATGAATATAGGAATAAAATCAACCTCTTTACCATAAACTTCTTTTGTCAAAGAGTTTCCTAAATCACCCATTGTTGCCTTTCCATCAACAACAACTTGCGAAAGCCCTTGCAATATCGCGAGGCGAGGCATTTTTATATCGCCTTCTTCTACTTCATCAAAACCGGCCGGCATACCTTTTTCTCCGGATATCCTTGGAGCAATTACGCTTTCTTCTTGTCTTGCAACATCTTTATTTTCTTCTTGTCTTGCAACATCTTTATTTTCTTCCATAACATTACCTCCTATTTTGCAGTCGTTATTGCTAACTGCGGTTTAAAGAAATACTTAAACGTTTCCTGCGGAATATCTTCTCCTTTTTTCAGCCTTTGAGATATAAAAGAAATAAGAGTCCTGTTATGGATAGTTGGCTTAATCATATCTGATCGGCCGCAATCCTCTTCAATCCAGCGCATTGCCTCTTCTTTTCTATCTTTCTCGACACTGACATAGAGCGTTTCTTTGCGGACAACCATGCAAAATAAAGTCGAGCTCTTGAATGACTTTAGTTCCCGGTTATCCATGTACTCTATGAGAGCTGCTTCCGCGTTCGTTTTAACCTCTTTGGCTTCAGAAAGAAAGCCTTCATATTCCTCTACTTTCTTCCGAGCTTTGAGGATTGTAGATAGCAGTTCGTGTTCTGTCATTTGCATTCCATCACCTCTTTTGGTATTTATTTCTATTTCTCTTTAATCTACCCAACTTTTTTTTCTTACCAATACCTGCTTGTGGGCTTGATTTTTTACTCATTACTTCACTTCTCCTTCTTTTCTTCTTCGATTACTTCTTTAATAGTCCAGATTATTTTTCCTTCTGGATTCCTAAGTGTTATTTCTCCTTTCGCATAGCGCTTATCAGCAACATAGCAAGCATTTATTTTCTGCGATGCCAATATTTTCGCGCTGAAGTTATCACGAGCTTTTATAGCAACAGTAGTTAATTGCGTCCCGAGCTTTGCCTGTAACGTGTACGTATTCATGTTTTAACCTCCTTTCTCTTTTTTACTATTTCAAATATTCTATTAATAAATTCATCTATTGTTTCGTCTCCTTCCCGGAAACGTAATGCTTCGCCTCCGGCAAGTATAAATTCCGTTGCTTGATATAATTGATATCTTGTTAATGTTTTCCCAGTAGATTTAAACTCAAGTAGAAATGGAACGCCTTTAATAACAAGGAAAAAATCCCCTGGCTTCTTTCCTCCAAGGTGGAGCGTATCAGGAATTTTATAAGGCCAACAATTTGGATCTGCTTTTAATATTTTCTTTTTGAATCTCTCGTAATATTTACGTTCACTCATATCATCCTTAATGTTGCATGGACAATAAGCGCGGCTCCAACCCAATATTCTAATCTTGTCCAGTTTTTTTCAAAAAGGGAAGCTACGCATATTGCTCCATAGATTATTAAAAGAAATTTCATTAAATTACTGCTCATTGTTTTCTTCTCCAACCATCAGAGGACATGTCATAGATTTTACTCATGTCCCTCGGTGGAACAGTCCGAGTAACTTTATTATATTTACCTTTATTGGCTTCTTTATGTATGGTAAGTAAATCTTTCTTTTGTTTCATCTCTCCTCCTTTGTCTACACTCCCCACACTTCCGCTCTACTATCTTTTCTACAAGCGTGTCCCGATCATAAACCCAATACATAAAGCTAATAAATTTAATATTATTAATAATAATATCTTCATCTCTCCCCCTTTCGTTTCTCATACCAATAACAAATTAAGGTTACAATAAGTACTAAAGCTATGCCTAAAATCCATTTTAAAAGGTAATAGGAGAGGTGTTCTAAATAATCAAAAACTATAGGCATATATTTAGTAAGAATCTTTACTACCCAATAAACAATACAAATCCACCCGAATATTACAATAGTCCAAATCGAACTTTTTATTACCATTATTTCTGCATCATTAAGTTTCATTGTTTAGTCCTTTGGTTTGGCTTTTTTACAAGAGTCAAGTTCTTTCCTGCAAACTTGAGGTAAATCTCCTTGATAGCACAATCCAACTATTGACTTGTATCTATATTCTTTTTTAGTTTTCATCATCTCCCCCTGCACTCTTTGCACTTCTTCTTATCAATTCTTTAAGGTTAAAAAATCCTTATGCTTTAATTTAGTAATTATCCTCTGTCCATTTCTTGTTTTAAGTTCTGTACTTGGTCTTGCGACTATCCCCTCAGATAAAAATTCACCCCATTTAGAATTAAAACCCTTTTTAACAAGATTAACCATATCTTCTAATCTTCCCATAGCCACAATCGGAACAATATCAATATTTAATTTTATTGCTATTTCTTCTACATCTTCTCTCTGAAGCCAGTAATCACCTATTTTAATATCAAACAAAACAAAACCTTTTTCTTGTCTATAATTTCCTCCACCTTTTTGTATCCCTGCGCCATAACCTTCGCCATAAAGACATACTGCTACATCTTGTCCTTGAGGTGGTATAAAATTCTCTTTGAAATAGTCAATCTTGCCTTCAAGTAACTTATTGATATTCACGATTAAATCACCATGTAATTGTGCATTATCTGTTTTTCCTCCAATCTGAATATCTGTACCATTCCACATAATTCTTATATTAGTTCCATCGACCTTTTCAGTAAAAAGCCAGAGATTATCTTTTAAATATCTAAATTCTGGAAAAGAATATTCTCCCTCTAATAATGTCTTGAATTTAGTTTCCGGGTTTCTCTTAAACACTGTTTGTATCTTGTGATATTCTTTCATTTCTTATTCCTCCTTTTTTTACAACACTTATCATCCCTAATCACCTTACCGCATTTGCAGAATGATATTTTAATGTGAGTCATTTTTAGCTACATTCATCATGGTCACAACCGTAAACTTCGTGTCCAGCCACTTTACAATACTTCATTCCTTGTTGTTTCTTAATTCCTCATCATCTATCTCTATATATATTTTCATTATTTACTCCTTGAAATTATCTTTTTACAAATGATACAACGAAATTCATCTAGGTGTACACCATTGTTCCACTCATCAACGAAATCCTTACCATAAGGTCGTTCGGTGTGAGTACCAAATATATGTGATATTAAAGCGAATATGTATATCATCTCTCCTCCTTGTCATTCATCTGTTTAAAATATTTTTCAGTAACTTCCTCATTAGAATAAAATGCCTTCAAATTGTAATGTAAAATACGTGCTATTCTGCCTAAAAATTTACATTTTTGCTTATCTGTATTGAAAGTAGTAGACCATCCATCAAACCAATTTTTCTTTTTAGAAGATTTAAGAGCTAAAATAATTATTTGTTCGTATCCATATTTTTCAGAAAGTTTCTTGGCTTCTTTAATTGGTATTTCCATTTTATCTATTTTCCTTGTCTGATTGTGGGTTAATTGATTGTCCTGTATAATGGCTATCTTTACGAAAAATAGGTTTTGCAAATTTCCATATCTTGCCTATCTTTATTGCAACTCTTTCCTTGCCTTCACAATTTACAACCTTTGCGTAAGCACTTCTACTATGCACAAAACCTAAATTTTCTACCACTTTATAATCTTTACCTTCAACTATCATTCTCCCTCCTCATAGTTTGTGTATGGCTTCGGCTAATTTCTGCTCATTAGCCTCAACGATTGTTGTATTATATCCTTGTTTACCAAATTTAATATAATCGGTTGAATGGATTACTCTTGCTATCTCCTCAACTGTCGGCTTATTGTGTGTTTGTTTCTTAAACTCAATTCCAGCATCCATACCTCTTCTTACTGCTAATTCTATTAAAGGTCTAACATGCTGTTGGATAAATTTAGCTTTATTTATTATATCTTTGCCAATATCTTTCATACATTCAGCAATATAATCATCTTTATTCATCTTATCTCTCCTTCTTGTTTGTTAAAGTATTCTCCAAAGAACTATTATTGCTATTACTAATAAACTTACTCCAAAAAAAGTTAGAAATATTAGAACACCTATCCCTGCTATTTGACCAAACGTAAATTCAATCACCCCTCACCTCCTGCCCTCTTTATCTTCTTAATTTTACGAACCTCTAATACAACTCCGAGTATAAACCCAAAGGCTACGATACTAAATATTATAATAGATACTATTAGTATTATTTTATTCACCTCCTGCCCTCTTTGTTAATTCTTTGTTGATTGGATTTAATTGCTCTTTTGTCCAATTTGCTAATTCTTTATTTTTTGGGGTATTTGGGCAATCGCTTCCATGATGTAGACCTGCTCTATGTCCACATTCAGAACAAGTTAAGTTTCTACTTTCTCCAATAATCTTTCTAACCCCAAATTTTCTTTTTAATGTTTTACTCATTTCTCACCTCCTGCCCTCTTTATCAATTCTTTGTTGATGGCTGTGGCTAATTCACCATAATCTGCTGCTTCATAATTTCTTTTATCTGCTTTTTCATCTTCTTCTATCAAAACTGTCCTTATCTCATCAACACTCATAACCTCTACCTTAGCTTGTTTTAGGAGCATTTCGTTGCGGCAGGCGTTGTGTCCTTTTCTTTCTCTTAAATCATAATAAGCACCATTTCCAACCTGCTCATTTGTAGGTTTATATATTTCCTTCTCCTCCGGCAACACTCCACTATCTGATATGTTGATTATAGATTGGGCGAGGGATATGAGGGTACTCATAGCTACATATTGAGGTCTTACGTTATTACACCTATCACAAAGACAAGAACCCTCAATACCCTCTGGTTTATATAATAATCTCAACTCTTTTACATACTTAATCGCCTCTTTCAACTTCTGTATTTCCATTTAAAACCTCCCGTATAGAGAAAATGTTTATAGCCTAAAGCACAACCACTTATTCTGCCCTGTGTTAAATTAAGTTTTCGAGAAGCCTCTGTAACACTTCCCCATAATTTTATAAATTCACCATTTTTAGTTAATTGAATTACTGGTATTGAATGGGCTCTTTTTGTATTTTCCCCCTTTTCTAAGAATTGGCAATTTTTTATAGTATAATTTCCATCATTGTTTTTTCTGTGTATGCTTGGGAGTTTCATAAAATATGCCTTATCTCGAAACCACAGTTCTTTTATTTCGTTTTTTGTTATAAAACATCTAATACCCTTACCTCCATAATTATGATAATTTACAGAATTTTCATCATTACATCTTTGCCTTGCTGCAAAATAAGCGTTTATCCAAGGAGTATTTTTTCTATATTGCCGCTCATATTCCTGTACACAGTGTTTACAATCTCCCATATAATAAGAACGACCCCTACGTTTATCGTAATGTAACTTAAATCGGTTTAAAGATAAGATCCTACCACATTTCTTACACTTTTTATCTTCAATCATCTTTCCCTCGCTTTTGACTTAATTGGTTTATTGCAATTACCGCAAATAAAAGGAGAAATCCCCCAAGTCATTTTTACTTTAGGTTCATCGCATTCACACCATTTATTATCTTTTTTAAGAAAACCATTGCAAATATCTTTAAATACTGGATTTAACTGATTGCTCATCTCCTACTCCTTCCATTAAGTTTCATTTTGTTTTGGGGCGCGAGTATCAACTTGCCTTTTTTCATCCCACCATTGTCCTGCTTGTTCTTTAGGTGTGCAGGGGTTGTCTTTTCTTTCTGCAAGTAACGCTTTATAAGCCTCTGACTGATTTTTATAACCTCCATACATTTTACTATAAGCATCTGCCCAACATTTTTCACAACTACTCATCCCTCACCTCCAAATTCCAATATCTCCGCTGAATGGTCGGAGATTACTTTGGCTAATTCTTTACAACTAATACAGTTCGTAGAACATCCCGAAGTTTTATTGAGAATTTTATTTACCTTCCCCTCATCTATCCTAATAACCTTTTTTAATTCTGCTTCTGCTTG
>CAJVXN010000006.1 GCA_913009335.1 uncultured bacterium
TTTTTCAAGCAGAAGACGGCATACGAGATAAAGGAATGTGACTGGAGTTCAGACGTGTGCTCTTCCGATCTAAGATGAATTACAACATGATCATGAAAAAGTTCTAACAATAAAACTAGAGATAGAGAAAAATTTAGAACCGCAATGGTGTGTTGTAAATAACAGACAAGAACCTGCTAGGATATCCGGGCAAGATCGATCCATGTTAAATGTTTTTATGATTTCTGATTATATTGATAGACATTTTTCATGGACTAAGGGTAGTCCTTTGTATTCTATCTTACGGGAAAATCAATCTTTGAGTAATGGGAAAAGCGACATTATTATTGAAGCTTTACGTGAAGCAAAAGAAAAAATAGACAAAAACAGCTTTGATCACTTTGATGATGTCACCGATCAGATTAAAAAAATCTCTTCGAGTTTAGGAGTAGATTTGTCAAAAGCAAGGACTACGGTAGATTTTCGTGATGTATCTATCCGAGACGGTAGAGTTTGTTTGCATGATGAAGATATTCCGTTAAGATTAAAAGGCAAAGGAACTAAAAGATTAATTTCAATGGCGATACAAACTATTCTTGTTGAACGTGGCGGTATTGTATTGATAGATGAGGTTGAGCAGGGGCTAGAGCCAGATAGAGTTAAGCACTTGGTTAGATCTTTAAAAAAAGACAACGCCGGTCAAATCTTTATGACAACTCATTCTAGTGAGGTGATAACAGAATTAGATGCCGATGATTTGGTAATTATCAATAACAACAAGGGCAACATTACTGTATCATCACCAGATCAGAATTTCCAAGATATCATCAGGGCCTGCCCTGAGGCTGGGTATGCAAAAAAAGTAGTTGTCTGCGAGGGGAAAACAGAAATAGGTATTTGCAGAGCTTTAGATACCTATCGTAAAACCCAAGCCAAGGAATGTATGTCTGTTAAAGGTTGTGTTTATGTTTATGGAGGTGGGCATAACTTCACTGAGCGCGCAAATAAATTGAAAGAATTAGGAGTAGAAACTTGTGTTTTTTGTGATTCGGATGATACAATGCTAAATCCAACAAAGGAAGACCTGAAAACAGCAGGCGTAACAATATTTGATTGTGATGAGGGTAACGCTATTGAACAACAGGTGTTCCAAGATTTACCTTGGGAAGGAATAAAAACTTTGTTGGACTATGTCATTAAATATAAAAAAATGACTGAAACTCAACTGAAAGACTCAATAAGATCGAAATGTGATGGCGATTTCCCCGATGATTTTAAAAATGCAGACACTCCTCAAATGAGAAAGGCAATAGCCGATGCTTCACTTGTTGGGGATAAAGAATGGTTTAAAAGAATAGATCGCGGCGAATTTATAGGGGGTATTATTTTTAAATACTTTGGAGATATGACTGATAAGAAAACAAAAAATCAGTTAGAAGGTCTTTCAAGTTGGATAGATGGATAATGGATTATGTAGATTTCGTTTCAAAGGAAAAAAGTTTTGTTGTCGCCCCCGCAGGTTATGGTAAAACGCACGCCATAGCAATTTGTCTAAACCATACCCAAGGAAAACAACTTATATTAACTCATACACATGCCGGAGTAGCTTCCTTAAAAGATAAGATACAAAGCCAGGAAATTTCAAATACTTTATATCGCGTTGAGACTATTACTAGTTTTGCTCAGAAATATGTTAATGCTTTTTATTGTGGTAATGATATTCCAGAACAGGATAATAGCAATGAATATTATCCGTTCATCATTGATAAGGCAAAAAGCTTGTTTAGAATAAACCCCATAAGAGATGTTGTTAGGTGTACATATGCAGGTCTATTTGTTGATGAATATCAAGATTGTAACATAGGACAACATAATCTTATAAAAGAATTAGCGTGTATATTACCTACTCGAATTTTAGGCGATCATCTGCAAGGAATATTTGATTTTAACGGTGATACATTAGTTGATTTTGAAGTTCATCTTTTCGATTTTGAAAAATTTCCTGATTTAGCTGAACCCTGGCGGTGGAAAAATAATAATCCAGAGCTAGGAGAAAGTTTGAAGTTGATACGCGAGTTACTAGAACAAAAAAAAAATATTGATTTAAGCAAACATGAGTCAAAAATTATTATTTTGGAAATAAATGAAAATGACAAATATACATATCAGTCGGAATACAATAAACAAATCTGGGCTTTGACTAATGAGGACAATGTGTTAATTATCCACCCGGATAGCACTAATTTAAACGTCAGGAAAGATTTCATAAGCAGATTTAACAATTCTTTCATTTTAGTTGAGGCGATAGACAGCCAAGATTTTTACAAAATGTCAAAAAAATTTGATGGTATTAATACTACTAATGTTTTTAAAACTATATACGATTTAGTTCCTAATATTTTTAATGGACGCACAAATAGAGATGTGTGGTTTAACTCAAACGGCGTCAAAAATAAACGGGCCAAAGAAGACAAGGCTCGCATTGCCCCTATTTCTAAGGATATAGAACAACTAAAGCAAAAAATTTCTTTTGTGTTAATTTCAAATATATTAAAAAAGGTAAAAGAATTGCCTGGTGTAAAATGCTATAGGCAAGAACTTTTATGGGATTTATGTGAGGCTCTTGAGCATGCGGGGAGTAAAGGCACATTGGTTCATGAAGAAATGAAAGAAATTAGGAATCGTAAGCGCAGGGGAGGACGAAGGATTAGCGGACGATGCATAGGAACTACTTTATTAACTAAAGGATTAGAGTTTGATACAGTAGCCGTTTTAGATGCGCATAATTTTAAATGCCGCAAAAATTTTTATGTTGCGATAACAAGGGCTTGTAAAAAACTAATAATATTTACAAATAATAAAATTCTTTTTCCTTATCATAATTGTCATAATTGAAATTGATTTTTTCCCTCGGCAATCACAGTCGTCCGGCTTCATTCGCCTTTGGCGTATTTCGCTACGGACTTTGTGCGCTTGCCTTCACCCTCCTAAAAAAGGAGGGTAATCCTTAATATTTTCCCCGCCGGCATCAAAAAAAGATTTCCCTATTATAAAAAATTTTTTGTTTTTCCCAAAAAGCCCGACGAAAGCGGGTGCCTGAGGAAGGGTATCATAACTACGCTATGATTGCACGATAACGCTGGTTTTGCAGGCTTGGAGTGCGGAAAGGGAAGGCACGACGAGTGCCGAAGCCCGCACGACAAGACTGCTTGTGAAAGCGAGCGGCCAAGCGAGCGAGGCAGTGAGCCTGAGCCCCAGCGAAGGCGAACGGTGAATACACCAACCACGTAGCCCGCTGTAGCCGACGTTCAGGAGGCGCAAGCGGGCGGTGCATCATCAAGTCAATTCAGGACAGAAAACAGTAAAAAGGAATGGTTTGAAATATTTGTAGAGAACAGACCAAGGGTCAGCCGAAGGTCCGGATGTAGACTTTTTGGGGCAAATTTTTGTAAATCTTTGATTTTTTTGACATTGTGATTTTCTTTCTGTTTCTGAAAACAAAAAATTAAAAGGGGGGAAAAGAGAAAAAGCAATTCTTTTTTGGGGCAAAGCACCGCCGACTGGCGGGGCGATTTTGATGTTTTTGCGTCTTGTCCTTCGGGCAATCCGCACGTCAATTCCCTAATTATCGTTAAAAAGCAGAAGAAAAAGAAAACCCCCGCCCGAAATATTTAGAGTAAATATTTCCCCCTATTAAACTTCTTGACAATTTGTGTAAAGTAACGTAAAGTATAGATCATTATGAAAAAGAGATATAATCTTAGCGAAGCGGCAGAAATATTAGGCTTAACTCGTCAAGGGCTTTATTATTGGATAAAGAAGGGATGGGTAACTCCTAAACGTGATTATAAAGGCCACCCTGTGTTTATGGATGCTGATTTAAAAAAAATTAAAAAATGGAAAGATAAATTAGAAGAGGTTTGATTATGAAATGTGCACGTGGTTCTGAATGGCGAAAATGGGATTTACATTTGCATACACCATCTTCCTATGACTATGATGATAAGTCAGTAACCAATAAAACTATTATAGAAAAGCTAAAAGAAAAAAACATATCGGTTGTTGCCATAACTGATCATCATGCAATAGATCATGTGAGAATAAAAGAATTACAAGAATTAGGTAGGAAGGAAGATATCACTATATTTCCTGGGATTGAACTCAGGACGCAATTAGTAGCAAAGGAAAATATTCACTTAATCGCTGTTTTTTCACAAGAAGCAAATTTAGAGCATTTATCAAATGAGATCTTGACAAAACTTGAAATTAATTCTCAAAGACAAGATGGGGAAGGTGAGGATGTAATATTCTGTGATTATAAAAAGGTGCTATCTGTCGTTCGTGAATTAAATGGTTTAATAATTATTCATTGTGGGGAGAAAACGCAAGGGATGGATGATGTAATTAAGAATGACACAAAAGTTAAAGAAGCGATTAAGGAGAAAATGGTTGAGGAAATAAATATATTTGAAATCGGCAATCCAGAAAAAGATATTGCGGGATATAAGGGAAAAGTTTTCTCGGACTTAAGTAGAAACTATCCACTTATACTATGCTCAGATAACCACGATATTAAGAAATATTATACGGACAATAAATTGCCTACGTGGATTAAAGCAGATCCCAATTTTGAAGGTTTAAAGCAGATCATTTATGAACCAGACGATAGGGTGAAGATTCAAGAATTCAAACCCGAAGAAAAGGAAACTTATCAATTAATTGATAAAGTAAAGTTTATTGATGATAGTTTTATGCCTGATGAACTGCTAATAAATCAAAATTTGACAACAGTTATTGGAGGTAAATCGACAGGTAAATCAATCTTATTAAGGAATATTGCTCAGGCTGTTGATCCTCGTGAGGTTACCGTAAGACTAGATGAAGGGGGTTTAAAGCCATATTCCAAAGAAGTAGATGGCTTTAAGGTTATTTGGAAAGACAAACAAGAAAGCGATAAAGAAACTGGAGATGTAAACAAAAAAATAATCTACATACCTCAATCTTATTTAAATAGGTTAGTAGAAAAAGAGGGTAAAATAAGTGCGGTAGATAATATTATCGAAAACGTTTTAAAGCAGACGATGGGACAGGTTTATGATGCGTTGTCATTTTTTGAAAGAACGAATAAACAAGATATAGCAAACAACATTGCGCTATTGTTTAATCTTAAAAAAGATTGGGAGGAGCAAAAAGAAAAAATAAAAAACATTGGAGATAAAAAAGGAATAGAGTTGGAACTCAAAATATTGGAAGAACAAATTGCAGAACTAAAGAAAACGTCAGGATTAAGCGACAATGAAATTGTAGAATACGATAATTATGTGCACCAAATAAAGACACTTACAAATCAAATTGAAATAAATAATTCAGATAAAATAGAGCTGGGGAAATTAAAGCAAAAGGATATTTTTCGAGAAATTTTATTTGGCGATTTATCAGACAGCTTACAAAGCGAAATGGAAACATTTTACAATGAACTGAAAGGTATAGCTGTTGACAAATGGAAGACTAAAATAGATGATAAAATTGAAGCTCAATCAGAAATCTTGAAGGCAAAGCAGGAAACGCTGCGTAAGGTTAAAATTAAATTTTCTCCATTATTGGAAAAGGCAAAAAAAGTTGCAGCATTAAATGAAAAAATCAAACAGATTGAAATTCAACAGGGGAAATTAAGACATATACAAGGTGAAGAAAAATCGCTAGAAGCTATACAGGCCAAATTTAAACAAACCATTATTAATCTTGAAAGTGCCAACTCTAAATTTTATGAAAAGTACCTTGAGGGAAAAAGAGAAATATTGGGGCAAGATATTATATCTGGTGATTTAACATTTCATTTAGAAGTCCAACATAAAACTCAATTTTTTCAAAATGATTTTATAAATGAAGTTTTTGACATGAGGCAATTGCCCAATGAACTTTCAGAATATGAATTTAAAGATAATGATAATTTTTCACATACTATAAAAGAAATAATCAATAAAATATTAAGTAAGAAATTAGCTCTAAAAGGGCGTTACACAGAGCAGGAGGCATTGACAAAGCTTTTGCAGAATTGGTATACGTTTGATTATCAAATTGAGCAGGGCGGCGATAGCATTTCTGATATGTCACCTGGGAAGAAATCCTTTGTTTTACTAAAGCTGTTAATCGAACTTGATAGCAGTAAATGCCCTATTTTACTGGATCAACCGGAAGATGATTTGGATAACCGTTCAATATATGACGATTTAGTTAAATTTATTAAAAATAAAAAAAAAGAACGTCAAATCATCGTTGTTACACATAATCCAAATTTAGTTGTTGGGGCAGATGCTGAATGCGTAATTGTGGCGAATCAAAAAGGAACATATTCCGAGAATAAAGAGTATCAGTTTGAGTATATATCTGGCGCATTAGAAAACACTTTTATCACTATGGATGAAACTAAAACGTTGTACAAGCAGGGTGTTCAAGAGCATGTTTGCGAAGTTTTGGAAGGTGGCAGGGAAGCATTCGAAAAACGTAAGCAAAAATATGGGTTTAACTTATGAAAGTATCAATCTACATTCGCGTATCAACCGAAGACCAAGCCCGTGAGGGCTATTCTTTAGAAGTCCAAAAGGAATATCTTGAAGCTTTTGCAATGCGTGAGGGCTATGAGATATTCAAAGTCTATTGTGATGAGGGGATTAGTGGGTATGAAACTCGGCGGCCTGCTTTGCAGGAGTTACTTTTAGATGCAAAGGCAAAGAAATTTGATCTGGTGTTAGCTCATAAGATTGATCGATTTAGCCGAAAACTTAAAGACCTTTTAGATTTGGTTGAGAAATTAGAAGGTTATGGCGTAGGTTTTAAATCTGCAACTGAGCCGTTTGATACAACAACATCAGCGGGAAAATTGATGTTTCAACAATTAGGGAGCTTTGCCGAGTTTGAACGCAATAGGATTTCTGAGCGAGTATTTCCTGGAATGGTTAAGGGTGTTCAGCAAGGGAATTGGCAGGGAGCGAGATTCTCGCCATTTGGTTATACTTACAATAAACAAAAGAAGCTATTAGAAATTGAAAGCAGGGAAGCGGATATTGTTAAACTGATTTATACAATGTATCTGGCAGGTAAAAGTACGCATGAGATTACTGAATATTTAAACAGGAAAAAATATCAAACAAGAACAGGTAAACAATTTTACAGCAAGTTTATTGGTGACATTTTAAAGAATAGGATTTATACTGGTAAAATTGTGTGGAATAAAAAGCATTATGATAAGAATCAAAAGACGAAGAAACATTACAAGTATATTAAAAATGATCCTTCAAAAATAATAATTGCTCAAGGCAAGCATACGTCAATTATAGATGAACAGACTTTTGAAGAAGTGCAGAAGCTATTAGCGGAAAAGAAAAGGACGTGGCGGCCAAGAGTTAAAAATAAGGAATACCTTTTAACCGGTCTGCTTACTTGCGCAAAGTGTAATCATAAATATACTGGTGTATCATCAATATCTAATCATAGAACCAATAAAAAGAAACGGTGGTATCGTTGCTCCGGGCCTTATGCAAGTCATATTAGATGCACAAATAGGTCAGTTAAGGCAGAGGATATTGAGCCGGAAGTTACAAAAATAGTTGCTCAATTAGTACAAAATGACAGGTTAAAACAGAGCCAATGGATGAGCGGGACTTTGTCAAAAATGGCAAATTTCCCTAATTTTGGCGAAAACAGCAAAATTGACTTCTCCGAAGCCAAAGATAAGCTAAAAATCAACCAGAAAAAACAATCAAAGCTTACAGATGCTTATTTAGATAATTTGCTGGGTGAGGATGTGTTTCGTGGTAAGATAGAAGAACTTCGCAAAGGGGAAGATGAACTAAAGAAACTCCTTGCTGGATATGAACTTAGGGAAATTGAGAGCGAGAGATCAGAAGGGTATATTAACAGAGTAAAAGACTTTTTAGACGGGTACGATGAGAGCAAGACGAAGGTAGATTTTACTACCAAGAAAGTGATGTGCGGACTGCTTTTTAAAAACATCAAAATCGCCCCGCCAGTCGGCGGTGCTTTGCCCCAAAAAAGAATTGCTTTTTCTCTTTTTCCCCCTTTTAATTTTTTGTTTTCAGAAACAGAAAGAAAATCACAATGTCAAGAGAATCAAAGACTTACAAAAATTCGCCGAAAAAAATCTACATCCGTACCTTCGGATGTCAAATGAACGACCGGGATTCCGAAGCTATTCTGGGATTATTTGTTGATAAAGGATATTCGGTGGTTGATAAGCCCGAAAGTGCCGGTGTAATTATTGTAAATACTTGCTCTGTTAGGGGGCATGCGGAAGACCGTGCGTTTTCTGTTGTCGGGATATATGGAAAATTAACCCATAAGCCTATAATCGGGATCATAGGATGTATGGCGCAGGCCTACAAGCAGAAGATATTTAAAAGAGTGCCTTATGTGGATTTTATCGCAGGGCCGAGCGAAATAAGCCGCATACCTGATATTGTCGATTCAATCAGGAATAAAGAAAAGAATGTTGCCGCGTTAAGCTTAGCGAAAATGCGTCCTGAAAAAACATATTCTTCGCGTTTTCATCAGGATAAAAAACACGCCTATGTTAATATAAGCCAGGGGTGTAATAACTATTGTTCTTATTGTATTGTGCCGTATGTTCGAGGCAGCCTGCGGCATAGAAAACCAGAGAATATTCTAAGCGAAATTCGCAAGCTCGTATCTTTAGGTGTTTACGATATTGCTCTATTAGGACAAAACGTTAATTCATATAAAGCTGGGGATGTTGACTTTACCGGGTTGCTTAAAGCGGTTAACGAAATTGATGGAATAAAGAGTTTTTCATTTGTAACAAGCCATCCTAAGGATGTCTCTGTAGGCCTTTTTCGCACGATGCGGGATTTAAAAAAGCTGAAGAAATATCTACATTTGCCAATTCAGTCAGGCTCTGATAGAATATTAAAGTTGATGAATCGCGGATATACCGCAAAATATTATAAAAATTTAGCTCTTAAGTATCGCGAGATTATTCCGGGCGGTGTTCTTACTACTGATGTGATTGTTGGTTTTCCCGGAGAGACCCAAAAAGATTTTAAATCTACTTATACCATAATGAAGGAAATACGTTTTAACTCCGCGTATATTTTTAAATATTCCCCTCGCCCGGGGACTAAGGCGGTAAAAATGAAGGATGATATCTTTAGCGAATTAAAATCAAAGCGGCATATAATATTACTTGATATGCAAAGAAATATTTCACGCGGGTTTAAAAAATACTTGTTGCTTTTAGCGCTTACTTGTTATTTCTCACTAGTGATGTCTACTTTTTCTTATGCCGCCAGTCTTAAGAGGGCGCAGGAGTTATTTCTTAATTCTGATTACCAGGGTGTAATTACTGAGTGTAAATCCGCATTACCAAATTCGAGACGGACTAAAAAGTTAGAATTAAAATATCTATTGGGCCAGGCTTATATAAAAACAGGGGATTTATCGGATGCCGAAGATATATTTACTACACTTGTTAAAGAATGTAAAACATTTGTAATCTGCGATAAAGCTCTTTTGGGTCTGGGGGATGTTTATTTTTTAAAAGAGGATTATCGGGAAGCAAAAGATATTTATTTGCAGGCGAAAGAGTCAGAATCTGATTTTGGCGCGGGAGTTTATTATCGGCTTGCCCAAGCAGATTTTAAACTAGGTAATCTCTCAGAAGGTAAGAAATACGCGCAAATTTTAACTGCGAAGTTTCCTTCAAGTTTTGAGGCGAAGAAAGTAGATTTGTTAAATACGAAAGGTATCTTTTATACTGTTCAGGTGGGAGCTTTTTCAAATCGAAACAATGCAATGCAATTAACGGCTGATTTAAAAGAAAACGGTTTTGATGCTTACGTTGAATCAATTGAGCGTTCGGGTGATAAGCTCTATCGGGTGCGGGTTGGTAAGTTTGAGTCTAAAGATAGGGTAATAGAACTGCAAGAAAAGCTATTAGATGCAGGCTATCCCACAAAAATATTCCCCTAAGTATATTTCGATTAAAATTTTAATTTAGAAAAAATATGCCATGAAAAAACATTCAAAAAAAATAATCTATCTTGTCTACATAGTGGTTGCTTTTTTGACATTATCTTTTTATCTTTTAAATAAGGACGGTATAACGCTTACTCCTTTTTTTAAAGCGATAAATAATATATCTAAGACTGTATCCTGGTCTGCGCAAAACAAAGAAGAGCTTAAGTTAGAGAAACTCATCGCGCATGCCGCAGGCGAGATAAAAAGCATATCCAGCACTAATTCATTAGAGGCTCTGGATAAAAACTATGCTAATGGATTTCGATTTATAGAACTTGATTTTGAATGGACAAGTGATGAGCATTTGGTTTTAATCCATGATTGGAAAAAATCAATGACAAGGCTTTTTAACGAATCGCCTGGAAATTATACATTGCGTGAGTATGAAAATCTAAATATGATTAACGGATTAACACAAATGACGCTGGATGATTTAGCCAAATGGGTAAGAAGGCATCAAGATGTGTATATCGTTACAGATATTAAACGATATAATAGTAAGGGCCTGAGGCTAATTAGTGATCGTTTCCCGGGAATAGTTGGTAATTTTATACCGCAGATTTATTATTTCCAAGAGTATTGGCTGGCGCGCAAGATGGGATATAAGCATATTATTTTAACGCTCTATCGCTCGGAATATAGCGATGAGGAAATTTTATCTTTTGTGAGCAAGAATTATTTAGCTGCGGTAACTATGCCGATTAAGCGGGCGAATACGCGCTTACCCGCAAAATTAAAGCAGATGGGAGTATCAACGTATGCTCACACTGTAAATACCGTCTCGCTGCAAAATCAATTATACACCAATGATGTCTTTGGGGTTTACACGGATAGCCTGAATCCTTAAGTTTTACTTTAAATGAAGAAACAAATAATTTTTATAGTCGGCGCAACTGCAACAGGGAAAACTAAGTTTGCGCATCTTCTGGCTAAAAAAATTAATGGGGAAATTATATCAGCTGATTCGGTAAGTATTTATCGCGGCATGGATATAATAAGCTCTAAGCCGTCGGGACTGATGCGTAATGAAATGCTCTATTATTTGGTTGATGTTGTCAGCGTTGGGCGGGAATATAATGTTGCTAAATTTGTAAAGGCCGTTGCAAGTCAGGTTCGGCAAATTTTACGCAGGGAAAAAGTACCTATAATTGTAGGCGGGAGTGGATTGTATGTGGATAGCTTGCTTTACGGTTTATTTAAAGCGAGAGCGTCAAACCTTAAGCTGCGTAAAAAACTCAATTATGAAGCAGAGCGTTTTGGCTCAGAGAAGCTCTATCGTCGTTTAGAGGTATTGGACCCTGAGGCCGCGGCAAAAATTCATCCAAATAACACTCGGCGTATAATTCGCGCGTTAGAGGTATGTATCGAAACAGGCGATAAGTTTTCAAAGTTAAAAGAAAAAAGGAGCGGATTGGTAGATAAGTATGAGGTTAAAATTTTCGGTCTTAATTTAAAAAGAGATATTCTTTATACGCGCATTGATCAGCGAGTAGATAAAATGTTTAAGGATGACCTGGTAGAAGAAGTAAAGTCATTATTTAAGTCTAAATTAAGCAAAACTGCAAATCAGGCATTAGGCATAAAAGAGATAAGAGGATATTTAGGCGGCGATTATGATATTGCGAGAGCGGCTTATCTTCTTAAGCGTAATACGCGGCATTTTGCCAAACGTCAGATTACCTGGTTTAAACGTAATAAGGCAATTATTTGGATTGATGCGGAAAGTACAGCTCGTAAAAAGATCAACACCGTAATTTCTCAGATATAAATAATTTCACTTAACGAGGATAATAATGAAAGTAGCGGTTGTTTTATTTTTTTTACTTTTTATTATTAATTCGTATAATATCCGCGCTGAAGATGCGGCTTTTGATCATCGGCAGGATAAAAAGGAGATATGTGTTATGAAATTTAAGGTTAAGGATATTATGCATAATCAGAGTATTCCTTCACAGTATACCTGTGATGGAAATGATGTATCGCCGGAGATTTCCTGGGGAGAGCTGCCTGAGGGTACGCTTAGCCTGGCATTAAGCGTGATTGATCCGGATGCCCCTATGGGAGCTTTTACACATTGGCTGGTTTACGATATCGACCCTAATGCCGGTAGTATTCCTATGGGTGGGCCTCTGCCCGCGGGCACAAAGGAAGCAGAAAATGATTTTGGTGCAACTAATTATGACGGGCCTTGTCCACCTTCGGGGGAGCACCGCTATTTCTTTACTCTTTACGCGCTTGATGTAACTTATTTAGAGGGTGCGACTAAAGCAAGCTTTCAAACTCTTGTTAAGCAACACATGATTGATTCTGCTGAGGTGGTTGGTTTATATAAACGCAACTAAATAGATAGCTAGTGAGTAATGTCAATAGGTCGGAGGCATTTCCTTGTAGCTTTAATCAGGCAAGTGTTGAAATCATATCAAGAAGTTGTTTTTTTGTTTTTAGCTCAGAAAGGATGCCGCGGACTTTTCTAGCGTGGGGTATTCCTTTTAGGTATAGCGGCAAAAAAAGACGCATACGTAACACAGCACTTTTCTCACCGTATAGTTTTGAGGCTAATCCAAGATGCAGCTTAATAGTTTTGATTCGTTCGGCAATTGTCGATATTCTGCGCAGTTTACCCGTTTTTAAAAAATATTGACTGTGTTTAAAAATCCAGGGGTTGCCCATGGCCCCGCGTGCTACTAATACAGCATCGCACCCGGTTTGTGTAAGCATTCGCTTTACGTCTTCCGGTCCGAATACGTCGCCGCTTCCAATAACTGGAATATTAACTTCGTCTTTAACTCTGGCGATTATGTCATAATCTGCTTTTCCGCGGTAGAGTTGTTCTTTTGTCCGGGCGTGAATGAATACGGCGCTTGCGCCAGCATCTTGGAGTCGCTTTGCAATAGAGACGGCATTAATATTATCCTTGGACCAGCCGCTTCTTATTTTTACAGTAATTGGAATTGTCGCGTTAGAAGTTAATTTTTTAACAATGCTTGCGAGTAATTTCGGTTCCTTCATCAGTGCTACGCCTTCACCGCGCCGAGCTACTTTTCTTACCGGGCAGGCTGCGTTAAAGTCCAGGAGTTTGACTTTAGTTTTTTGGATAACATCTTGCGCATTTAGAAGCATATCTATGTCTCTACCTAAAACCTGTGCCCCTAAAGGACTATCTTTACGGTTTGATGAAAGCATGCTTTTAGTTTTTTTGCTTTTATATTTAATTGATGCGGCATTGAGCATTTCGGTAAAGGCAAATTTGCAGCCAAAATCACGGCAAAGCGTACGAAAAGAAAGGTCTGATATTCCGGATAATGGAGCAAGTATGAGCTGAGTATTTATTTTTAGATTGCCGATTTTAAACCCCGTTAGAGATAGGTCGTCTTTAGACGACCGTCTATCAGGAATAAGGTTATTAGATAAAGCTTGTTTTTCCATAAAATGATTAAATTGGGATAAACGGTATAAGGGCAATCTCTAATGGGGTAAACATGTTGCTATTTTAAGCTAAAGTCGGGATTTAGGCAATAGAAACCTTAAAATTTTTTACCTAGATTTTGTAAAGCAAAATCTACCCGCCTGTGCCGATAGAATTATGCATATAAATCTATTGGTATTGGCCGATTGATTAGACCCATCCGCTAAAGGTATCAGGATGGTCTATCCCTGTGGATTAAATCTGAAAGATTTAATCATGCTATCGGGGTACCTATTCGGTAAAAACACCAATTTTTACTTGCTTTTTTACTTATAACACGGTAAACTTAAAGCATTGTGAATTCTGCTGTTCTGTCAAGCTATAAAGCATTATAATGCTAGTGAGATAGTGATTTTCAATTAACAAGAAATGGAGAGATTGTGAAGCATAAGGTTACTTTTATTCCTGGTGATGGCATAGGGCCAGAAGTTGCGAGTGCGGCAAAAGCCTGTATTGAAGCAACGGGAGTTGATATTGAATGGGAAGAGGTAATTTGCGGTGAGGCCGCACTTAAAGATTTTTCAACACCCTTGCCTGAAGAAGCGCTCAATTCCATACGAAAGAACAAGGTGGCGATTAAAGGTCCGATTACAACTCCTGTAGGCAGCGGGTTTCGTTCGGTTAATGTAGGTATACGTCAGGCATTGGATCTTTATGCTTGTCTTCGGCCGGCAAAGTATTATGAGGGCGTACAAAGCAGGTATAAGGATATTGACCTGGTGGTTGTTCGGGAAAATACAGAAGATTTATATGCCGGTATAGAATTTGAAGAAGGAAAGGACCAGACTCTAGGGCTCATTGAAGAAATCAATAAAATGAGTACCCGTAAGATAAAAAAAGATTCAGGTGTTAGCATTAAGCCGATATCGCGCTCTGCTTCAGAAAAAATTGTACGCTTCGCGTTTGAGTATGCTTTAAAAAACAATAGGCGTAAGGTTACCTGTGTTCATAAAGCAAATATTATGAAGTTTTCCGATGGATTATTTCTTTCTTGCGCGCGCAGCGTAGCGAAAGAGTACGAGGGAAAGATTGAATTTAATGATACGATAGTTGATAATTTATCTATGCAGTTAGTCAAAGTTCCGCATAATTTTGATGTTTTAGTTCTTCCGAATTTGTATGGCGATATAATTTCTGATCTTTGCGCCGGGTTAGTCGGTGGATTAGGTATGGCTCCGGGCGCGAATATCGGCGATGGAATAGCTGTGTTTGAACCCGTTCATGGATCTGCCCCGAAATATAAAGGGAAAAATAAGGTCAATCCTACCGCTACTATTCTCTCGGGAGTATTGATGCTTAAGTATTTAAAGGAGATTGATGCGGCAGAGCGCTTGAGAATGGCAGTTGCGGAGGTTATAAAAGAAGGCATTTCTGTGACTTATGATTTTAAAGAAGATAGAGATGATCCTTCTGCTGTAGGCACACGGGAAATGTGTGAAGCCATCATTAAAAAAATGGAATAAGATTTACCCCGATAGTAAAACACTGTCCCTGAGAAATTCACCCTCTGGAATTTCAGAGAAATTCCGAGGACTTAGTCCCGGGAATCCGAAGGATTCCACGGGGAAAGAATTTCCAGGACTAAAATCCCTGAAATCGCAACGCGATTTCTAGGGGGAAAATTTATTCCAAATTTTTTTGTAACTATCGGGATCAATTCAGCCAAATAACTTATACCACCTTACAGGTTCTATAAGTTACGGCTTCATTGAAATGAAAGATTTTTTCCAGAATAATCTAGATATCGTATTTTTCATCTATGGGTTTTCTTTTATTGTTATGGGTCTTGCTATTATCATGCAGACCCGTCGGGGCTCTTCATTTAAAATTGCGGATATTTTATGGTTATTGGGAACATTCGGCTTGCTTCACGGTGCTAATGAATGGTTGCATATGTGGGTAATCATAAAACGCGCCCAGGAAGTTTTTATTTTATTTGATATATTGCACTGGGCCATACTTACGGCATCTTTTTGCTTTTTATTTGAATTCGGCAGGAGATTACTTGCATTGTCGAAAGGCAATAAGAAATATTCAGCGTATTTATCGATTTGGACCTTGGTTGTTTTAGTATCAATGTCTGTGATACTCGGAATCTTTGGTAGAAATTTTTGGCAGACAAGCAGCATTTGGGTTCGTTACTTGATAGGATTCCCCGGCGGGGTGCTCGTAGCTTTAGGGTTTGTTAGTTATTTTAATAACGATATAAAACCAACTTTACCGGGGTTAAAGAGAGATTTTTATTCTGCAGCAGTATTTATTTTTGTCTATAGCTTACTTAGCGGGTTAGTTAGTTCGCCGGCTGCATTTTTCCCCGCCTCTTTGATTAACACAAAAGTATTTATGAAAGTAACTTACGGAATACCCGTTCAGGTGTTCCGTGCATTTTTTGCGGCAGCAGCGACAATATCTATAGGCAGGATTCTTATGATGTTTCGATGGGAAACAATCAAAAATTTATGTGCCGTCGAAACAGAGAAATTTACCGATAAGATTACTTCTTCCATTGATGAAATGATTATGGTACTCGATAGCGATTTTCGTATAAAGTGGGCTAATAAGAGATTGAAAGAAGCATATGGCCCTTATGTTAAAGGCAGGCATTGCTATGAGGTTACGCATCATCTGGATAAGCCCTGTCATCTGCCGAATGACGCCTGTCCGATTGAGGATGTAAGAAGGACCAATAAACCCAAAAGCGTAATACATACACACTTTGATAAAAATAATAAACCGATTTACGCGGAGGTGTATGCTTGTCCGTTATTAGATGAGGACGGAAAACCAACCGGTGATTTTATACATACAAGCCGTAATGTTACAGATAGAACCAAGGCTCAGAAGGAGCTTGAGGAAGCCTATACAGAATTAAAGGCAATCCAGGAGAAATTGTTATCTGCCGAGAAAATGGCTTCTTTGGGTAAACTTTCTGCCGGAATTGCCCACGAGATAAACAACCCCATTGGCTATGTCATTAGTAATTTATCAAGCTTGGAAAAATATATTACCAATCTGTTGCCAATGTTTAGTAAGTATTCAGAGTTAGAAGAGGTTATAGCCAATAACGCTAAAGCAGAAGCTGAAAAATTACTCATACAGATTAAAAATACTAAAAAAGAAATTGATTTTAACTATTTACTTAAGGATTTACCCGGATTAATTAAGGAAACTCTTGACGGCGCGGAGCGTGTAGTGCGAATAATCCGCGATTTAAAGAGTTTTGCCCGTAAAGATGAAATCGAGTTAACAGAAATCGATATTAATGAGTTAATCGAAAGCGCATTGAATATTGTCTGGAATGAGGTAAAATATAAGACAGATGTGAGTAAAGAGTATGGTGAGCTTCCAAAAATACCTTGTCATCCACAGCAGATAACGCAGGCAGTTATGAATATTTTGGTAAATGCGGCCCAGTCAATAGAAGAAAAAGGCACTATCGCTATAAAAACTTATACAGAGAATGCTAAAGTTTATATAGAAATACAGGATAGCGGAGGCGGCATGAGCGAGGAAACACGGAAAATGATCTTTGAGCCGTTTTTTACAACTAAGCCGGTTGGTGAGGGAACAGGTTTAGGATTAGCAATTGTTTACGGTATTATCCAGAAACATAAGGGAACTATTGAGGTTAAGAGCACAGAAGGTAAAGGTTCAATTTTTATAGTCGCTCTACCTATTGCCGCGCCAAAGGGAGTAACAGTTATAAAGGATGCGCAAAAATAGGGAAAACTATATTTTTAACTTAAAAGCGTTATTTATTTAAGGAGGGGGAAATGGAGAAAAAGTTAAAATTACTTTTAGTTGATGATGAAGAGAATATACTTAGCGCCTTAAATCGTGTATTTAGAGATGATAATGTTTATGAAATAATAACTGCTCATAGCGCGCAAGACGCATTACAGAAAGTATCTTCTGTATCTGTAGATGTTGTTATTTCGGATCAAAGGATGCCGGGCATGGGAGGTGCTGAACTTCTTCAAAAGATACGCGATCTTTACCCTGATTCGATACGTTTTTTATTAAGCGGCTATGCCGATGTGGAAGCAATAATCTCCGCGATTAATGAAGGAGATATCTATAGGTTTATAAAAAAGCCCTGGAATAATGAGGATCTTAAAATGCTGGTTAAAAAAGCAATCGGACAGAGAGATATAAGCAGGCTTATTAGTGAAGCTATTTTTCGCGCCAAACGTACAATAGACGCAGGTAAGGATCTTGAGGTCGCTACATCTGAAGATAAAAAAAGCCTTATTGTAAAATTAAAAGATTCATCAAAGGTTATATCTCCTGAAAATATTCTTCGTTTAGTTGATTTTATAATCGGCACCGTTGAATCCGAGGGGAAGATAACGGATGGCCAGTTTCGCTTTTCAAGCGGTATGATCAATAAGAAAGAGGGGCGTATTGTTTTAAGTATTGATATGGGTAAATCTATAAGCTTAAATATTGAATTACCGCCGACGGAATCATCCGCGAAGCAAGCCTAAATTTAACCGAGTAAAAAATGAACCGCGCAAAAGAACGACGTAAATATCGAAGGTTTAGAGTTGCGTTGCCGATTGATTGCAGCGGAATACAATTTTTTCAGGCACGGGATTCTCAAAATCTAAGCGAGGGTGGAATATTTATCCAAACAAAGCTAATTGAGAAACTAGGAGTGAAAGTTGAGATAGTATTTATTTTTAAGGAAGATTGGGAAACAATCAAGGTTTTCGGTGAGGTGGCGTGGACGGGAAAAATTAACGATGAGCAGGATAGCAGGATATCTTCTTCCGGTATGGGAATAAGATTTATCGACCCACCTGATGATTTTACTAAAAGAATTAAGCGTTTATATTTAAGACCCCTCCTTTAAGGGCAACAGGAGGGTCTATCCCTGTGGATAAAATGAAACCCCGTTAGAGATAGGTCACCGAGGGTGACCGTTTATTAAGCTAAAGCTCGCAGATAAAATTATAGGCTCTATAATTATGAATTTATCAGATGTAAATACAAGTGATAGTATCTCTAACGGGGTGAAAAAGATTGCGATAATTGGTGCTGGCAATGTTGGCGGCATGACTGCTGTGCGTATTCTTGATGAAGGAATAGCGCAAGTTGAGCTTGTGGATGTTGCGGAAAATTTAGCGCGTGCTAAAGCTTCTGATTTAGAAGACGCAAGGCTCGCTTTATTGCGTGATTATTCAATATCTGCCGGGAGTGATTTTTCAAAAATAAAAGGTTCTGAGATCGTCATCGTAACAGCCGGTCTTGCTAGAAGGCCGGGAATGACGCGCGAAGACCTTTTGAAAAAGAATGCGGAGATTGTTAAAAACGTAGCAGGCTATGTTAAGCAATATGCAAAAGATGCAATTTGTATAATTGTCAGCAATCCTGTGGATGTGATGACTTATTTGTTTCTTGATAAGCTTTCCGGGGATCGTTTTCGTGTATTTGGTATGGGCATGAATTTAGATGCATCGCGCTTTGCGAACTTGATAAGCAAGAAGCTTAACGTCAGTGTGCAGCAAGTAAAACCTATCGTAATAGGCGCGCACGGTCAAAATATGATTCCCTTGTCTCGGTTGACTCTGGTTAACGATACGCCGCTTACATCTCTTATTTCCAAAGAAGAAGTAACCGCGCTTGAGCAGGAGACGATTAACCGCGGTGCTTCTATAGTTGGGCTGTATGGATCCGGCAGCGCCTATTTTGCGCCTTCAGCCGCCATTCTCGAGATTGTAAAGCTGATTAATAATGATGCGCATGCTCTGCTTGCGGCATCGGTAAAGCTTTCGGGTGAATACGATATTTCTGATGTATGCATAGGAGTTTCCGTTCATTTAGGTAAAGGCGGCATTGAGGAAATCGTAAAACTTGATTTAAATGATGACGAATTATCCGCCTTACAAGATGCAGCTTCAGTAATCAAATCCAATATTAAATCTATTTTTAAATAATACGGGGGGAGCAATGTATGATGTTTGTGTAATTGGTTCTGGGTGGGCAGGAATCAACGCGGCGATAACTGCTGTTAATAATAAATTATCCGTGTGTCTTATTGAGAAAAATACATTAGGAGGAACTTGTCTTAACTACGGATGTATTCCAACTAAGAGTCTTGTAGCAAGTGCGGCTCATCTCTATGCGGCAAATCATTCCACTGAATTTGGTATAGACCTAAAGGAGATAAAATTAAATTTTACTAAGGTCCTTGAGCGTAAAAATAAAGTTGTATCGCGCCTGCATTTGGGATTGGAGGGTTTAATTAAAACAAAAAAGATATATTTAATAAATGGCGAGGCAAAAATTATTAATAAAAATCAAATTTCCGTGGGTAAGGATATAATTGAAGTCAAGAATATCGTTATCGCGACAGGATCTCGTCCGCGTCAATTAAGCAATTTAAAATTTGACTCAAAGCACATCCTGTCTAGTACTGATATGCTGAATTTAGATAAACTGCCTGAAAATATTTTAGTTATTGGTGGTGGTGTAATCGGCTGTGAATTTGCCGGTGTTTTTTCACAAATGGGTTCAAAAGTTACGATTTCTGAAATACTCGAGCGGATTCTTATTACCGAAGATAGAGAAGCGTCAAAAAAAATGGAAATCGCGTTTAAGAAACAGGGTGTTAAGATTCTTACAAAAACTGATTTTGCAACTCTCAACCTGGATGAATTCGATAAAGTATTACTGTGTGTGGGCCGCGCAGTAAATAGTGAAAATCTGGGTTTAGAAGCAGCGGGCATTGCAACAGATAAGGGAAAGATCGTTGTAGATAAAAATCTTATGACTAATATTGATAGCATCTATGCCGCGGGAGATTGTATAGGCGGCTATCAATTAGCGCATGTTGCTGCTTATGAGGGTAAGATTACAGTTGAAAATATTTTAGGTAAAAATAAAGAGCCTGACTATAGCGCCGTACCAAACTGCATATTTACGCATCCTGAAATCGCCAGCGTCGGATTATCAGAGGCCGCAGCAGGTGAAAAAGGATATAATACTAAAATTGCAAAATTTAATTTTCTCGCTTTAGGTATGGCGCATGTTAAAGGTGAGCCTGAAGGTTTTGTTAAACTCCTCGTAAACTCTGAAAATGAGCAGATTCTCGGTGCTACTATCTTTGGTATTGGCGCTACAGAATTAATCGCGATACTCGCATTGGCGATACGTAATAATTTAGATGTCACGGCACTTTCTGAAACTATTTTTCCTCATCCCTCCTTATCTGAATCTATCGCAGAAACGGTACATAATTTTCATGCAAATTAACCCCGTTAGAGATGGCGGCAAAAATTAATCATAAAAAGCAAATGCCGGTTGAAGAATATCGATTACCTGATGAAGCTTTTTCTCGAACAGACGTCCGCCGTAGGCGGACTATCTCTAACGGGGTTAAACTATTAGATTTAGGCCTGATTGATTATTTAGATGCCTTAAACAAGCAAAAAGAATTGCTCTGTCGCATAAAATCCGGCAATGATACGGATACGCTTATTTTATGTGAGCATAATCATGTTTTTACATTAGGCAGGCGCGCAAAAGAAGAAAATATACTTTGTGGTATTGAGGGGGCGCGTAAAATAGGCGTTGATGTTATTCCTGTTGATAGGGGTGGAGATGTGACTTACCATGGGAAGGGGCAGTTGGTTGCCTACATGATTTTTGATTTACGTAAAGATAAAAAAGACCTAAGTCTTTTTCTGCGCCGCCTGGAGCGTGTTGTTCTGGGAGTACTTAATGATTATGGAATTAGAGGCAGTTTGATTGAAGGGCGAAGAGGTGTCTGGGTGAATAAAAAAAAGATCGCCTCTATTGGTATCGGTGTAAGCGGTTGGGTAACATATCACGGTTTAAGCTTTAATATAAATACAGATTTAAAGTTTTTTTCGATGATTAACCCGTGCGGGTATCGCGACGTGGAAATGGTCTCTTTATCTGAAATTCTTAATGCTTATGTTGATTTAGTAGCTGTAAAAGCAGCTTTTATTAATAATCTTGCGAAGGTTTTTGAAAGGAATGTAAAAACAGGAGGGATTTATGTCAAAAACGATTTGTTTACCTGAATTAGGTGAGGGAATAGAAAAAGCAACAGTTTCGTACTGGTTAGTGGATGAGGGGGCCGAGATTAAAGAAGGCGAAGATATTGTTGAAATGGTTACAGATAAGGCTACTTTTAATGTTCCCGCGAGTTCTGCCGGTGCGATAAAGAAGATTTTGCTGCGCGAGGGCGAAGTGGTTAAGGTAGGTGATGTATTAGCTGAACTTGAGTAAAATCCGTCTCCCTTGACAAAACGCATATCATATGTTATACTTTATAGTTAACTTACGTCATTAAGGAGAATCTATGGGATTTGGCGACTTAATGAGTCAGCTTAATTGGATAGATGTTTTAATTATAACTCTATTGTTTAGAAGCACTTATATAGGTGCAAAACAAGGCGTTATAGTTGAAATATTTAAGTTATTGTCATTTATTAGTATTTCCTTTTTTACCCTGCATTATTATGCGGTATGGGGTGATTTTCTTAATAATGCAACCCCGCTAGATAAGTCTGCAAGCTATGTTTTTTGTTATTTATTGATAACATCTGTGCTCTTATTCATCTTTAAGTTTGCTCGGCATAGTTTCTTACGCATAGTTAAGATTGAAGTTATAGAATTTTTAAGTTTCTGGGGAGGGGTATTATTTGGTTTTATCCGCGGATTTTTGGTTTCCAGCCTTATCTGTTTATTTTTCTTTGTTTTTACTGGTGATTATTTAAAGGGTAGTGTGCGGCAGTCATTTTCAGGGGGAAGGGTGCTTAAGATTTCCCCGGTAGTATATAAATCTATCTATAACGGTTTGATTATAAAATTTAATCCGAACAGCGAATTAAATGAGGAGTTGTTTGATAGTCTGGAGGGGTAATGAAATTAAGTAAGCTATATGAAGCAATAGTAAGAATCGGGATTGATAATGACCCTCGCGGTAAGACAGAAATCAATAAACAGCTGGCAAAAGTAAATAAAGCCTGTGCTAAATTATCAAATGAGGATAAAGATTCATTTGATATGGAGACGCTGCAAAACCCATATGCCGATACCCGTATATTAACCGGAGATTGCGAAACAAATATAAAAAATGTATTAGTGGGGATAGATGTCGAAACACCCGAGTTGTTACTTACTGATACTATAAGGCAAAAGAAAAAAATTGATTTAGTTGTATCTCATCATCCCCAAGGAATAGCATATGCCGGGTTTTACGATGTAATGAAGATGCAGGCAGATATCCTGGGTAAGGCCGGTGTTCCTATTAGCGTAGCCGAGCAGTTAACGCAAGCTCGTATGCAGCAGGTGGAACGTCGCGTACTTCCGGCAAATCATCTGCGTACTACAGATGCGGCTAAATTATTAAATATTAATTTTATCTGTATACATACGCCGGCGGATAATTGCGTAGCTACATATTTACAGAAGCTTATTGACTCAAAGCATCCGGAAACAATCGGAGATATTATAGAAATGCTAAAAAAAATACCTGAATACAAATCCGCTATTTTAAATAAGGCCGGGCCTAAAGTGTTGTTAGGTACAGAGTCATCCAAGTGCGGCAAGGTTCTTGTAGAAATGACTGGTGGTACAGAAGGTTCTAAAGATATCTTTCCAAAGTTGGCCTCAGCCGGAGTAAGTACGATTATTGGCATGCATATCAGTGAAGAACATTTCCAAAAGGCAAAACAAGCGAACATCAACGTTATAATTGCCGGGCATATTAGTTCTGATAATTTAGGGCTCAATCTTCTTCTAGACGCAGTCCAAAAGAAAGAAAAACTGAATATTGCTGAGTTTTCAGGCTTCAGAAGAGTAAAGCGTTAACATTCCATTGTGAACACTAAAATAAAAGATAGAGAGATTTAATTTAAATGGCCCATACTATACCATCTGAAACCATTGATGATATTCTGGATAAGTTAAATATCGCTGAGGTTGTTTCTTCGTATATCCCCTTGAAGCGGGCGGGGCGTAATCTAAAGGCGGTTTGTCCGTTTCACCACGAGAAAACTCCTTCGTTTGTCGTTAGTCCGGATAAACAAATTTATCATTGCTTTGGATGTGGCGTCGGCGGAAATGCCCTAAACTTTGTAATGGAGTATGAGCGGGTAGAATTTTTAGAGGCTGTGAATATTCTGGCAAAGAGGTCAGGGGTTGAAATTAAACATTTACCCGGGGCAGCCACTCAACAAACATCCGACACAAAAACAAAGCTTTATAAAATTAACGAAGTAGCGTCTTTGTTTTATCATAAAAATCTTTTTGCCCTGCCGCAGGCAAAAATTGCCCGTAGTTATTTAAGCAATCGTGCTATTTCGGAAGATATAGCCAGGCAGGCACGGCTAGGGTTTGCTACGGATCTCTGGGATGGTTTACTTGAGCATTTAAAAAGCGAAGGGGTAAATCCAACATTTACCGCTCGTGTAGGGTTAATAATTGCTAAAGACCGCGGCGGATTTTACGATCGTTTTCGTAATCGAATAATTTTTCCTATTTTCGACATAAAATCTAAAGTTATTGGTTTTGGCGGCCGGGGGCTGGATGATACGACTATGCCGAAATATGTCAATTCTCCCGAAACACCACTTTACATTAAAGGGAAACATTTATACGGTTTAAATTTTTCAAAAGATAAAATACGGGAAAAGGACTCTTGTCTGATTGTTGAAGGATACCTTGATTTTTTGATTCCTTATTCGCAGGGGATAGATAATATCGTTGCATCTCTTGGTACGGCATTAACTAAAGATCAAATTCGTTTGATTAAGCGCTATACGCATAATGTAGTAATGATCTATGATGGCGATATTTCCGGTCAGTTGGCGGCATTAAGAAGTCTGGACTTATTTACTGAAGAAGGTCTCAGCGTTAAAATTGTCACTATGGAAAAAGGGTTTGATCCCGACTTGTTTGTAAGAAAATTCGGTGCTTCAAGTTTACGTGAAAAGATCGCAAGCGCAAAAAGCCTATTTGATTTTAAATTAGATTTTTTAAAACAAAAACATGATATTTTGGATATTGAGCAGAAAGCAAAAATTATCGAGGAGATGCTTATTACAATAACCAAATTTAACAATGCATTGGTTAAAGCGGGTTATATTAAACTCCTTGCGGAAGAATTAAATGTTTCTGAGTCCGCAATCATGCAGGAAGCAAAGAAGCTAAATTCAAAGCAGGATAAGGAATACAGCAGAGAACATTCAAGAGAAAATAGAATAAAGAATACATCGGATGGATTGAAGAATCAGGAGCGCGCATTCGAGAGACTGCTTGTACAGCTTATGCTGCAAGAGGAAGAAATATTGCATAAAATGAAAGATACCGTTTCTGCATCTGATTTTCACGACAAACATTTGAGTGAAATTGTAAGTACGATGTTTGAGTTAACTCATCTTGGAAAAAGCATAACCCCGAATAAATTACTTACTTTTTTCCAGGATCGAGACGTGGCAACTACTATTTGTAGGCTTAGCACGACCGATGAGATTATAGCGGATAAGGACAAAGTTGTTACTGAGTGTGTGTTGCGTCTTAAAAAAGAGGCGATTAAAACCGCTAAGCATCGGTTATCGAAAGAGATTAAGGACGCGCAAAATATAAATGATAAAGAAAGATTGACATATCTGTTGCATGAATTTAATGTGTTAGCAAAAAAGAAGGTATCCTATGAGGCGTAAGATTGCGAAAAGTAAGAATTTGGAAAAATTAATTTCTATAGGTAAGCAAAAGGGTTTTCTTACTTATGATCAGGTAAATAAAAATCTGCCTAATGATGTCACTTCTCCAAAGGATATCGAGCGAGTATTCGAATTATTAGGAAAAGCAAACATTAAAATAGTCGATTCTGTCCAGAATTTCCAACAAGACACCCTAAAGGGAGGTTTAATGCGAACTAATGAAACACCACCGAAGGTAGTAAAGCCGCTACCGGAAAAATATATGCCGCTTGATGATCCGGTTAAAATGTATTTAAGACAGATGGGTTCGATTTCTTTGCTTAACAGGGCAGATGAATTAGCGCTTGCGCAAAAAATCGAAACAGAAGAAAACAAGTTTAAGCGCGAAGTTATTTCTACAAAATATGCCCGCCATGAATTATTTATACTTATTGATAAGCTTCTTGCTAAGGAAAAGAACCTTGAGGAAGTAATCAAAGAGGAAGTTGATGCAAAAAAAAATGTGGCTTATCGAAAATTATCACGGCTAGCGCGAAAAATCCGCAAAACGCGTAGCACAAGTAAAGTATTAGAATTATTTACAGAGTTGAATTTTATTACTTCTGTTATTGAAAATATTTTTAAATCTTTTATTGCTACATTTAAAAAAATCGATTTAATAAATAGGGAAATTAATAAAGCACGACGTAAGCATATCAAGGGTTTTATCAGAAAGCTTAAACTAGAGCAAGAGAAGATTATTAGAAAATTCGGCATGCCGGTTAAGGAAATAAAAGAAGAACTAAGGCACATAAAGCTAAAACAGAATAAGTTTGCTCGTGCGAAAAAGAAACTCGTTGAGGCAAATCTACGATTAGTAGTCAGTATTGCAAAGAAATACACAAATCGTGGTTTGTCATTTTTAGATCTTATACAGGAGGGTAATATCGGATTAATGCGCGCGGTAGAGAAGTTTGAGTATAAGAGAGGTTATAAATTTTCCACATACGCAACCTGGTGGATACGTCAGGCAATTACGCGTTCAATCGCAGATCAGGCCAGGACGATTAGGATTCCGGTGCATATGACTGAAACAATAAATAAGATAATACGTATTTCTCGTATGTTCGTGCAAGAAAATGGACGTGAGCCTCGACCAGAGGAAATTTCTAAGCAGATGCGTATGCCTATGGGTAAAGTAAAAAGTATTTTAAAGATTGCCCAGGAGCCCATATCTCTGCAGACACCAATAGGTGACGATGGAGATACTCGTTTTGGAGATTTTATCGAAGATAAAAAAGCTATTTCTCCTGCGGATGCTACATTGCGATCGATGTTGAGAGATGAAATGAATTTAGCGCTTGAGGGGCTCACAGATCGCGAGAAGAAAATTCTTGTATTACGTTTTGGTACTGAGGATGGATGTGCTCATACACTCGAAGAGGTGGGTAAGGTTTTTCGAGTTACCCGCGAACGCGTAAGGCAGATTGAAGCAAAAGCGCTAAAGAAATTAAGGCATCCTACACGCTCAAAACGTCTGCGTACATTTTTGGATGTCACCTTAGTGCAAACAAAGTAAAAAATATTAAAGTAGTTTTTATTAGATAGAGTGGTAACAAAAACTCCGTAAGTCATTTACGGAGTTTTTTGTTGATGATATCTATCTCTAATGGTACAATATTTGAAATAATTGATTTAAAAGATTAACGCATAGATACCTTAAAATCTTTTAAGAGAACAACCGAAAATACATGCTAGGCACATTAATCCTTGTTGATATAATAATTTTAGCTATTGGCATAGTTGCGGGTTTTAAAATATCCCAGCTTTTGTTTCAGAAAAAGATAAAACTTTCATTTGTAAACGATCGTAATCCCCCTGAGACACTTAAGGATCCTCCAAAAGATACCAAGGTTATAAAAATCCAAGCTGATACACAGCAATATAGTATTGAAGATAAAATCTGGCATGAAGAAGAGACAGCGTTTGTGTTTGATTTACATGAAGATCTTTCCTTTAAGCGAGATAAGAGTGAAATCATAAGATCGATTACTGATAGCGTACATAAGTTTCTATCTGTTAAAAATACCGTATTTATTTCCACGGATAAGAATAGCGATAAGCTAAAACTTGAATACGCCGTAGGTTTGAATAATAAATTGGTTAAAGATTTATCGTTAAATAAAGATGAAAGCATATCGGGCTTTGTGATTGCGCAAGCAAAGCCGCTATGGATGAAAAATTTATTTGAGAATGATTATTTGAACCGCATGAATCAAGAATATTATCTCGGAAAGTCTTTTATAAGTATTCCGATTATGTTTCATAATGAAGTAATGGGTGTGCTGCACGTCTGTAATAAGGTCCCCGAAAGAGAGTTTACGCAGCGCGACTTTTCATTTTTGGTTAATATCGGCCGGGTAAGTGCTATCGCGCTAAAGAATGCAAGACTTCAGGAGCAAATAGAAAATGATTATTTAAAAACCATGACTACACTTGCCGCAACTATTGATGCTAGAGACCATTATACCAAGTGGCATTCAGAAAATGTCGCTCGTTACTCACTAGCAATTGCCGAAAAAATGGATTGTAATCATCAATTTAATATAGTTTTAGAGCGCGCAGCACTACTTCATGATATCGGAAAAATCGGAATACGCGATAATGTCCTGCTTAAACCTGATAAGCTTACTTCTGATGAATTTAAACAAATTAAGCGTCATTCCGCAATAGGCGATCAAATGATAAGCTCTTTATCTTTTCTTGAAGAGGCGGCTATTTTAATAAGGCAACATCATGAACGTTGTGATGGTTCAGGTTATCCGGATGGGATTAAGGCTGATGAGATCAAATTGGGGGCAAAAATCTTAGCCGTAGCAGATACTTTTGACGCGATGTTTTCAGATAGGCCATATCGAAAAGGTATGTCGATAACGGCAAGCATGCGCGAACTTTTAGAGGCGAAAAACTCAAAATTAGATCCCAAAGTTGTCGATTGTTTTTTACGAATTATAAAAGATGATTCTGAAATTCTCAGAAAATGATAAGGAGGAGTTAAGTGAATAGATATAGAAGTTTTATTATTGCATCTGTATTATGTTTTTACGCTTCGTTATCTTATGCTGCCAGTATCGGTAATCCAATTAAGCCGGTAGGTCATTTAAAATTTGCCGTAGGTACTGAGGCGAATTTTGTTTTAGATCGCGAGCTGGAATTAACCGGTGAAACTACATCGGGAGCTAGCTTTAATGAATTTGAGCTCTCTAAGGTTACCGAGGGATATACCAAGTTAATACTAGGCATTACTGATTATGTTAATGTTTTTATGCGTCTTGGCGCTACCAAGATAAACGGTTTAGAAATTAAATTATCATCCGGGGAAGATATTTCTATAGAGACAGATAGCACCTTTTCATATGCCTTTGGCGCAAATGCGGTTTATCAGATTCATAGTGATGAGTTGCATTTTATAGATTTAGACAACAATTTTATATATTTTATTGGTTTAGGGGGCGAATTTTCTTTCTTTGATGCTGATGCGACTGAGCTTTATGTATCAGGCCTAAACGTGACAAATACATCTGGCCAGATAGAAAGCACACAATATCAAATCAATATATTTAGCGGTATCGAATTTATTTTAGATGAAAATTGTTCCCTTATTCCGTATATCGGCGGATTCTGGGATGGGTTAAATCTTAAAACCGGAAAAATCACTTATTCGTCTAATGATCACATTAGTTTTGATGCGAAAGCAGACGATCAATTTGGATTTGCCGTAGGCTTGGATGTGAAGCTTTCAGATAATGTAGGCGTAAATATTGAAGCGAAGTTTTTAGGCGCGCAAGTAATGAGTGCCGGCGGAATAATAAAGTTTTAACGGGTTAGTTAAAGCTAATTGGACAACCGGGGGACATAATGAAAAAAAACTCAATGCATATATTTAAAGTATATCTAATGTGCATGCTTAAGATAACCTTGGTATTATTTTTCTGTTTTTTCTTTATTGCTGAATGCTTTAAACCCAAAGAAGGATTTTTCGCTATCGTAACTATAGGAATTGCGTGTGTTTCAGCTATTGCATTTATGATGGCAGCTGATGTTTTTATTAAAGAGGCCCAGGCGCGTATTAGTAAAAATGATACCGATTCGAAAAATAAAAATCATGACAGATAACCGTAAGTATATTCGAATTAATAAATCTTCTGAAGTAAGCTATAAAATTTTACGAAAATTCATGAAGAGCGGGACTCGAAGTTCTAATATCTCGATAGGGGGTATATGTCTGCCCACTGTCCAGAGATTAAACCCGGGTACTTTTTTAGAGCTTGAAATATCTTTTGTAGAGATTGAGAGTATTGTAAAGGCTGTAGGGGAAATAATCTGGATAAATGAAAAAAAGCAAGGTGAATCCCCTTTTGAAATCGGTATAAAATTTATCGATATTTCTCTTTCCGATGTAGAGCTTATTAATAAAATGATCCTGAATTTTAAGGAAAACTAAAAAGACGAAATGGCACAAAAAGAAAAAAGAAAATATGGCCGTTATAATACTGAGGTTGAAATTTATTTTCGTGTTAATTTTGATATACGTACTAAAGTAAAATATCGGTTATTAGGTAAAAAATCTCACAAACCTTTAGATGGGAATCATCTTGCATTAAGCCGTAATATAAGCGCGGAAGGCCTCTGTTTTAGTTCCAATGAGAAATTAAAAAAAGGCAGCGACCTTTATCTGGAAATTTATATACCTAAACGAAAGCATCCTATTTGCATGACAGGGGAAGTACGATGGTCTAAATGTGTCAGCGATCCTAAAAAATCCAAGTATAAATTCGATACGGGCGTCCGATTGCTGAGTGTTTCCGGAAAAGGAATTGAGCCTACGATTTATTTTGATGATAAGCATCAAGTTATCTGGAGCGTGGTTTTAGAGTCTATTCTAGGAAGCTTCCGAAAGATTATGCAGGGGAAAGATAAATAAACGGCATCAGCACTATTTAATAAAAATCCTCTAAATTCCCCCTTTACACGCTTTGATAAATCTGCTATTATTATTTTCTGTTAAAATTAATTATAGCTTTAGGGCCCATAGCTCAGTCGGTTAGAGCAGTTGACTCATAATCAATTGGTCCGGGGTTCGAGTCCCTGTGGGCCCAATTTACTTTCTACAAGTTTCTAATAAACTCTCGGGTTTAATGATAGTTAAGGACCAAAAAGGGGTGTGGGGAAAGAATTTCCCCATGCTTTTAGGGTGACAGCGACAAACCTAAGTGAGTCGCGCCAGAGGGCAAAGCCATATGGAGAGCGATGAGCGAAGCGAAGAAGTGACTGGTCCGGGGTTTCCGCCACAAAGCGTTGGCGGACAGGCGAGTCCCTGTGGGCCCAATTTTGTAAAAAATAACACCTTCCGAAACCCCCTTCCGTATATATGAATAAATATATTAAACGAATTCCCATTATAATTGTTTTATTTCTTGTAGGATTTATCGCCTTTTTCTTGTTTTTAATGCCGAAAAATCGGATCCGTTTAGCGACTACGACATCTCTCGATAACTCCGGGCTCCTTAATGAATTACTTCCGCAGTTTGAGCAAAAAACCGGGATCAAAGTAGATGTAATCGCGGTAGGTACGGGCAAGGCCTTGAAATTAGCTGAAGGTGGGGATGTTGATATTATTTTTGTTCATGCCCCATTTGCCGAAGAAGAATTTATGCGTAAAGGGTTTGGTGTGGATAGATACGAAATTATGCATAATTTTTTCTTAATCGCAGGGCCGCCTGATGATCCGGCAGGTATTCAACATAAAGATGCTGTATCCGCATTTAAAGCAATAGCCGAAAAAAAATATAATTTTATTTCTAGGGCAGATGAGTCAGGTACACATAAAAAAGAAATGCAATTATGGAAAGCGGCAAATATTACTCCTGAGGGGAGCTGGTATTTAGAAAGCGGCCAGGGCATGGGGCAGACATTGATGATTGCTGATGAAAAGCGTGCCTATTGCCTGACCGATCAAGCGACATTTAGCGCTTATAAGAAAAAGATTGCTCTTAGTATACTCGTTAGGAAGGATGAGGATCTCTTGAATCCGTATCATCTAATTGCAGTTAATCCAAAACGCCATCATAACGTAAATTATCAAGCAGCTATAAAATTAATTACCTGGTTTATTTCAGGAGAAACGCAAGGACTTATTAAAAATTTTGCCCCTAATAATGAGATAATTTTTTATGCCAAAGATTCTTAAAGAAGAATAATTATGGAATATATTTTAAACGGTATAAATGATGCTTTTAGGATGATATTTTCCTTAAATGCTGAAGTGCTTTCGGCAGTTTCGGTGTCATTAATGGTCTCAACTGTTGCCATTTTTTTAGCAATACTTTTGGGCCTTCCTTTAGGCTTTATCATCGGTACAAATAGTTTTTTCGGCAAAAAAACGATCATAACAATAATGAATACACTATTGGCAGTTCCTACGGTATTTATAGGTCTTATGGTTTATTCGTTTATTTGTAGGCGGGGATTATTGGGGAATTTTGGTCTATTGTATACTCCTTGGGCAATGATAATCGGGCAGACGATTTTAGCGTTTCCCATTGTATCCGCACTTACGCTTTCTGCCGTGTCTTCCATAGATAGACGTATTGAGAAAACAGCATTATCGTTAGGAGCAAATAAAAGACAAGTAGCGGTTTGCATATTGACTGAGGCGAGGTTTGCTATATTTTCAGCAATTATTGTAGCCTTTGGCCGCGTATTTTCCGAAGTAGGTATATCTATGCTGCTAGGAGGAAATATTAGGTATCTTACGCGTAATATTACAACAACCATAGTGCTTGAGACCGGTAAAGGTGAATTTGCCTTAGGCATAGCCTTGGGGATTGTATTATTAACTGTTGCGTTACTGATAAACATAGTATTTAGTTATTTGCAAAGTAAAAAATCTTCTTAATAAAGACCCATCCCTTTAAAGGTAGAGGATGGTCTATCTTGCAGATTAATATGAATAATATTATTTTAAAAGCTGAAAAATTACGAAAACGTCTGGATAGCGGTTTTTCTCTTGAGATTAGCAATTTATGTTTTAAAAAAGGACAGATTTATGGATTGGTTGGTCCCAACGGAGCAGGAAAAACAACACTATTAAATATTTTAAGTCTTTTGGATAGGCCCTCTAATGGAGAGATTTTCTTTAAAAACGAGCGTATTAGTAAGCCAAATTTATTAACAACGCGTCGAAAGATACATATGATTACGGAAAATCCCTTTCTATTTTCCGGGACAGTTTTTGATAATATCGTCTCCGGCCTCAGGTTTCGTCGTATAAGCCCAAAAAAGTGGCAGGGTTTAGTAGATAAGGCGTTAGAGGTAGTAGGGCTTGAAAACTTTAATCACAGGAACATAAGGAAGTTATCTGTAGGGGAATCTCAGCGCGTAGCACTTGCTAGAGCAATAGTTTTAAATCCGGAAATTCTTTTTCTGGATGAGCCGTTTGTAAATCTCGACCGACAGAGTATTTGTTTAATCGAAGAGTATATTCGTACCATACAAAAGAGCAATCAAACAACGATAATTTTTACGACTCATGATTTTTATCAGGCATGGCACCTATCGAATCAAGTCATTTCATTGGTTAATGGTAGAATTGTCGAGGCACCGCTTGATAATTTTTTTGCTGGTTCTCCGGAAGAAGAGAATGGGTCATGCTTTGTGCGAATCTCAAAAAATATCCGTATTGCAATATCACAAAAAATTGATAATAGATGTAATATTTGCGTCCATCCTGAAGGTATAGTTATTTCGAAGCAAGAGTTTGATTCAAGTGCGCGTAATTCATTCAAAGGTGTGATTAAGTCTATCCATGCTGAAGATGGAATTGTCAGGGTAACTATAAGAATAGACCCATCTATTGAGCTGACAACTTTAATCACAGTCAGATCATATCGAGCTTTAAAGCTAGCTATTGATTCAGAGGTATTTGCGGTTTTTAAGGCCACCTCGGTAATAATATTTTAGCTTTATATTCTATTGATTATTTCGTATCTCTTTGGTATAATAAGACCTTTGAAATATCTAATCATACGGATTACTAAAGCATATTCTTCTAGGTTCAATTTGGCTGCTATGCGTTAATTGATATGCTGTTTATCTTGGGCGCATAGCTCAGTCCCGAATGTAGAAACTTCGTAAGTCTTTCTTCGGGATGCCGAAGTATACACTTCTTGATTTACTGCATTCGGCATTGGTTAGACAGGCTTTGCTATGCATGCAAGTTAAATATTCGGGCGCATAGCTCAGTTGGTTAGAGCATTTGCATCACACGCAAAGGGTCGAGGGTTCAAGTCCTTCTGCGCCCACTTAATTATAGCAAGTTGTTATTTTATATAAAGTGCCGTGTTTCTAAAAAAATCCTCGACCCAAAGGGGTGTGGGGCACCCAGAAATTTCAAAGAAATTTCGGGTACTGTAGTCCCGGAAATCCTTTAGGATTTCTCGGGGAAAGAATTTCTCCATGCTTTTAGGGTGACAGTGACGAACATAAACGATAATTACTAATGCCACAGGCTGCAATTAAAAAACAAACCGCTTTCTTAAAAGAGCTTCAAACTATAGATACTCAAATTTATAATTTCAAGGGGCGTCTGGACGAAATCCCGCTTGTAATCGTTGCTAGAAATAAAGAATTCCAAGAGCAAAAAACAGGTTTAAATGAATTAGAGGAAAAGCAAAAAAGACTCTTGCTTGCGCGAAAAGATAAAGAGATTGAACTTGGCGGCAAGGAAGAGAACATGAAGAAGCTTCAGGGACAACTTTATCAGCTTAAGACCAATAAAGAATACACAGCCATGATGAAGGAAATGGATGGCCTAAAAGCGGATAATTCGCGTATTGAAGATGCGATCCTGGATATCATGCTTCAGTTAGATGTACTGAAAAATGATGTTAATAAGGAAAAAACAGCACTTGACGAAAAAGAGAAAGTACTAAACGCAGAAAAAATAAAATTATCCGATGAACAAAAAGGCATTGATCAGAAAATGGCCGTATTAAATGGTAAGCACAAGCAGATAGCAGAAAATATCGATAGAAAAATCTTGAAAATTTACGAGCGTATACTGAAAGGTAAGGATGGGCTCGCCTTGGTTAAAGTTATTGATGGCTCATGCCAAGGATGTTTTATGAATGTTCGCCCGCAAACGGTTAATGAAATACGCATGTACGAACGTATAATTACTTGCGAGATGTGTTCCCGGATACTCTACGAAGATGATGATTGATACAACTTTTGCATCTATAGATATATGAAACAAGCTGAAATATTTATCGATGGCGCATCAAAAGGTAATCCCGGGCCTAGCGGAATCGGCGTTACCATTAAAACCACTGGTGGGCTAACTAAAGAATATTCAAAATACATCGGGGAGACTACAAATAACGTTGCTGAGTATTCCGCGCTTATATTTGCACTTGAAGAAGCGCTGATTCTGCATCTTAACAAAATAAAAGTAAATACTGATAGCGAGCTGCTCTATCGACAGATAAAGGGTGTATATCGAGTACGCAGTAGCTCTCTTTTACCTTATTACAAACAGGCTATACGCTTGATTGAAGGTTTAAGTTCTTTTGATATAACGCATATTAATCGAGAATATAATAAATGTGCGGATAAATTGGCTACAAGTGCTGTAAAAAATAAAACTAATGCCTTAGGCAATTCCTGTTAATCCTTGTGATTATCAGATAAAAGGCAAGATGGCTACTCTTAGCGTAATTACGCTAAGAGAGGAAAGTCCGGGCTCCGGCAAGGCAACGTATCTCGATAATTTCGAGACATCCGCCTTAGGGTGGATAGGATAAGAGCCACAGAGACGAGTCTCCGTGTTTTTACGCGGAGGGTGAAACGCGGCAATCTCTACGTGGAGCAAGGTCATAAAGGAGGCGAGTCCGCCACAAACATTGGCGAGACAGGAACCAGCCTGGTTCGTTTGAGTCTCGGGTCGACTGCTTAAGATCCTGTAGCAATACGGGGTTAAAGATGAATGGTCATCATACCTGCCTGGCGACAGACAGGAACAAAACCCGGCTTACCTTAAATATCTAAGGCATTAGTTCTATAAAATTTTTATGTTTACAATAAATATTACAATAGTTAATATGTGGAATAGAGGAGGATAAAAATATGTCAGGTCATTCAAAATGGGCAAGTATTAAACACAAAAAAGCTGCTACCGATGCTAAGCGCGGAGCATTATTTACAAAATTAATCAAGGAAATAAGTATTGCAGCAAGGCAGGGTGGAGGAAGCATGGAAACCAACGCTGCGCTGCGTACAGCGGTTCAAAAGGCAAAAGGCAGTAATATGCCTTCCGATAATATAGATCGCGCAATAAAAAAAGGCACGGGAGAGCTTCCCGGGGTTGTATACGAGTCGATAGTCTATGAAGGCTATGGCCCTGGAGGGGTAGCAATACTGGTTGAAGCCGTAACTGATAATAAAAACCGCGCATCAGCTGAAATACGCAATATTTTTTCTAAAAAAGGCGGTAATATGGCGGGGGCCGGATCAGTCAACTGGATGTTTACAAAAAAAGGATACATCCTAATAGCAAAAGATGCTTCAAGTGAAGAAGCACTTATGGATATCGTAATTAATGCTGGTGCTGAAGATATGAAGGTAGAGGGTGATTCCTACGAAATCATAAGTGGCCCTTCAGATTTTGAAGCAGTTAAACAGGCCTTAAGTGATAATAATATACCGACACAGACAGCTGAGCTTACAATGATACCCAATTCTACCGTTAAGGTTACCGGACAAAGCGCAGGCACTCTTATTTCTCTGGTCGAAACGCTGGAGGAGCATGAAGATGTGCAAAAAGTCCATGCGAATTTTGATATTCCGGATGAAGAATTAGAAAAAGCAAGCGAGTAGATTGCTTAAGCCCGAATTTACATTTGTAAATTCGGGTGCCCCGACTGACACAAAAAAATCTTCTTGAGATTTTTTTGGTCGGCCCTACGGGTAAATTTTCTAACAAAGCATGAAAATTTAGGCATATGCGTATTTTAGGCGTTGATCCGGGTCTTAGGATTTGTGGATATGGTGTAATCGACAGCTGTCATTCAAGTTTGAAGCTTGTAGAGGCAGGCATTGTTACTACAGATTCGAGCCAAAAGATAGAGCAACGACTAAATAAAATTCAGCGATCATTTAAAGAATTAATTCTCCAAACAAAGCCTAAGGTGCTAGTTTTGGAAAAGCTTTATTCTCACTATCGCCATCCTACAACTGCCTGTATTCTTGGTCACGCGCGAGGGGTAATTTGTTCATTGTGCGGTGAATATAATATTGAATTAATTGAATATTCCGCGACCCGGATTAAAAAAGCGATTGTAGGCAGAGGACACGCCGGTAAGCTACAGATCAAAGGGATGATCCGCCGTATGTTCAATATTGATACGGCTTCATTTGCGACTGACGTTACCGATGCACTTGCGTTAGCTGTCGCGCATACAAGAATCGGTAAAACTTAAGGTTAGATATGATTGTTGAGATTGAAGGCAAGCTAATCCGTAGGAGTAGTGATTATTTAGTCATTGATATTGGTGGTATTTGTTACCAGATATTAGTTGCTCCCATGTTACTTGAAAGACTTGCCAATATTGTTGATGATGCCGGAAAAATAAAGCTGACCACTTATCACTACATGCAACAGGATCATTCTAAGACCGTTCCGGTTCTAATAGGTTTTTTAAGCGAAATAGAGAAAGATTTTTTCGAAAAATTCATTACTGTTTCCGGTATAGGCCCGAAAGCAGCCTTACGCGCGATAAATAAACCCTTTTCAACAATCGCGCGCGCAATAGATGAAGCAAACATGAGTTTTCTATGTAAATTGCCGGGGATAGGACAACAGAGAGCAAAACAGATAGTGGCAAAGCTGCAGGGTAAGGTGGGTAAATACGGTCTTATTAGAGATGCTGATACAAGCCTAGCTAAGGAAAAGAGCGATGAAACGTTTAAAGATGAAGCATTAGAAATACTGCTTCAGTTACAATACCGCCAGAGTGAGGCAAAAGCTATGATTAATAAAGCTATGGTGAGGTCAAACAGTATCAATACAGCCGAAGACCTGCTTAACGAAGTTTATAAACAGCGGAAATAAATATGAAAAACGAAAAATATGTAATAGAGTCTTTTTTGTTTGTTTCCGGAGGACCATTGCTAATTGATCAGGTAAAAGGCGTATTGGATCATTTAGATCCACATGCCATACGGAACTTATTTAATGAATTAAAAACTGAGTACGAAGATAATGGTCGCGGCATAAAGATAGTTGAAATAGCCGGTGGGTTTCAAATGGTGACTAATCCTGATTTTTCAGATTATCTTAAAAAATACTATAAACGCAAACATGTTGAAAGACTCAGTCGTCCTGCTTTAGAGACGCTGGCTATAATTGCCTATAAGCAGCCGATAACACGCTTGGATATTGAATCAATCCGGGGCGTAAATACTGATGGGGTAACCAGAAATCTATCCGATAAAGGTTTAATTCGTATAGTTGGTAGAAAGGATATTAGCGGCAGACCGTTTGTTTACGGGACAACAAAACAATTCCTGGAGTATTTCGGCCTAAGTTCTTTGGGTGAATTACCCAAGATGGAAGAATTTAGTAATTTGCTCACCCGTAACGATAAAAAGAAAAACTCTTCAAATAATGAAAAAACCAATGATTCCAGCGAGGTAAAAGATACAGATACTTCATCGCCCCAAAACAAGGCGACTAGCGATGCATTAGGAGGATAGCATGAATTTAGAAGAATTCCGTAAGAAAATAGACTGTTTAGATACAAGAATAATAAAATTTCTTAACCAGCGCGCGAAAATGAGTTTAAAAATCGGTAAAGTAAAATCTAAGTCTAAATATCCGGTATACTCTCCGGACCGTGAAAGCAAAGTTTTGTCACGACTTACTAAGATCAATAAGGGGCCGGTAACTACAGATGCGCTAATTGCTATTTATCGTGAAATTATGTCATCCAGCCTTTCACTTGAGAAAAACCTGAAAATTTCTTATCTTGGGCCCAAGGCAACATTCACTCATTTAGCAGCGTTAAAAAAATTCGGCGCATCCGTTGATTATTTGCCTGCCCATTCAATTAGCGATGTATTTATTAATGTTGAACAAGATATAGCTGATTATGGCGTAATACCCGTTGAGAATTCTATCGAAGGAGCGATAACGCACACCTTAGATATGCTGGCAGATTCATCCTTAAATATATGCGCTCAACTTAAATTGTCTGTATCGCACAATCTGCTTTCACGTTATAAAAAAGAACAGATTACAAAGATTTATTCAAATCCACAGGTATTCGGCCAATGTCGTCTGTGGCTTAAGATGAATATGCCTCATGTTGAACTGATTGAAGTTTCCAGTACGAGCCGTGCCGCTGAAATTTGCAAGAAAGAAAAAAAATCCGGCTGTATTGCTTCACAGCTTGCCGCAAAACTATACAAGTTAAAGATAATCGCGAAGGCGATAGAAGATACAAGACACAATGTTACGCGTTTCTTGGTCCTAGGAAAAAACGATGTCGGCCCAACAGGTAAAGATAAAACATCTATTGTTTTTTCCGTAAAAGATAAGGTGGGCGCGCTTCATGCGATGCTTTTACCTTTTAAAAAGCACGGAATAAACCTTACTAAGATCGAATCACGGCCTTCAAAAAGAAAAGCCTGGGATTATTTTTTCTTTGTCGATCTTGAGGGACACATCCAGGATGAAAAAATTAAAAAAGCAACTCTGGAATTAAATAAACAGGCAAGGTTTTTTAGAATTCTTGGTTCGTATCCGGCAATCGATTAAATATCGCTGTAATTTAATCAAAGGAGGGATAATTGCTAACACGCCATAATTTACGATCCGCTTTCACCCTGCTGGAATTAATGATTGTTGTTATAATTATCGGGCTTATCGCAGGTATGGCGATGCCTCAATTCCATAAAATGATCGAAGAGGCTAAAATACGAGAAGCAAAAAGCATCTTAAGAGCAATTCGGGGTGCTGAGAAGATATTTAAAGCTGAGACTACTATTAACGGGACTTATGTGGGGGTGGATATCGATCCATCCGGTTATCCACAGGGAAATTGCGATGGCGCCGCTTGTGTCGATAAAAGGGCTAATTGGGCATTGTTGAATATCGATGTTTCCGATAGCGCGGATTGGCGGTACGGAGCAGCCATTGAGCCCCCGAACGGATGCAATGCCCCGCCGGGAGACTGGGGTACCAATAATAACAACCTGATGGTTGTGCCCTGGGCCCAGCGTCAGCGCGGAGTCAACATTGGAGAGGTACTTCATATACAAATGGCTAGCGGAGATTTTATACCCGCTACAGGATTAGATACCAGTATTACTGTCGACTGTACTCAGCAGAGATAATTTATACATTCGCGGCCAAAAAAACAGACGTTCAGTATTTCGCTTCAATAAACCGCGGGCTTTCTTTCAACAGGCTCAGGATGGTGAGCAAAGTCGAACTACAGTCCGCAGAACTTCATTTTATAGTGATTTATGATTACGAATAATATAGTAAAACTTACTCCTTATAAAACCGGAAAACCCATAGAAGAGGTACAAAGAGAGCTGGGTCTTGCACGTATAATAAAACTTGCTTCTAATGAAAGTCCGTTTACCTCGAAAAAGGCAAAAGATGCTATACTTAATAGTCTTAATCAGATTAATCGTTATCCTGACGGAAACTGTTTTTATCTAAAACAAAAACTGGCGGAGAATTTAAAAGTAAAGCCGAATAATCTGCTTATTGGCAACGGCTCTGATGAAGTTATCGATATAATCATAAAAACTTTTGTCTGTGCCAGTGAAGAAATAATTACCGCCAAAACAACATTTCTAGAATATGAAATCGTCGGAAAGATAAACAACCGAAAAGTCAAAACCATACCACTTAAAAATTTTAAATACGACCTTCCAGGGATAAAAAGAGCAATAACTAAAAAAACAAAGGTTATTTTTATCGCGAATCCAAATAACCCCACAGGTACCTATCTTAATAAGAAAGAATTAAAAAGTTTTCTTAAGAATCTGCCTTCACGGATAATTGTTGTACTTGATGAGGCCTACAATGAATTTGTTAATCTAGCGGATTCTACTTACGCTGGTAAGTATCTGCGTAATAAAAATGTAATAATTCTACGAACATTTTCCAAGATTTACGGCCTGGCAGGACTACGAATTGGTTACGCGGTAGCATCCGCTAGATTTGTTAGCTTTATGGATAAAGTTCGTCCGCCGTTTAACGTAAATAGTCTAGCTCAAGCTGCGGCATTAGCAGTAATAGGTCAAAAACAATTTATTAGCAAAGTTCGTAAGCTAACACTCAAAGAGAAAAAATATCTGTATCTATCATTAGACCGCATGAAAATTTCTTATGTGCCGTCTGAAACAAATTTCATCCTCATAGATACAAAAAAAGATTCGGTTAAAGTTTTTAATGACTTCTTGCGCCTTGGAATAATCGTGCGTGATATGACGCAATACGGATTGAAAAATTTTATCCGTGTCACAATAGGAACATCCAGTGAAAACAAGGCGTTTATTAAAGCATTAAAATCGGTCCTGGGAGCATGAACATGAATATAAATGTAGTCTAACGAAGTACTCCAATAGTAAAGCGCTGGAAAATTTATTCTAAATTTTCTTGCAACTATCGGAGTCAATTCGACCAAATAACTTATTTCAGCCTTCGGCTTCCATAAGTTATGGTCTCATTGAAATGATTATTGTTTTAAAATCTACTGCGACAAAAGCACAAATTGACCACATTAAAGAGCGAGTAACAAAATTAGGCCTAACGCCTCTTGTCTCAAAAGGAACCGAACGTACGATTATCGGCGTAATCGGCCCTGAGGATGTATTGCGCATTACCCCTCTGGAAGTTTTCCCTGGTGTTGAAAAAGTAATGTCTGTTTTACCGCCGTATAAATTAGCTTCTCGTGAATTTAAAAAAGAAGGTTCTGTTATAAAGATCTCGGATAAGCTTTCAATTGGCGCAAAACAAATTGTTGTTATGGCGGGCCCGTGCTCAATAGAAAATTTTGATACGGTTTATGAAATAGCAAAATCCGTGCATGGCTCAGGTGCAGCAGTTTTACGCGGCGGAGCCTTTAAGCCTCGAACATCCCCGTATAGTTTTCAGGGTTTGGGGGAAGAAGGGTTAAAGCATTTAAGCCGCGCTGCGGGCGATTTTGGGCTGGCAACAGTAACAGAAGTTATGGATACGCGCGATGTTGCGTTAGTTGCCAAATATGCCGATATTTTACAAATCGGTGCCCGTAATATGCAGAATTTTAATTTACTAAAAGAAGTAGGCTTAACAAAAAAACCGGTGATGCTAAAACGCGGCTTATCTTCCACGATAAAAGATTTACTAATGAGCGCGGAATATATTTTATCTCAGGGGAATCTTAATGTAATCTTATGCGAGAGAGGCATAAGAACGTTTGAAGACTATTCACGTAATACACTGGATATTACAGCAGTTCCGGCGGTTAAAGAATTATCTCATCTACCCATAGTCATTGATCCTTCGCATGCAGCCGGAAAATGGGGCTTGGTTTCTTCTTTATCTAAGGCGGGTATTGCTGCCGGATGTGACGGGCTTATAATTGAGGTACATTCTCACCCGGAAGACGCATTTTCTGATGGCGCGCAATCGCTTCTTCCTGAAAAATTTTCAAAATTAATGAAAGAACTAAAGCCTCTGGCGAAGGTATTAGGAAAAGAAATATAACTAAGTAATCATGAGCAAGATTTTTAATAAGGTAGCAATTATAGGTTTGGGTTTAATCGGAGGATCTTTAGGTATTAGTATAAGGAAAAATCATATTGCCTCTAAAGTTATCGGTTTCTCACGAAAGAGCTCCACGCTAAAACACGCAAAAAAAATCGGCGCGATTGATGAAGGGAGTAAGAATTTTAAATTACTCAAAGATTGTGATCTGGTAATTCTTTCTGCTCCCGTTAAAACAATAATTGATCAAATCAAAATAATTTCTCCCCTTCTTTCCAAGGATTGTTTAATAATTGATGTGGGCAGTACAAAATTTGAGATTATTCAGACGGCAGAAAAATTCTTGGATAGAAAAGTTGATTTTATCGGTATGCACCCTTTAGCAGGGTCTGAAAAAAGAGGGATTAAGAATGCCGGAAGAATGCTTTTTACTGGTTCTCTATGCATATTAACACCGACAAAAAGAAATAAACCAAAAAATGTCTTAAAAGTGAAGCAACTATGGAAAAAATTAGGCGCGCGGACTGTCGCGCTTACTCCGTTAGAGCACGATAAGGTTATTGCTTTTACCAGTCATCTGCCGCATTTAACTGCGTTTAGCCTGATAAGCTCACCCCCTAATAATTACCTAAAATACGCCTCAGGAGGCCTAAAGGATATTACGCGTGTTGCCGGGTCTGATGCTATGCTTTGGGCAGACATTTTTTTTACTAACAAGGAACAGATATTAAATTCGATTTCCTCGCTAGAGAATCAATTATCTGAATTTAAAGATATAATCCGGCATGATAGGCAAGATAAACTTATTAAAAAACTAGAGGCGGCAAAGTTAAAGCGAAATAAACTTTCGTACTGATAATAGATGGATAAAAGCGTCATCGTGGCTATTGATGGTCCGGCTGGTTCAGGAAAGAGTACTATTACCAAAATCGTAGCCGAAAAATTAAAGTTATTATATATTGATACTGGCGCTATGTATCGGGCTATTACCCTTGCGGTGATACAGCATAACCTTAAAACAAGCGATACTGTTTCCGTAATTAAACTTGCCAAAAACTCCACTATTGGGCTCAAACGCATTAAAGGTGGATCCCTTCAGGTAATTCTGAATAATAAAGACGTAACTGAAGATATACGCACGCAGGATGTTAATGCTCGCGTATCTGACATTGCCAAGATTGGAGAAATCAGGAAAATCATGGTCTCGCAACAGCGCCAACTAGGGAAGAACGGCGGTGTTGTGCTTGAAGGAAGAGATATCGGAACAGTTGTTTTTCCGGATGCGAAGTTTAAGTTTTTTTTAGATGCAACAGTTTCAGAGCGCGCAAAAAGACGTTTTCTGGAGGTTAAGGATAAATATAATGTAACTTATGAGGAAATTGAGCAAAGCGTAAAAAATCGGGATAAAATTGATTCCGAAAGAGATATAGGTCCGCTTAAAAAAGCAGATGATGCAATATCCATCGATACAACAAATATGAAGATTGAAGAAGTAGTAAACACTATCTTAAATTACATCTCTAAATAAACTTATGGATAAATCATTAATACGTAATTTTTCGATTATTGCGCATATTGATCATGGGAAATCTACGCTTGCTGACAGAATTTTGGATAAAACGGCTACGCTTGATAAGCGTCAGATACGTGAGCAAATATTAGATGATATGGAATTAGAACGTGAGCGAGGTATTACCATTAAAGCTTCTGCTGTGCGCATCAAATATAAAGCTCATGACTCGCGAACATACATATTTAATTTAATTGATACTCCCGGGCATGTTGATTTTACTTACGAGGTATCAAAATCCATTGCTGCCTGTGAAGGAGCACTGCTGATAGTTGACGCATCTCAAGGCATAGAAGCTCAAACAGTGGCAAATTTTTATCTTGCGCGCGAACATAATTTAACCGTCATACCCATAATAAACAAGATAGACTTACCCAGTATAGATCTTGTGGAAGTTAAAAAACAATTGGTAGACATATTAAGGTTTGAAGAAGATGAAATTATTTTAGCTTCCGCAAAGACTGGCACGGGAATTGATGAGATACTCGAGCGAATAGTTAAGGTTATTTCTCCTCCCCACGGAGATCCGGATGCAAATTTACAGGCATTGATATTTGATTCGGTATTTGATGTTTACCGAGGAGTCATTGTTTATGTCAAGGTTGTTAACGGGAAAATACGTAAGGGGGACAAAATTACAATAATGCAGGCAAAGTTAGATTATAAAATCGAAGAATTAGGAGTGATAGAAGATTTAAAGCCTTCTCCAGTCGATGAGCTTATTGCGGGAGAAGTAGGTTATTTTATCGCGAATATAAAAAGTGCAAACAATATAACAGTGGGAGACACAATTACAACTGTTGAGAACCCTGCTAAATTAACCTTATCCGGATACAAGGAAATAAAACCTTTGGTTTTCTGCGGCATATACCCTGTTAACTCCGCTGATTTTTCTAACTTGCGTGTGGCAATGGAGAAACTAAAACTTTCTGATGCTTCATTTGTTTACGAACCGGAAGGATCAATATCTTTTGGGCATGGTTTTAGATGCGGATTTTTAGGACTCCTGCATATGGAAATAGTCCAGGAAAGACTTGAACGTGAACACAAGCTAAACCTCATTATTACAACCCCTAATGTTGCCTATAGCGTAAAAAAGAAAAACGGTAAAATTATCAAGGTAGATAATCCGGCAAAACTTCCAGAGCCTCCGGAAATTGAAGAAGTTGAGGAGCCGTATGTTAAAACATTCATGCTTATCCCTACGGAATCCTTAAATTCGGTCTGCGAGATGGCAAAAGATAGACGGGGAATTTATGATACCAGTGAATATTTAAGCGATAGCAAGGTAAGGGTAACATTTGATATGCCTCTTTCGGAGATAATCGTTGATTTCTATGATAAAATAAAATCCGCGACGCGCGGATACGGATCTTTGGATTATGAGTTTGAAGGATATTTCCCGGCTAAAATTGTAAAATTAGATATTTTAATTAACAAGAAAATTTGTGATGCCTTCTCGTTATTGGTCCATAAAGATAAGGCTCAACTTAAGGCAAGAGCCTTAGTTGCAAAACTTAGAGAACTTATCCCTCGGCAATTATTTGAAGTAAGCATTCAGGCATCAATCGGAAGTCAGATCATTGCTTCAGAAAAAATCCGTTCTGTGGGGAAGTCCGTTACTTCGAAATGTTACGGAGGGGACATTACAAGAAAAAATAAATTGCGTGAAAAACAACGCGCAGGTAAAAAACGCATGAAACAATTCGGAAGTGTTGAGATTCCTCAGGAGGCTTTCCTGGCGGTGTTAAAAATCTAGAAAAGGGGTATGATGATTCAAAAAATCAAACAATTTATCAAGAGTCCGGGATTTCGGGAATGGCTAGATGCGGCAAAAGTCGCCCTAATTTTATTTTTGATTATTCGCACATTTGTGGTACAGGCGTTTAAAATCCCTACCGGTTCAATGATTCCTACTTTAAAAGTAGGAGACATGCTCTTAGTTAGCAAGTTTTGGTATGGGGCAAAAATTCCTTTTACGGATATGCGCCTTCCCGGATTATCCAAACCTAAGCGAGGGGATGTAATGGTATTTTTATATCCGGTAGATAAAAAGCGTGACTTCATAAAACGCATTGTCGGTTTAGGCGGAGAGACTATCGAGATAAAAGACGGTAAAATCTATGCTGATGATAAAGTAATTGATGATATCAAAATAAGTCAAAGATTTTATTATAATAGAGGTCAATACGCAAGTAACGGGCGTAAAATTCAGGTTCCGGAGAATAGTTATTTTGTTTTGGGTGATAATAGCGCTTCAAGCCATGATAGCCGATATTGGGGTTTCGTATCCAAGGATTACTTGATTGGTAAGGCATTTGTAATTTACTGGCCCCCAAATAGAATTCGGTTAATTAAGTAGTTGACAGGAAAATAATAATATAATACTATTAACTGATAAGTTAGATTAGCGAATAAAATAAAAAGGAGGTAATTATGCGAAAACCGATAGTTTTTTTGTTTCTATTCTTTCTCGCTGTAGCAATTATAGGATGTAGTACAACTCAAAAAGGCGCTGGCATAGGGGCTGTGGCCGGTGCAGGATTAGGCGCAATCATCGGACACCAATCCGGTCATGCTGGTGAAGGTGCGTTAATCGGCGGATTAGGCGGTGCGGCGGCAGGAGCATTGATAGGAGAACAAGCCGATTCAAAATTTTGTCCGGTAGACGGAAAGCGATACACAGCCGGCAAACAATATTGCCCTGAGCACGGAGTAGAATTAAAGAATTTAGAGAAATAATTTAACTTATGAACCCTGCCCTTCCTAAAGGGCGGGGTAGACCTGGGAAGGAAGGGCGGGGTGAATTTTGCGAACAAAGTTTCGATTTTTCGTATTATAACTATTCCTTTTTTTCTGTCGATAGTTCTATATTATAGCCCTCAAAGAGACTTTTTACGCTTTGTAGCTTTGGGGGTTTTCCTTTTAGCTGCCCTCTCTGATTTTATTGATGGATATATTGCCAGAGTAAAGGGTCAAAAAACTAAATTTGGCTCAATCATTGACCCCTTAGCTGATAAGCTGCTACTAATAACTTCATTTATTTGTTTATACACAAAAAATAATATTCACCCGGAGGCATTGCTTCCTTTGTGGGTAATATTAACTATTATAAGCCGTGATGTTATTATCTTGCTGGGAGCTATAATAATATATTTGTTGAAACAAGATCTAAATATTAATCCTTCGGCTTTTGGAAAATTCACTACTTTCTCGCAGATGGGCACCATAATTGCCTTTTTACTCAGGCTGGATTTCGTAAATATTATCTGGAACATCGCGGTCGTTTTTACGATTATTTCCGGCATTGATTACTTACGCAAAGGTGTATTAATTTTAAATACGATTGATGTTAAAGCTAATCCTAGGAATAATCAGTAGTTATCTTATTGGCGCTATTCCTTTTGCTTATTTATTTGGTAGAATCTGTAAAGGAATCGATATTCGTAAATATGGTTCCGGAAATGTGGGTGCGACAAATGCCTTCCGTGTCCTAGGCCCTATCTTGGGTATTGCCGCCTTATTGTGCGATATTAGTAAAGGTTTCATCTGTCCTACTTTAATCGCCAATTACGCCGTAAACACCATAGATTCCTCTTGGGTCTTAAGTTTTCGTATTTTATTAGGTGTATCTGCGGTGTGTGGTCATAATTGGACCCTCTTTTTACGCTTTAAAGGAGGCAAGGGGGTTGCCACAAGTCTGGGAGTCATTATTGGCCTGGCAATTATCATAGCACCCTTAAGAATAATTATACTCTTAACTCTTGTTTCCTGGGTACTTATCTTTCTAGGCACGGGTTTTGTTTCTCTTGCTTCGATTAGTGCTGCATGTTTATTCCCCATCCTTAACATAACTTTCAACACCCCAAAAGAATTACTTGCTTTGAGTCTGGGATTATGTCTATTTATAATCTTAAGGCATAAGTCTAATATTTACAGATTGTTACACAAGCAAGAGAGTCGATTTTACCCCTTAAAATCCCTTAAAACCCGCTTATTAGCCGGATGGCGATGGTTTGGCAACCTATAGCCAAAGCCATTAAGTTAGCGGACAATGGTTTGGCTTCCGATAGACAAAGCTATTAAGTCAGCGGACAATGGTTTGGCTTCCGATAGACAAAGCCATTTAAAGGTTAATTTACCTTTTTAATCATTATCTTATCTATCCCCTTAAGGCATGTCTACTAGGAAGAGTAAGCTGAAAGCGCTTTCATAATACTCCTTAATACGGTTGAATACTCATTCTCACATGTTATACTTCTAAAGGAAACAAAAATAATACCCCACCAGCCATGGAGGTATATGGTCGGGCCGGTCACGTGTTTATAGGCACAGCCCGGCCTTACATTTACGGAGAAAACAATGCGAGATTTAGTATTTAAAAATTTAACTTCTAATCAAAAGGGTAGAAAGATCATGTCTACTTCCGAGGTGATAGAACGTGACGGGATTATCACGAAAGTTAGAAGAAATTTTGTCTACATTGTAAAAAATGCAAAAGATGCAAAAAAGGAAAATGTACAGCCTCACTTATACGTATTAAAACGTAAAGATTCGCTAACGCAAAATGAAAAATTCCTTTGTCGCATCAAAGGAAGCCTTTATACAGTGAATAATGATAAGTTGTTCTTTGTGGTGTTTTCTCATTCGCTCTCAATAAATCTTACACCCGCTGTACATAAAAAATAAATAGTGGATTATTTTTTACACCAGCTGAAAGTAAAGATGAACTTTTGGCTGTTTTTTATCAAACCCACCTCTAAGTTAATCCCCTAATTCTAGTTGCCCACGAAATTTAATTATGCTATTATATGACTTATGTCAAAAAGAGTATTGCTTGCTTATATTTCAGATATTTCCGGACATAGAAGCGCTGCCTTAGCGGTGGAGCATGCTCTTCATATCCTTAGTCCGTCTACAGAGATTCTTAGTATTAATCTTTTCAATTACACTAACCCTTATTCAGAAAAAGTCATAAATCATCTTTATACGAACGTTATCAAAACTATGCCTAAGATTTGGGAATATCTGTATGACAACCCAAAGGTTATAAAAAAAACGAATTCCGTTAAAAATATTATCCATAAATTTAATTCGAAAAAGATCGCAAAGCTTTTTAATAAATTTAATCCTAGCATCATTGCTTGCACACAAGCATTTCCTTGCGGCATGTTCGCCGACTTTAAAAAAATTTACCATCTTACTACTCCATTAGTAGGAATTGTTACGGATTTTTTTCCTCATACCTACTGGGCATACGAAACTGTCAATTATTATACGGTTGCAAGTCAAGAAGCGCAGAAAAGGCTTAAAGAGCAAGGCGTAACCGATAGCAGGATAAAATTAACCGGCATTCCGGTTGAACCTAAATTTGCTCAAAGGCTCAACCGGCAAGACATAGCTAAAAAACTAAATCTCGATAAGTCAATTCCTACTGTTTTAGTTATGGGGGGAGGGCAGGGGCTGGGACCTATTAAAACCATACTTCGATCGCTAAATCGACTAAGAATCAATTTGCAGTTAATTGTGGTTTGCGGAACAAATAAAAAACTATATAAGAGTCTGCTGCGAAAGCGTTTTTCAAAAAAAACGGTCATATTAAAATACGTTGGCAATATTGATGAATTAATGGAAATATCTTCTATAGTTGTAACAAAACCGGGGGGACTTACTATTTCTGAAGCTTTAATAAAAGAACTTATTCCTGTCATTGTAAAGCCAATACCGGGACAAGAGGAAAACAATACTAAATACCTAACGAACCAAAACGCTGCTTTTAGAATTAAAAAAACAAAGGAAGTTTCCTTGATCATCGAGCGCCTAATCTTAAATCCGCGAAAATTTATCACCATACAAAACAACGTAAAAACAATTGCTAAGCCAAACGCAGCAATGGACATCGCCAAGCTCATCTTAAATAATGCTTAAGTTTCTACTTTATAAACTGGGACATTTTATATCGGTTAAACTATCAAAGAAAAATGCGTATCGCCTTGCGATTTTCCTGGCTGATATACACTGCTTGATTTCGAAAAGAGATAGAGACGCCATCACAGCTAACCTTAAAATTATTACGCCTGTTGCTGATAGAAAAATGATTGCGGTATATAGAAAAAATATATTTCGAAATTTCGCTAAATACATGGTTGATTTTTTTAGGTTTTCTATTATCCAAAAGGCTGATATCGAAAATGATATTGAATTTTCAGGTCTTGACATTGTTGATTCCGCGCTTAAAAAATCAAAAGGTGTAATTGTGCTCACTGCTCATATCGCTAATTGGGAACTTGGCGGAATTGCCATGGCCTTACTGGGCTATCCTATTGTTTGTGTCGCGCTAACGCACCGCAATAAAAAAATAAATGATTTTTTTATTAAACAACGGGAAAATAAAGGATTTAGTGTTATTCCTTTAGGCAATGCCGCATTTAGATCTTTGCAGGCATTAAAAAAAAATAAAGTTCTCGCTCTTGCCGGAGATCGTGACTTTACTCAGTCAGGCATTGTAATAGATTTTTTTGGCAAGCCCACAATTATTCCAAAGGGGCCGGCAGCATTCTCGCTTAAAACAGGATCACCGCTTTTAATCGGTATATTATCGCGTAAGCCTAACGATAAATTTAGTTTTGTATACGAGGGTCCTATTACTATTGATGCTAGTGGTGACGAAGAAAAAGACATTATCGCGCTAAGTAAAAAATTTGTTGCGGTTTTTGAGCGCTATATTAGAAAAAATCCGGACCAGTGGCTGATGTTTAGAAGATTCTGGGAGCCCGTGGAAAAAGATGCCTGCGAATAAGGTAAAAGTAGATTAAAATATCAATAATGGATAATAATAAGATTTGTATAATTATACCTGCGTATAACGAAGAAAAAATTATCGCTTCCGTGCTTAAAAAAGTAAAAGCCTTAAATATGGATGTGTTAGTGGTTGATGATGGATCAACTGATTCCACTGTAGAGCTTGCCAGGAAAAATGGCGCGATGGTATTAGAAAATAAACAAAATCAAGGTAAAGGCGCAGCATTAAAAAAAGGGTTTGATCATGTTTTGAGATCCGATTATCATGCCGTCATTACCATGGATGGTGATGGGCAGCATGATCCTGTATCCATTAAAGAATTTATCAACAAGCAACAAAAAACCAATGCCGATATTGTAATCGGCAACCGTATGCGTAATACCGAAAATATGCCTTTAATTAGAATAATAACTAACCGGTTTATGTCCTGGATAATTTCCCGCGCATCTAAGCAGCGTATTCCTGACACCCAATGTGGCTTTAGATTAATTAAACGAAAAATATTGGAAAATATAACTCTCATAGCTTCTAGGTATGACATGGAATCGGAAATTTTAATTAAATCAGCAAAAAAAGGCTATAAGATTGAATCTGTTCCAATTGAGGCGATATATAGAGGGGAGCGAAGTAAAATACACCCCGTGTTAGATACGTTGCGTTTTATCAAAACTTATCTTAGGTTGCTTTTATAGAAAATGAATTTTGCTAAAATGCGTCAATTAATGATAAACCGGCAAATTATCTCACGCAATATACGTGATCAGAGAGTAATTTCTGTAATGGGTTATATGCCACGGCATAAATTTGTTCCGGATAAACTTCAAAAAGATAGTTACGCTGATTACCCATTGCCGATTGATAATAATCAAACTATATCCCAGCCTTATATCGTCGCGTTAATGACAGAAAATTTGAGCCTAAGCTCACAAGATAGGGTTTTAGAAGTCGGCACCGGCTCTGGATACCAGACGGCAATTTTATCTAAATTATGCGCGCATGTATACACTATCGAACGCATAGAGACACTACTTAAAAAATCTAAAGATATATTTAGGGAGCTAAATATTACGAATATTTCCACTAAGCTTTCTGACGGTTCCTTGGGATGGGAAGAATTTGCGCCCTTTGATGCGATAATAGTTACTGCTGCCGCAGTCAATATTCCACCTCTCCTAATCGAGCAATTACAAATTAACGGCAGACTTATTATTCCCTTAGGCTCAGGATTCGGACAAATCTTAACCTTATCAATAAAGAAGAGTGATGGGTTAGACGAGCATCACATTTGTGGATGTTCTTTTGTGCCGTTAATTGAAAAGGAAGGAATAGAAAGGACTAAACCTTAAAAAGATGTTTAAAAACTTCATTAGTTGGATATTACCTTACGGTATGCCCGGATTATTTATTATGAGCTTTGCGGAAAGTTCTTTTTTCCCTATACCCCCTGATATTTTATTAATTGCGTTGGCGGTAATTAATCCAAAAGCTGCGTTATTTTTAGCGATGATTACAACAATCGGTTCTGTTCTTGGAGCAATATTCGGCTATTTTTTAGGTTTAAAGGGCGGACGTCCGATATTACGAAAATTTGTATCATCAGAAAAAATTGCTTTAGTTGAAGATTATTACAAAAAATATGATGTCTGGGCTGTAGGAATTGCCGGTTTTACACCTATACCATATAAAATATTTACCATATCGGCAGGGGCCTTTTCGTTGGATTTTACGCGCTTTCTAGTTGTCTCAATTATTTCCCGGGGCGCTAGGTTTTTTCTTGTGGGAGGGGTAATATATATATATGGAGAAAACATTAGCCGGCTAATCGAAAAATACGCCAACATTATCTCAATAGGCTTTGTTGTATTACTCATTGGTGGATTCTATCTAGTCAAAAAATTAGCAGATCATCATAAGCAAAAAGCAAAAAATACATCTTGACCTTTTTTGTTTAAGATAATACAATATGGTTATTACAGGTTCTAAGAATAAGATTAAAACGGGAAGCGCCTGAAATTGGCGTACGGTCCCGCCGCTGTAACCGGTAGCGAAAATCTATATAGACGCCACTGCCTGATCAAATCAGGCGGGAAGGCAAGATGAGTAGAGAGCCGGAAGTCAGAAGACCTGCCTGTAAAATTGCGTAGAGAAGCAAAGATAAATCTACGCCCTCGTGGATAGGGATTAAAAAAAGCTGGGTGCAATCCCTTTGATGTTTATCAAAGGGATTTTTTTATGACAACAAAAATATTTTTAATCAGGCACGCTCAAACACTTCTTACTAACGAACATAAGTATTGCGGGAGATTAAATCCATCATTGGCAGAAGATGGCCGTCTTCTTGCGCGATCATTATCCGGATATTTTGCAAAGCAAGCGATAGACTGCATATATTCCTCTCCTGCTAAGCGAGCCGCAGAGACTGTCAAAATAATATTTAGACATAGCAGTGCTATTAAAACTAGAGACGAACTAAATGAAATAAACTTTGGAGAATGGGAGGGCCTGAAATATAAGCAGGTAATGACGAAATACGCGCGCCTATATTCGGATTGGATCAAGGATCCTTACCGCGTAAACATTCCCGGCGGTGAATCTCTCATAGTGGTAAAAAAACGAGCAGTGTCATTTCTTAATTACATATTAAGCAACCATGGGGGTAAAAATATTGCGATTGTTACACATTTTGGACCAATCAGGTTAATCTTAAGTCATGTTTTAGGCGATAAAAAAATTGATTTCTGGAGTAGAAAAATTAATCCCTGCAGCGTTAACATAATAGAATATAAAGAGAATAATTTTTTAACCCATCAAGTTGTCATTAATTAGCTTTTAATGGTGTAAAAAATATACCCTTACGGGTAAAGGTAAGATCTCACCTTTAAAGGCATCAGGAAGGTCTATCCTTTTTGGATAAAACATTTTCCTAACCACTGAAACCTCACGAAGTTTATTGAAACATGAAAAATAAAAAACAGACAATATTTATTACCGGATCTGCGCGAAGCGGAAAAAGTAACTTTGCTCTAGAATTAGCAAGTTCCCTAGGCCGCGATATTATTTTTATTGCTACCTGCGGCATACGTAATGATCCTGAAATGCGCGCGCGTATAGAAAAACACAAGTCCGCGCGCCCTATGCATTGGAAGACTGTTGAAGAAGAAGTAGATTTAATAAATGCAATAAAAACGGCAGATAATACAACAGATGCTATAATCGTTGATTGCCTTACTTTATGGGCATCTAATCTACTGGAGCTTTCTAAAACTGAGGACGAAATTATACAGATTGCCGAAGACACTATTCGCGCAGCGAATAAAATTAATTCCTCGGTAATTTTTATATCTAACGAGGTTGGTTGGGGCATTGTTCCGGAGAATAAAATGGCACGCGATTTTCGTGATATTATCGGACGTACCAATCAGGTTTTCGCAAAATTTGCCAGTGTCGCATACCTGGTTACATCGGGGATACCCTTAAAACTAAAATAACTATTTCTTTCTTTATATTAAGAATTTAAATTGAGAACGGGAAGGTAAAGATGGATAAAATGCAAATTACAATAGATAGAATTGCTGATATTGATAAAGATATCATGCGGAAAACACAAGAAAGACTTGATTTATTAACTAAACCCCAGGGCTCATTAGGCAGGTTAGAGGAATTAGCCAAGACTGTTACTGGAATAACCGCGAATGAAAACCCTTCACTTAAAAATAAGGTTATATTCACACTTGCCGCAGATCACGGCGTTGCTGAAGAAGGAGTAAGCGCATTCCCTCAAGAGGTAACTCTACAGATGGTTTATAATTTTCTAAACGGTGGAGCCGGTATTAATGTATTAGCTAAACATATAGGAGCAAAAGTAGTGGTTGTAGATATGGGTGTCGCCGAGGAAATCAAAATTGATGAGTCGGATAATTTTAAAAATAAGAAGGTCGCCCTAGGGACGAAAAACATGACAAAGGGCCCGGCGATGTCAAGGGATGAGGCAATAAAATCAATAGAATGCGGTATTGAATTAGTTGAGGAGGAGTTAAAAGTTGGTTTGGATATTGTAGGTATTGGTGAGATGGGTATTGGAAATACAACGGCAGCATCAGCTATTAGCTGTACTATAACTAAAAAAAACATCGTTTCACTAACCGGAAGAGGCACTGGCATCAATGATGCAGCACTTAGAACCAAGCAAGAAGTTATCCAAAAAGCTCTCTTGATTAATAAGCCTAATAATAGAGACGGTCTTGATATTCTATCAAAAGTAGGTGGTTTTGAAATTGGCGGATTATGCGGCATAATACTTGGGGCGAGTGCCAATAAAATTCCGGTAGTAATTGACGGATTTATTTCAACCTCAGCTGCATTGATTGCATCTATTATGGAGCCAAAAACTCTTTCCTACATGATTGCCGCCCATTCATCAGTTGAACCGGGACACCAAATCATATTAAATCATTTAGGCTTAAAACCATTACTAGATCTTGATTTACGCTTAGGGGAAGGAACCGGAGCAGCATTGGGCATCGGTCTTATTGAATCTGGAATAAAAATCCTTAAAGAAATGGCTACATTTAAAGAATCCGGGGTAACAGAAGAAAAATAATGATTAAACGTTTTTTACTCGCTATTCAGTTTTTAACTATTTTTCCTATAAAGGTTAAAAACGTCAGTGATGAGCAGATTGGTTCATCTTCGATGTTTTTTCCTGCCATCGGAGTATTGATAAGTCTTGTTTTATTCTTTCTGTATGCATTGATTCTAAATTTGCATTTTGATCCTTATCTTAATAGCGCAATTATTACCATAACCCTTATTGTAATTACCGGCGGCCTGCATCTAGATGGCGTTGCTGATACTTTCGATGCCATAGCCAGCAATAAAGACAGAGAAGCCTCTCTTGCAGTAATGCGGGATTCATCGACCGGCGCAATAGGAGTATTAGCATTAATAAGTATTATTATTTTAAAGATATTGCTGCTTGCTGAAGTTTCACCATCTAATATGCTCGCAGCACTTTTATTTATGTTGGTATTTAGTCGTTTCTCGCAGGTATTATCGCTCAAGATGTTTAAATATATTCGCGAGGAAGGAAAAGCAAAACTACTTTTTACAGGAACAACTTACCCAGTCTTTATTATTGCGGCAATATCAGCATTACTATTTACAACTTTCTTTAATTGGCCCAATGCGCTTTATATTTTTATAATTATTTTATCTTTAACACTTATTTTTAATAAGCTGATAAGTGTTAAATTTGGCGCCTTAACAGGCGATACAATAGGCGCGGTAAGCGAAATAAACGAAGTGATTGTTTTATTTATTTTTATTTTAATCCAAAGGTTTTAACTAATGTTTACCCACGGTGGAAACATAGAAGAGCTAAAGGAAAAGTTTTCTCCTAAAATAAACAACGTTTTAGATTTTAGCAGCAATCTAAACCCTTTAAATACCCCGCTTAAAATACGCGAAACAATAAAAAATAATCTGAAGAGCATCGGGGGGTATCCGGATATTTATTCCCGCAGGACGAGGAATTTTATCGCGCGTTTCCATAAAGTTTCAGAGGAGAATATCCTGATTACCAACGGCTCCATTGAGGCGATTTATTTTACCGCCCGCCTTTTGAGCACAAAAACAAGCCTGATTGCTTTACCGACATTTAGCGAATATGAAAGAGCAATAAAAGCCAATAGAGGGATGTGTCGATATGTAAAAACGAACCCGGAAAACGATTTTAATCTTAATGTAGAGAAAATAGCTAAATTAATCAAAAAAGTGCATGCTCTGTGGATATGTAATCCCAATAATCCCACATCTAAAGTTTGCTCCTATGATGAATTATTGTTTTTGGCTAAGAGAGCGAACGTAAATAACGCCCTTTTTATTATAGACGAGGCCTTTATCGATTTCCTGCCAAACCCGGACAAAGCTTCCCTCGTAAAGGCATTAAGTGATACTAGAAATATTTTAATAATACGTTCTCTTACAAAATTTTTTACTATTGCTGGATTAAGAGTGGGTTATCTAATAGCAGATAAACGCCTGATCAAGCGATTATCTAACTTTTCTTATCCCTGGGCAGTAAATTACTTTGCGCAAGAATGCGCAAAATGCGCCTTTTTAGATAATAGATACATAAATAAAAGTCGGGGCCTAATAAGTAAAGAAAAGGATTTTTTATACGATAAGCTTTGTGAATTTAAAGAATTAAAGGTGTATTATCCTTATGTAAATTTTATTCTCTGCCGGATATTAACACAAAGGATTAATTCACATCAATTATTTACAAAATTGGCAAAAAAGGGAATATTTATACGTGATTGTAGTAATTTTCGCGGTTTAAATAATCAATATTTTCGCCTGGCAATTAAAACAAGAAAAGATAATGCCTGTATTTTAGGCGAGCTAAAAAAGATACTGAAATGACTTTGCGTCCAATACAAATATGGGGTACAGGATCAGATGTTGGAAAAAGCATAATCGTCTCTGGCTTATGCCGTATATTTAAACAAGATGGCCTATCTGTTGCGCCGTTTAAGGCGCAAAATATGGCTCTTAATTCATTCGTCACAGAAGACGGGGGTGAAATAGGGCGCGCCCAGGCAGAGCAAGCAAAGGCATCATGTATCCCAGCCACTACAGACATGAATCCGATACTACTAAAGCCTACCTCTGACAGAAAAGCTCAAGTCATCCTGCAAGGTAAGCCCTTGGGCAATATGGATGCGCTTAAATATATAAAATCCAAGCTTAGTTTATTTAAAAAGGTCAAAGAATCTTACGGTCGGCTAGTGAAAAAGCATGATCTTATTATTATTGAAGGTGCCGGTAGTCCGGCTGAGATAAATTTAAAGAAACACGATATTGTAAATCTAAAAATGGCAGAATATTCCGATGCGGCAGTCTTATTAGTAGGTGATATAGACAAGGGGGGGGTATTTGCGAGTTTGTGCGGCACACTTGCATTACTTACGAAAGACGAACGTAAACGAATAAAAGGTTTTATTATAAATAAATTCCGGGGTGATAAACGCCTGCTTACTAGTGGGTTAAAATTCCTGGAGAAAAAAACCGGGAAAAAAGTTCTAGGGGTAATTCCTTATATAAAGGACTTAAAAATCCACCAGGAGGATTCTGTCTGTTTAGATAAGTACTACGGTTTAAAAAAACCCGATAAGAAAAAATTGATAAATATTGCGGTTATAGGGCTTCCGCATATGTCGAATTTTACGGATTTTGATGCTTTAGAAAACGAACCTTGCCTGGATTTAAGATATGTGCGTGAGAAACATGAACTTGAAAACGTGGATGTAATAATTATCCCGGGCACAAAAAACACAATTGGCGATCTGCGTTATTTAAAAACTTCCGGTATTGCTAAAACTATACTATCTAAAGTAAGCAACAATAGTAAAATTATTTTAATCGGTATCTGCGGCGGATTTCAAATGTTGGGAGAAGTTATAAAAGATCCCTACAGTATCGAATCATCACAAAAAGAAATAACGGGATTGGGATTATTCAACATAAAAACAACTCTTACAAAGCATAAAAAAACCTACCAGGTAAGGGCCATTGATACACTATGGGGTAAAAATATATCAGGCTATGAAATCCATCACGGCAAAACTCTAAAATCTGATAATCTAGAACCGCGATTTAAAATTACTAAGCGTCAAGACGCATCTGGTAAATTTTACGACGGCGCAATAAGCAGGGACCGGCGTATTTGGGGAACTTATATCCATGGTTTATTTGATAGCAATGATTTTAGAGAAGATTTCCTAAAAAAAATAATGAAAGTAAAAGGTGTAAAATATCCAGGCTTTAAATCTGCATCATTTAGACCGGACGATGAATTTAACAGGATTGCTCGCGCGTTAAGAGAAAATATCGATATGAATTATCTAGATAAAATCATAAATAGAACATTAACCGTCATAAAAAGGGAGGTGAGGGATGAAAAAAAAGGTAGTTAAGAATAAAAAACAGAACCGTCAAAAGTTTGATAACGCAACAGTAGCATATCGTCTAAAATGCGCAAAAACTGGTAACGGGCTTTCGCATTTCGTGATGTATGGCGATGCGCCAAAAGATCAATCACCAGTATAATACTATCATCTTGAGTAGATAGCATGTATCGTTTTCCTCCGGGAGGAGTTTTTCCCTGGGGGGGGCAAGGCATTATATGCTATCTACTAACATTGGAGATAATACATGAAACAGGGGCTAGATATTTTTAACATAACTGATACGCGCCGCCGGGCGATTACGGACGCAGATAATCTTTTCTGGGCAATATTACCTAAGGGTAGTGATGAATCAAGCAAATTATCAAGAGATGTATTAAGAGTATATGATAAATTTAAGGATTCACTGGATAAAAATATGCATGATTTTAGGTTCAGCAAGAAACTTTCAGCTGTTTATATCAATCCAACGGATAAGTGTAACGCAAGCTGTCCTTATTGTTATGTGCCGCCTGCAATCAGGAAAAACGGACGCTCAATGAACAAAGAAGAACTTGAGTTTATATTGAACAAAATTTATAAGCATACGAAGAGCGCTTCAAAAAAAATGGTGATTGTTTTTCATGCCAGCGAGCCTTTATTAGTAAAAGATGTTGTATTTTCGGCAATCAATAAATTTAAGAATAAGTTCCTTTTTGGCCTGCAGACAAATGCTTTGCTACTTACAAAAAAAGATGTCGATTTTCTTATTAAGCACCGTGTAGGAGTAGGGATATCTCTTGATTCGCAAAATTCTAAAATCAATAACAGACTCAGATCCGGAAATTTTAATCAGGTAAATAAAGCTCTTAAATGGTTCAACGGTTATGCCGGACTAAATGTAATTACTACGGTTACAAAATATAATGTTCGGGGCTTAGAAAAACTAGTAAGATTCCTACATAAAAAGAAGGTATCTTGTATTCTTTTAAATCCTGTGCGTCTTACTCAGAAATATTCCAGAAAACTAAAACCGGACCAGGAACTATTGGCAAGAGAATTCTTAAAAGCTGTTGATACTGCCATTGATTTAACAATTAATTCAAAACGTCCCATAATTATCGCGAATTTTGCTAATATTATCTTAGGTATTGTCTCGCCCTTTGCCAGACGCCTTATGTGTGATATCTCGCCATGCGGGGGAGGAAGATGCTTCTTTACGATAACCGCGCGGGGTGAGATGATTCCCTGCGGTGAATTTATCGGTATTCGTGATTCATCCGGAGGTAATATATTTCGCGACAGCATCACAAAGGCTATTGAATCAAAGCCATTTAAAAGTGTACGGGGACGATTTGTGGAGAAAATAGAGGAGTGCGATATATGCACTTTTAGGAATATCTGCGGCTCTCCCTGTCCGGCTGAGCTTCACGCGATGGACAGATTTAATAAGAAAGCGGTATTCTGTGAATTCTATAAGAAAATAATACAGCATGCTTTTAAGCTTATTGCTCAAGGCAAGGAAAAACATGCTTTACGCAAAGATATTCTAGGTAATCTTAAATACGAATATCAACTATAATTCTTAAAACCACCCATGTACACCTCGTAGGTGTACATGGGTAAATAGATAGATGGAAATAATTATTATTATAGCTGCGGCATTTTTCATGGATTTGCTTTTTGGGGATCCCAGGTGGAGATATCATCCTGTGCGTATCATGGGCAAATTAATCGCGGCTTTCGAGAAGATTTTATACCGCCTAAATTTTAAGAAAATTGCGGGGTTTATTCTTGTACTACTTGTTATAATACACGGCTATGTGGCTGTAAAAATTATCGAAAGCGCCGCAAACCATTTTCATCCGCTGGCAGGCTCATTTATATCGGTCTTTCTAATTTATAGTTGTTTATCAATTAAAGATCTAAAAGATGAAAGTATGCCGGTATATCAGGCACTCGCTGCTAAAAACATAAGCCTTGCCCGTCAAAAAGTCTCACGTATTGTCGGTAGGGATACTAAAAACATGAACGATAATGAAATCACCCGCGCGACAGTTGAGACAATAGCCGAAAGCACTTTAGACGGCATAATAGCGCCCCTATTTTACGCGTTTTTGGGAGGAATCCACCTTATTGTTGTCTATAAAATAGTCAACACAATGGATTCGATGATCGGGCATCAGAATCAGCGATACAAAGACTTTGGCTGGGCAGCAGCAAAAACAGATGAAATATTTAATTTCGTACCATCCAGGATATGCGCATTTTTGTTCTTTCTTTGCGGTGTAATGCAAAAAAGGAAATCAGCGCTAAAAATTATAAATTTAATCAAGACTAAAGTATTTATTTTTGCCTCACCTTCTAAAATTCCTCAGATTTCAATGGCGGAGTTACTCGGTATTAAATTAGGAGGCACAAATTACTACAATAACGAAAAACGAATAACCCCAATAATGGGAAGCGGAAATAATCAATTATTGTATGAAGATATAAAAAAAGCAAATTCTATCATGACGGCAGTATCAGTCTTGGGATTAATTTGCGGGAGTTTCCTGTTATGGCTAGTGATAAGGTAATTTGCCTTTGGAGTGGGGGGAAAGACAGTTGTTTTTCCTACTACAAAGCATTAGAAAAAGGTTATTCGATAGGATACCTACTTAATTTCATCAGCGATGATAATAAACATTCCTTATCGCATAATTTAAGCGCTCAAACCCTAAATACCCAGATGCAGGCAATAAATATTCCTTTTATTCAGAAAGAGGTCAAAGATAAAAGTTATGCGGATTCTTTTTCTGAAGTGGTTTCTCTTGTTAAAAAAGAGGGTGTTAAAGGAATCGTATTTGGTGATATTTATTTACGCCCGCATCGCGAATGGATAGAAAAATTCTGCCGCGATAATGATATAAACCCTATTTTTCCATTATGGGAAATACCTACTGATAAGATTGTTCGTGAATTTGTATCGCATGGATTTAAAACAACTATTGTAGATGTAAGGAAAAATATAATGGATAAAACATGGCTGGGAAGGATTATTGATCATACCTTTATTGATGCACTTAAAGAAATAGATCCATCAATCGATCCATGCGGAGAAAAAGGAGAATTTCATACATTTGTAACTGATGGGCCGATATTTAAGCGCAAGATAAATATTATAGAAACTGCTATATCCGAAAATAATACTTATCATACGCTGGATATACTTAAAATTGAAGATGTCAAAAAAGATACTTAGCTTATTAATAATTCTATTGTTTTTTGCGGCTGGTATAGCTTGCGCGGAAGGTTACAGCCGTATTATATCAATCGCGCCGTCTGCCACAGAAAGCCTCTATGCATTGGGCCTTGGCGATAAACTTATTGCCCTAACCATATATTGTCCTAATCCGTATGCGCTAGATAGCATTGGAACAACTCTTGAGCCTAATATCGAACAGATTGTATATCTTGAGCCGGATTTAGTTATTGGCTGTGAAGAAGCTAATAGTACCAGAACCATCGATAAATTAAAAAGTCTCGGCTTAAATGTATTCTTTATCGAGAAAAGTAAGGATTTCACAGATATCTGCCGTAATTTTATCCTTCTAGGTGCAACTGTAGATAAAAAAGAGTTCGCCCTTACGATTATTAAGAAAGCAAAAGATGAATTGGATTTAATTAGGCAGAGAACAGAAAAATACCCGGTAAAAAAGGTATTTTGGGAAGTAGGGGCACGCCCATTAATTACTATAAATCGCGAAAGTTTTGTTGATGAAATGATTAAGTTTTCGGGCGGGATAAACATATTCTCCAAACTTAAGTCTAAATATCCCCGCATAAACCATGAAGAAGTATTAAAAATTAATCCTGACATCATAATACTTACCACTATGGGAGATGTATCCAGCGAAGAAATCCTGCGCTGGAAAAAATATAAAACAATTTCTGCGGTTAAAGATAATCAAATACATATAATCGATTCCTCATTGGTCTGCTGGCCCATACCTGCTAATTTTGTTAAAGGGGTTAGATACGTATCCAATATCATCCATCCGGATATAAAAAATGAAAAATAAAAATAATATTTTCCCTTTTTTTATTCTTATTGCCTTGTTTCTGGCAACTATTGTTTTTTCTTTGATATTCGGTTCAAGCGATATAGAGCAAAGTAGAATAATCTCTGCATTATTTAGTAAGGGTGGTGATAATGTAACGCGAACGATCCTCTGGCAAATCAGATTGCCGCGTCTGATTTTGGGTATATTTGTGGGAGCCGGACTTGCAGTGTGTGGAGCGGTTTTTCAAAGCATGCTGCGTAATCCTCTGGCAAGCCCGTATACTTTAGGTATTTCCGGTGGGTCGGCGTTTGGAGCAACGGTAGGGATTATTTTTGGTTTTGCAGGTTTTTTGCTTCCTATCTTTGCATTCTTAGGCGGGATTATTTCAGTAGGAGTAATTTATCTTATAGCGCTTAGAAAACGCTTCTCCAATTCTGCTCTGATTCTAAGCGGCGTAATCCTTAGTTTTACATTTTCATCACTTGTACTGCTTTTATTTTCAATATCACGCTCAGAAAGGGTTCATAGCGCACTTCTCTGGCTAATCGGGGATTTATCATCAGCTCCTGAGGCCACTATCAAAAGTATTCCTGCTATAATTACCTGCGGAATATTAATATTGATATTTTACGGCCGTGACATTAATATCTTAACCCTGGGAGATGAAAAAGCATTATATCTCGGTGTTCGCGTTGATATTATTAAAAAAATTATTTTTATAGTTGCTTCTTTTATTACTGCTGCTTGTGTATCTGCTGCGGGCATAATCAGCTTTGTAGGATTGATTATTCCGCATTTTATGCGTTATTTTTTTGGTTTAAATCATCGCAGGTTGCTTGTTAGCTGCGCGTTAAGTGGCGCAATATTTTTGGTTTTATGCGACTTACTTGCGCGTATAATTATCAAACCGCTTGAGCTTCCCGTTGGAGTAATTACAGGGTTCTTCGGAGGAATATTTTTTCTTATCTTCCTCCTGAAGTCAAAAGATTGGGAAATAATCTAAATTATGGCGATATTAAATGTAAATAACATATCCTGCGGGTACGGCGTTAAAAAAGTAATCAAAGACGTCTCTTTTGAAGTTGAAGCTGGAGAATTTGTCGGCATCATCGGACCCAACGGAACAGGCAAAACTACTTTATTTCGAGCTTTAAATAAACTCCTGCCGCTTTCAAAAGGAAAAATCTACTACAAGCAAAAGGATATTGCGCATATATCCGCCTATACCCTAGCCCAGGAAACAGCAACATTGCCGCAGTTCTTGCAGATGCCCTTTTCGCTACCTGTGGAAGAATTTGTCGCAATGGGAAGATTTCCGCATCTGGGACGATTTAGAGGTTTTAAAAAACACGATATTGAATGTATTGAACGCGCCCTTACACTAACCGATACAACAAAACTAAAAGGCAGAAACATATCTGAACTTTCCGCGGGCGAGCGTCAATGCGTATTTTTGGCTCAGGCCTTTGCTCAAGAGCCAAAACTTATCCTTTTAGATGAGCCAACAGCACATCTTGATATTACGCATCAGGTAACGATTATGGATATAATCTCAAGGCTCAATAGAGAACAAGGTTTAACCGTACTCATCGTACTCCACGACTTAAATCTTGCAAGTGAATATTGCAATAAGTTAATCTTACTTAAAGACGGGGGAGTCTATAAACAAGGAGAAAGTGCTCAAGTACTAAACTATCAAAATATCGAAGCAGTATATAATACAGTAGTTGTTGTTGAGGAAAACCCTATGAGTAAAAAGCCGTATGTTTTACTCGTTTCTGAACAGCAAAGGAGCAGGCGATGCTAAAAAAAGGAATAATTCAAATCTATACAGGCTGCGGTAAAGGCAAAACAACAGCAGCCGTAGGCCAAACAGTTAGAGCGAGAGGTCAAGGACTCAAAGTCTCTTTTGTTTATTTCCACAAAGATTCCGATAATCAAAAAAGTGGAGAGATGAGAATTCTTAAAAAAATCGGTGTAGATATATTCTGTTTTGCAAAAAAACATCCATATCTAAATAAAAAATCACCCCTCAATTGCTTAAAGTTTGAATGCGCAGAAGCTCTTGATTTTATAAGAGATGTATTATTTAAGAAAAAATACGATATTATTGTTTTGGATGAAGTAAATATTGCGATACGAGACTGTTTCATAAATGAAAATGACCTCATAAAGCTGCTTAGGAACAAACCTAAGAAACTAGAGTTAATTCTGACTGGCAGAGACGCATCAAAAAAACTCATAGAATGCGCGGATTTAGTAAGCAAAATAAAAAAAATAAAACACCCTTATGACTCAGGGTTGAAAATGAGAAAAGGAATAGAATTTTAGTTATCGTTTGAAGTATCTAAGGAAAACATTTCCTATTTTATAACCAGAAAATTCGAGTGCTATTAAAAAAAGAGATCCTATAAAGAATAAAGTAAAAAATAACAAATTTTCAAAGAACGTTCATTGACAATTAAACAGGCATAAAAACTCTTTGGGGTTGATACAATTCACCGCTTTTAAGCATGCTTAAACA
>CAJVXN010000007.1 GCA_913009335.1 uncultured bacterium
CTGTCAATATCCAACTGACATAGCTCAAATGCAAGTTCGATTCTCTGTTTTTCTGTTTCCCCTAGTCCAATTATACCACCGCAGCAAATTTGAATACCACACTCCTTAATACGCCTGATTGTTCTAACCCTATCTTCATATGTATGTGTCGTACAAATATGCGCAAAATTACTCTTGGCGGTTTCTAAATTATGATTATACCTATCCAAACCTGATTTTTTTAACTTTAAAGCGGATTCCTTGCTCAAAATACCCAAAGAAGCATCTAATCGAAGGTTGGGGAATTTTTTTCTAATCTTTACTAAGGCGCTACATATCGAATCAAGCTCTACCTCATTAACCGAGCGTCCGCTTGTTACAATACAAAATCTGTTTGTCTTAAAACCTGCCGCCGCCTCCGCTCTCTTGAACATCTCTTCTTCAGAAATAAGCGGATAGACATCGATATCCGTATTATGACGCGCTGACTGCGAGCAAAAAACACAATCCTCATTGCACTTACCAGAACGGGCATTTGTAATAGAGCACAGGCTGATTTTATCTTCTCGATAATGCTGCCTGATACGTGAGGCAGAAGTCAAAAGCTGCATAAAGTTATCCTCGCCGACAGAATAGAGCATGTCGGCTTCTTTGAAGCTTAAAAGCCCGCCACTTAATACCTTATTCTCCAATTTAACAAATATATCTTCCATTATTTTAATTCTCTCGTAAAATCTACAGATACAACATCAACAATAATCTTTTTTACGTGCTCACATCGCTTCGCATGCCTGAATTAGACCTGATGGTCCCCTTCGGGGACTGCTCGCATGGTTGCGCGCGTAAAAAGGACTATCATTGATGTAAAATAAATACCAAACGTAAACCACTATCTCTAACGGGGTTTACAATTAAAATAAAAAAATATAGGTTCTTTCGTAAATTTTGTAAATGTTTAGTGATAGATAGCTAGTAAAATTTTCTTTTTATTCATCTTGATGCCCGTAAAAACTTGCCGCATGCGTGAAACCGCCGAAACTTTATCTGCGTAAAAAAAGCATTAAATTCAGCAATAGTTTCAAGGGCTCATATGCGGATAAAAAGAACTAATTTTGCTAAGCATCTATCACATTATTTACGAATGGTTCTAAATATATCCTACAACTTTAATCCTTTATGCTTTATATAATGCTTAACTAATCCGCCGTCAGCTAGAAGCTTGCGCAACACAGGCGCAATAGGCTTAATAGTTATCTGCTTAGAGCTATTCTGATTAGTAATCATACCTCTATTTAAATCTACACTAATAACATCACCCTCTTTAATATTGCGCGTATCAGCCTCAATCAAAGCCAGGCCAATATTAAACGCATTACGATAAAAAATCCTGGCAAAACTCTTTGCTACCACTGCCGTAATCCCTGCTGCCTTTATTGCCAGAAGCGCCTGCTCACGGGATGAACCACATCCGAAATTTTCCCCCGCTACGATAATAGATTTTCCGGGTTTTATTCTTTTAAAAAAATGAGGATCTAAATCCTCCATTACATGCTTAGCAAGCTCATTAATATCAGTAATCGCGAATTTATATCTACCGGAAATAATCAAGTCAGTATTTACATCATTGCCTAATTTTAAAGCTGATCCTTTAATCTTCACCCCGTCCTTCCTTCCCAAGCTTATCCGCCCTTTAGGAAGGGCGGGGTTCATATTTTACTAACGATTTTGGGGAAATTAATACCAAATGCAGGAAATCATAGTTAAAGATTTCTAAATTCCTGTACGTTTTTAGCCTTACTAATTGCTGTCTCATGAGTAATAATTCCTTTAGTATATAGCTCCTTAAGGGATTTATCCATCGTCCGCATACCATACTGGCCACCTGTTTGAATAAGGGTAGGTATCTGCTCTACCTCCTGTTCGCGGATAAGATTCTTAATACCTGTTGTTCCAATCATAATCTCAGTTGAGAGTATCCTTCCCTCACCAGATGCGCATGGCAAGAGCAACTGGGAGACAACTCCCTGCAAACAATCCGATAATTGAAGACGTATCTGTAATTGCTGATGAGGAGGAAATACATCAATAATTCTCTGCACCGTCTGTGGAGCATCCGGAGTATGCAAAGTTGCTAAAACTAAATGACCGGTTTCCGCAGCGGTTAATGCGGTGGATATAGTCTCTAAATCCCGCATCTCCCCTACAACTATAACATCAGGGTCCTGTCTTAAGGCATGACGCAAAGCCTCGGAAAATGATTTCGTATCAGAGTATACTTCCCGTTGCTTAACAATACACTTCTTATTATAATGCAGGAATTCTATCGGATCCTCAATACAAACAATAATATCTTCCCGCTCGCTATTAATTAAATTTACCATTGCCGCTAAGGTTGTCGTTTTGCCTACCCCTGTCGGACCTGTCACTAAAACCAAACCGTTAGATTTTCTTGCTAGTTCCAATACTATATCGGGGAGCTGTAATTCATCTATAGACGGTATAAGTAAAGGAATCCTTCGAAATGCTGCCTCAACCGTGCCTCTTTGGACATGTACGTTAACACGAAAACGGTCAAGCCCAGGCAAGGCCAGAGAAAGATCAAGTTCCAAATCTTTTTCAAATGTTTCTTTTTGCGATTCACTAAGCATGCTATAAATTAATTTTTTTGTATCTTCTTTTGTAAGTTTAGCCAAATCAGTATGGACCAATCTGCCGTCAATACGCAAGACTGGAGGAGAACTTTCTGTAATATGTAAATCAGAAGCCTTCTTATCAATAGTCAGCATAAGTAATTTTTTTAAATCTAACATTTGATACTCCTTATGTTTAATACTAAAACTCTATTTATTTATGAATCTACGAGGATCGATAATCTCGCCCTTAATGCCTGCAACAGCAACCGCAGCAGGAGAAGCCAGGTAAATGAAAGCATTCGGATTCCCCATACGTCCTTTAAAATTCCTATTTGCCGTAGATATCGCTACTTCCTTATCAGCAAGTATCCCCATATGCGTACCCACGCATGGTCCGCATCCCGGTGTTACCACTGCGACACCCGCTTTTATAAATATTTCGATCAATCCTAATTTTACTGCCTCAAGATAAATCTCACTTGATGCCGGAGCAATAATAAACTTTACCCCCCGGTTGACCTTTTTTCCTTTTAGTATGTTTGCGGCTATTTTTAAATCCTCTAATCTACCATTTGTGCAGGTACCTATAAATGCCTCATCAATCTTAATACCTTTTGCTTCTCTTATTGGAACAACATTATCAACTGTATGGGGCTTTGCAATCTGCGGCGTAATTTTCGAAGCATTATACTTCAGACGCTTGCAATATTTTGCATCGGAATCCGGCTTATAAATTCTTGGTTTTCGCTTAGTGTTCCTTTTCTTTATCCATGAAAGCACTTTTTTATCCACAGGGAAAAATGCGCACTTAGCACCCATCTCTACTACCATATTACTTATTGTAAAGCGTCCGTCAAGAGTTAAATTATCAATCGTCGAACCTGAGAATTCAACAGCCTTATATGTAGCACCATTAGCTCCTAAATCACCAATAATATAAAGTATCAGATCCTTGGCATAAACACCCTTGGCAAATTTTCCACTTATCTCTATCTTTATCGTTTCAGGCACGCGAAACCAATTTTTACCGCTTGCCAATGTTATCGCTAAATCCGTAGAGCCCACTCCGGTTGATGCAACTCCTATCGCTCCATAAGTACAAGTATGAGAATCTGCCCCGATAACTAAATCCCCGGGTAAAACATTACCACCGGCTGGAACGATTTCATGGCAGACTCCGCAACCAATATCATACAAGTTCAACTTGAATTCGTTGGCAAAATCGCGCATTTTCTTATGTATCCTTGAGACACCCATGCTAGGACTGGGAGAACTATGATCTATAACCATGCAGAATTTATTAGCATTTGCTAACTTCTTAATTCCCATTTCCTTAATCCTATCAATAATAATAGACGATGTGCCGTCTTGACCGAAACAAAAGTCTACGTCGCATACGGCAAAATCTCCAACAACTAGGTCCTTTCCGGAATGCGCACTTAAAATTTTCTCAATTATTGTTTTACCCATATTTATTTTATGATAAGATTTGATTACTCTTTATTTAAAAAACTTTCCAACCGCCGCATGCCTTCCTCAATCCGTTCTCTGTTCGTCGCAAAGCTAAAACGCACATACCTATCATCACCAAAAGCAACTCCCGGAATAGTCGCTACATGTTTTTCCTCTAAAAACTTCGTAGAAAATCTCAAAGAATCCATTCCAGAACTGCTAATATCACAAAAAATATAAAATGCGCCCTGGGGACGCACATATTCTAATTTCATCCTATCAAAATACCCCATCATAGCATTACGTCGAGCTTCAAACTCTTCTCGCATTTTCTCCAACACTTCTTTATCAGAGGTTAATGCCGAAAGAGCAGCCTTCTGAGAAATCGATGAGGGATTAGAAGTTGAATGATCCTGAATTTTTTTAATCGCAGCAACAACGTCCTTATTCCCCGCTAAATAGCCTATACGCCACCCTGTCATCGAATAAGCTTTGGATACCCCGTTCACCACAAAGGTTAAATCATAAATCTTTTTATTCAAGGAAGCAATAGATATATGCTGAGAGTTATCATAAATAAGTTTTTCGTATATTTCATCACTTATAACAAATAGATTATTTTTAACAACTATATCGGCAATATCTATAAGCTCTTGCTTGCTGTAAATATATCCTGCCGGATTAGAGGGAGAATTTAAGATAAGCAGCTTTGATTTCTTCGTAATGCTCGCTGCTAGTATTTCAGCACTTAACTTAAAAGAATCCTCTTTTTTAGTTTTTAATATAATGGGCGCGCCGTTTGCAAATTTAACCATCTCGACATAGCTAACCCAATATGGCGAAGGAATAAGTACCTCATCCTCATCATCAACTAAAGCCTGCACTAAATTAAACAAGCAATGCTTTGCTCCGCTTGAGACAGCAATCTGCTCAGCATCATACTGCAGTTTATTGTCCTTTAATAACTTATCCTGAATTGCTTTTTTAAGCTCGGGAATTCCTGTGGAAGGTGTATATTTGGTGAATCCGTCTTTTATTGCCTTGATCGCGGATTCTTTTATTTGATTAGGTGTGTCAAAATCAGGTTCTCCGGCAGCAAAATTAACGATATCACTACCTTCCTGCCGCATTTTTTTTGCCTGGGCAGTAATAACTAGAGTAGAAGAAGCCTTTATTCCTTGAACGCGTTTTGCAAGATGCATAATTTTTAATAGAGAATAAAAAAAGCCGTAGGCACCTGTTAATAATTACTCTACAAAGAATCTCTTTCTTTTTTGAAGAAGCGTCTTAGACCCCCGATGAATTTCTTAGACGGCTTTTTCTTATCTTGCACTTCTTTGCTTTCATCCTTTTTATTTTTTTCAGGAGTTGGCTTTGATTTTTCACTAACCTTAAGACTTTCATCCTTATCGGCGACGGAGATTTTTTTAGCCGGTGTCTCAATCTTGGTCTTTGTCTGGGCGACTTGCTTAATATTATCCTGTTTAGTGGTTTTTGATTTTGGCGTACCTATAACTTCAACAAGTTCTAAAAGAACCATTTGAGCGTTATCCCCGCGTCTCTTAGAAGTAAGAATAATACGCGTATAACCGCCTGCCCTTGTTTTGAACTTTGGAGCCACCTCATTAAATAACCTGGAAATTAACTTATGATCAGGCAATATTTTATAAGCCCGCCTTTTAGCCGCAAGACTTCCTGCCTTACCTAGCGAAATGAGACGATCAATCAGACGCTTAGCATTTTTTGCCCGCTCTTTAGTCGTATTAATCCGGCCATTTAAAATTATGGATCTGGATATCGCCGCAAGCAATGCTTGTCTTTGTGATCTTGAACGTGATAGTCTTGATTTCTTTTTTCTATGGCGCATTCTAAATCCTTATTTTAGGCTTTTTAGTCTTTTAAAATCTACATCCATGCCGAAAGTTAACCCCATGTCAGCAACCAGATCTCTTATTTCCGTAAGTGACTTTTTCCCAAAATTACGCAGGTTTAACAAATCGGTCTCACTCATATTAACCAATTCGGCAATACGCTTAATATTAGCTTCCCTTAAACAATTCGAGCTTCTCACTGAAAGCTCTACCTCGGTAATAGGTAAGCCTAATTTCTCATATAAAGCCGTATCTTCGGAAGCAAGAGTCTCTTCTTCCTCTTCTTCTTCCGGTAACTGACCAAAATTAACAAATACGTCTAAATGCCGCTGCAATATGTTGGAAGCATAAAGAAGAGCATCTTTCGGGCTAATACTTCCGTTAGTCGTAATCTCAAGTATTAATTTATCATAATCAGTTCTCTGCCCAACACGTGTACTCTCAACATGAAAGTTAACATTATTAACGGGTGTAAAAACCGAATCAATAAAAAGCACCCCTATTGACTGGCCTTCTTTTTTATTCGTCTCGCTGGTTACATACCCGCGACCACGAGAAACTTCCATCTCAACGTTAAAATTTACATTTTGCGTAAGCGTTGCAATAAGGCAGTCAGGATTTATAATCTCGATTGTTTCATCCATTATTATATCCTTAGCTTTAACCTCTCCTTTTTTACTAACCTTTATCATTACCTTCTTAGGAGTTTTAGCGTAAGAACGAATAATTAATTGTTTAATATTCAAGATTATATCCGTTACATCCTCTACTACGCCATCTATAGTTGAAAACTCATGGGATATACCGTCAAATTTAACGGATGTAACCGCACTTCCCTCAATAGAAGACAAGAGCACGCGTCTTAAAGAGTTTCCCAGAGTAACACCATATCCTCGCTCAAAAGGCTCCGCAATAAATTTACCATAAGTTGCGCTATAAGATGACTCCTCGCATTCTAGTCGTTTAGGCGTTTGAAAATCTCTCCATTTTATCCCCATTTTCCCTGCTCCATTCATTTTAATTAATCGACTGAACCTTTGTATTTTTCCGATGTTTCGATTAACCAAGCACTAATTAACAAAATTATTATTTAGAATACAACTCAACAATCAGCTGCTCTTGCACATCCAGCTCTAAGTCTTCCTTTTCCGGAAGTCTTACAACTTCCGCTTTAAGCTTATCATTATCAACTTTCAACCATGAAACCTTTCCCCATTCTTTAGTAACTTCCAAAACTTCCTTTATATTCTTAAATTTCTTCTCACTAGTCTTTAATTCAATAATATCACCAGTTTTTATCAAATAAGAAGGAATATTCACGCGCCGGCTGTTTACGTAAACATGCCCATGACCAACAATCTGGCGCGCCTGTGCATGTGAAAGCGTAAAACCCGTCCTTAATAAAACATTATCCAATCTTCTCTCTAATATCTGAAGTAATATTTTACCTGTGACGCCCGTACTTTTTGCCGCTATCTTAAAGTAGCGCCTGAACTGCTTCTCAAGCACTCCATACATCCTTTTTACTTTCTGCTTTTCTCTAAGCTGTATGCCATAGTTGGATGTTTTAGTTCTTCTGCCTTTTCCGTGCTGTCCCGGAACATAACTTCTGCGCGTAAACGCACATTTATCCCCAATACAGCGAGATCCCTTTAGCAATAATTTTGTTCCTTCTCGACGGCATAATCGACAAGAAGCGTCAGTATACCTAGCCATCAAACCTCCATATTTTATTTATACTCGTCTCTTCTTTGGCGGACGGCAACCATTATGCGGGATAGGAGTCACATCTTTTATCAGCTTAATAACTAAACCTGCCGCCTGTAAAGCTCGTATTGCTGATTCCCTGCCGGACCCCGGCCCCTTAACGTAAACATCAATTTCTTTAAGCCCTATGGCCTTTGCCTTTTTTGCCGCGTCTGTTGCAGCAATCTGAGCCGCAAAAGGAGTAGATTTCTTTGAACCACTAAAACCCACAACTCCCGGAGCTGACCAAGCTATCACACCACCCTGCTTATCAGTAATAGTAATTATTGTATTATTAAACGAAGCTTGTATGTGGGCAAGACCACTAGTACTAGTCAAAATTTTTTTCTTTTTCCTACCTACCTTTTTCTTGCGAGTTGCTTGCTGCTGAGCCATTTACTTTTCTCCTAACTTTATCTATAAGTTAACCCGTCTTCGGTCTTACAGCACCTACATTACGGCGAGGACCTTTACGTGTACGCGCATTAGTCTTCGTACGTTGCCCACGAACAGGTAAGCTTCTTTTATGACGCAGGCCCCGATAAGAACCTATATCCATAAGTCGCTTTATATTCTGGGAAACATCCCGGCGTAGATCCCCCTCCACTTTATATTCTTTCTGCAATAAAGCCGTAATTTTTAAAACTTCCTCTTCGGTAACATTCTTTGCTCTTTTATTGGGCTCGATACCTGCGGTTTCAAGAATCCTGCTGGCCAAAGTTTGCCCTATACCATAAATATAGCAAAGCGATGCATCAATTCGTTTTTCCTTTGGTATATCAACACCTAAAATTCTAGGCACTATCAACCTCACTTTCCTAAAAACCTGCGTGTCTAGCCAGGCCCTCATTTAACCAATCTTAAAAACCATTTCTCCTACATCAAAAATCAAACCTATCCTTGCCTCTGCTTATGTTTAAGATTTGAACAAATAACGTAAACTATGCGTTTGCGTCTGACAATTTTACAATGCATACATAACCTTTTTACTGAAGCCTTTACTTTCATTATTTACACCTGTATGTTATTCGTCCGCGGGTAAGATCATACGGAGATAACTCTAACTTTACTCTATCCCCCGGGAGAATTCTTATAAAATGCATTCTTATTTTTCCAGAAACGTGAGCTACCACAACATGCTTATTATCTAACTCTACCTTAAACACTGCGTTAGGTAAAGATTCAAGTATTGTACCTTCAACCTCGATTAACTCTTCTTTCATAGTTTATCTTATGTTATATTCCCTTAATTCTATATACGTGTTAATATCTCAGGGCCATCATCTAAAATCGCAACCGTATGCTCAAAATGCGCGGATAACTGCCTGTCTTTTGTAAGCACCGTCCAACCATCACTTGCAATCTCAACCTGCCACGTTCCCGCATTTACCATTGGCTCAATTGCAAAAACCATTCCTTTTTTTAGTTTTATTCCAGAACCACGTTTACCAAAATTAGGAATTTCCGGTTCTTCATGCAGCTCTTTACCTATACCGTGTCCCGCAAAATCACGCACGACTGAAAAACCCTTTGATTCAGCATACTGCTGTATAGCGTAAGATATATCCGAAAGATAATTTCCAACTCGTGCTTCTTTTATGCCTAAAGCAAGGGCTTTCTTGGTAGTATCCATCAGCTTTTTACGCTTGGGATCAATATTTCCGACACTAACAGTTATCGCTGCATCCGCAAAATAATCACTAAGCTTAACGCCGATATCGATACTTACGATATCACCGTCTTCTACTATAATATTTTCCGAAGGGATACCGTGTACGACTTCTTCGTTTATTGAAATACAACTATTTGCCGGATATGAGCGATAACCCAAAAAAGCACATAACCCGCCTTGTTTTTCAACGCCCTCTTTAATTAAGTCGTCTAATTTCTTTGTGCTGATACCAACAACTACGCTACTTTCTATATCTCGAAAAACTCTTGCGACTATCCTGCCTGCCTGCCGCATTTCTTCAATATCGGCCTCTGATTTAAGTTGAATCATCCTGTATAGTTTGGTACAGCTAAGAAAATACGCTACCCCTTATACTCTGACGAGCATAAAAATAATTATCTCAATCTTTATATTATAAAAGAACACTTTTTAATTTCTCAAATACTACTGGCGCATCAAAATTTGCATCTATCTTTAAAAGCTTTTCTTGAGAAGAATAATAATCGACTAAACTCTCAGTCTTTTCAGTATATATCTTAAGCCTGTTTCGTATAGCCTCTTCCTGATCATCGGACCTGCGATAAAGCTCCCCGCCGCAAATATCACATATACCCTCTACCTTAGTAGGCATATTCTTAACATGGAAATTTTCATGGCAGCTGCGGCATACTCGACGCCCTGAAAGCCTCTGAATGATTATCTCTTCACTTGCTTCCAAATATACAACATAATTTAAAATTATATTTTTTTTCTGCAGCATCTTATCTAAAATATCTGCCTGAGAATCATTTCGCGGAAAACCATCCAGAATAAATCCACGACTTACATCCGGCTTTGATAACCGCTCATTGATTAACTCAATTACCAGCTTATCGGGAACCAAATCTCCTCTTTCAATAAATTCTTTTGCCTCAACTCCCAACTTTGTATTTTCTGATACAGCCTTTCTTAAAAGGTCTCCTGTTGAAATATGTATTAAGTTAAAATAACTTTTAAGTGACTTTGCCTGCGTTCCCTTGCCGGCACCTGGAGGACCCAACAAAACAATCTGCATTATCTTCTTCCCTTTATACGACCCGTCTTCATAAAACCATCGTAGTTATGCATTATTAAGTTAGACTCAATCTGCCGCATCGTATCAAGCATCACTCCGACAATAATTAATATTCCGGTCCCGCCGAAAAATGATGCTACCAAATACGGGACTTTTAACCAGGCCATTATCAGATCAGGGAATATTGCGATAAACGCAATAAACAACGCCCCCGCTAAAGTTATACGCGTCATTACATAGTCCAAAAAAGTGGCTGTAGGCGCTCCCGGCCTAATGCCCGGAATAAAACCCCCATACTTTTTCATGTTTTCAGCTATATCTATAGGATTAAAAACTATTGCCGTATAAAAATAACAGAAAAATACTATTAAAAGCGCTAAAACTATCGTGTAGGTAACTCCGCCGCGCGTTAATCCACCCGCCAGTCGCTGAAAAGCCGGATTAGGAATAAAGGCTGCGATTGTTGCCGGAAAAAGAATTATAGAATTTGCGAAAATGATTGAAATTACGCCTGACTGATCAATCTTAAGAGGTAAATACGTACTCTGGCCTCCGTACATCTTTCTACCTACAACACGCCTGGCATATTGTACGGGAATTTTACGCTGGGCCTGAGTAATGCCGGCTACGGCAAAAATAACTCCCACCAATAAAACAGCCATTATCAAAAGAGTAAAAGGTGAAAGTGTTCTATTCTGCGGAGATAAAGGCGAAATCAAAACCCATAATTGATTTAATGCCGTAGGAATCCTGGAAATAATACCTGCTGTTATAATCAAAGAAATACCATTACCAATGCCTCGTTCCTGAATCTGCTCCCCCAACCACATAATAAAGATCGTCCCCGATGTAAGAGTAACCATCGTAAGCAATCTAAATTTCCACCCCGGAAACATTACTATCGGCTGGGCAAAACGTGTAGGATTTTCAAGCCACAACGCGATAAAATATGATTGTATTATCGCCAGAAAAACTGTTGCAATACGCGTATACTGATTGATTTTCTGATGTCCTTCTCTTCCTTCTTTTGCTAATTTTTCAAGTGCCGGAATTACCGCGGTAAGCAATTGAAAAATAATCGAAGCTGATATATACGGCATTATCCCTAGAGCAAATACGGTCAATTTTGCCATTGCTCCGCCGGAAAACATATTCATTATGCCAAAGAGCGCGCCACCCTGAGTTTGCGCCATTTGATTAAAAGTATCTGAAAGCGCCTGGCTATCTATACCGGGAGTAGGAATAAAACACCCTAATCTATAAACAACCAACAAACCAAGTGTTACGAGAATCTTTCGTTTTAAATCAGGTATTTTAAACGAATTCGCTAGACCTTTAAGCATTCCGCCTTTCCACCGGCTTTTTCTATTAAAGCCTTTGCTGATTTCGAAAACGCATGTGCCTGAACTACCAAAGGCTTACTTATTTCGCCTCCGGATAATATCTTGACAGGCTTATTCTTATCTTTTATAAAACCCTTAGTTTCTAAGACTTCCGGACCAATAAGGTCGTTCGATTTAATCTTTATTAAATCATCAATACTTACAATCTGGTATTCTTTTTTATTTCTAGAATTAAACCCTCGCTTGGGAATTCTACGTATTAAAGGATTCTGACCTCCCTCAAACCCTAAAATAGTCCCTCTTCCGGCACGTTGCCCCTGCCCTTTATGGCCCCGGCAGGATGTTTTACCATGCCCCGAAGATTCTCCTCTGCCGACTATTTTACGTTTCTTTCTGCTTCCATGCGGACGCACTAAATCGTTAAGTTTCATTTATTTTGACTCTCCCTTATCCTTTTAATGAAACCACAATTTACGCAACGTTAACGTTCGTAAATTGTATGGTCGAATTAACCCCGCCATCGGCGGGGTAAGTTCGGATAAGTAAGTTATGAGCACTATCGCTCCATAACTTACGTCCTCACTCATTTTTCTTCAGTCTCTGATTCTAATGCCTTGCTATCTAGCTTTCTAGCTCTCCTGATTTTTACTTTACTTAAGCCATCCAAAGTAGCCTTTACGGTATTAAGCGGATTATTGGATTTCAAACACTTTGTTAATATATCTTTAATGCCTGCAGATTCACAAACTGCCCTTACTGATCCGGCGGCAATAACTCCAGTACCTTCACTAGCAGGTTTAAGTAATACTTTTGCTGCTCCAAAATGACCAATAATCTCATGAGGTATGGTTGTATCAAGCATGCTTATCTTAATCATAGAATTCTTAGCACGGGTTATGCCTTTTTTTATCGCAGATGGAACTTCGTTGGCCTTGCCTAATCCCGCGCCAACCTTACCTTTTGTATCTCCCACTACAACCAAAGCTGTAAAACAAACTTTTCTTCCCCCCTTGGTAACCTTGGAGACACGCTTAATGCTTACGATTTTTTCTTCTAATTCACTAGACTGTTTTCTAAAAGTATTCGGGTTTGCCATATTAAAATTCTAAACCTGCCTTTCTAGCACCTTCTGCCAGGGATTTAACTCTACCGTGATAAAGATATCCGCCTCTATCAAAAACAACCTTACTGATACCTTTTTCTTTTGCCTTAACAGCAAGCGCCTCCCCTAATATTTGAGCTGATTTTTGGTTTCCGCCATAACCGCATGTTTTTTTTACATTTTTATCAAGCGTGGAAACAAAAACTAATGTCCTCTGCAATACATCGTCTATTATCTGCGCATATATATTCTTTGGGCTACGAAACACACTCAACCGCGGACGTTGACTTGTCCCATAGATACGCTTCCTGATCCTAGAATGACGAATAGTTCGAATAGTTGTTCGCGTTTTCATTATTTTGTCCCCGCAGCTTTACCTAATTTTCGCCTTACGTGCTCACCGACATACCTTATGCCCGCTCCCTTGTAAGGCTCAGGACGTTTTATCCTGCGAATCTCAGCTGCCGCCTGTCCAACCTTAGCCTTATCTAAACCCCTTATTATAACTCTATTCTGCTTTGGTATAACCTCAAGAGCCACATCATCAATCGGTTCATATTTTACCGGATGACTAAAACCTAACTGCATAACCAAATTTTTACCTTCCATCTGCGCGCGATAACCTACGCCGATAATCTCCAATTCCTTTGTATACCCTTCGGTTACACCTTGTATCATATTTGCAAGCAGTGCTCTAATTAAACCGTGCAGTGATTTATCAATTTTTGTATCCGTATTACGCCCTACAATAATATTCCCATCGCGTACATCTACGGTTATAGAAGACGGTATAGCCTGCACTAATTTCCCTTTAGGCCCGTCAATGACAGCCTGGCCATCTTTAATAGCTACTTTAACTTTATCTAAAACTGGAATGGGTTTTTTCCCGATTCTTGACATTTTAAATGAGCCCGCAACTTAACGATTATTAACATTTTCGTTAAGTTGTTCAGGCGAATTAATCCCGCTGAGTGTATCAAACTTATTAAACCCTCTTTACGAAGCGGGGAAAAACTTAAACTCCTTAATTACCAAACATGGCAAATGATTTCTCCGCCAATTTTCGCCTCTCTTGCTTCCTGATCAGTAAGCATACCCCTAGAGGTAGAAACAATAGCTATGCCCTGCCCACGTAGAACTCTCGGTAACTTAGTACTATTCACATAGACACGTCTCGATGGCTTAGAAATATACTTCAACCCAGTAATTGCCGGATCCATTGTCGAATCAAACTTAAGATATATTCTAAAATGCCTCGCCCCTTCTTCTTCCAGAGGCTTAAAATCCTCAATATAATTTTCTTTCTTAAGTATATCCAAAATCGACCCTATCATCTTAGAAGCAGGAACATCCGCCTTGTTTTTTCCTGCACTATTGGCATTACGTATTATGGTCAAAGTATCTGAAATTAAATTATGGTGTTTCATTAATCTTTCCTTTTTTGATTTTAACAAGCCTTTTTAAGAAATATATACAATACACAGGGTGACATCTCTATTTTCTTACCAGCTCGCTTTCTTAACACCCGGGATTTCTCCTCGCCAAGCCATCTCCCTAAAACAAATCCTGCATAAATTAAACCTTCGTAAATATCCCCGAGCCCTTCCACATAAAGGACAGCGATTATATCTACGTGCGCTAAATTTTGCGGGTTTTTTACATCTTGCTATCTGCGATTTTTTAGCCATATTCTTTTAATAAATATTTTCCTATTAATCCTGTTTTTCTGTTTTAAAAGGCATGCCCAGTAATCTAAGCAGGCTTTTTGCCTCTTTTTGAGTATTAGCCGTAGTTACAATAGTTATATCCATACCCTGAATACGTTGATTTTTATCATATTCTATTTCCGGAAAAATTATCTGCTCTTTTAACCCCATGCTGTAATTTCCGTTTTGATCAAACGAAGATTTCGACACACCGCGAAAATCCCTAATTCTCGGCAAAGTCACATTAACCAGCCTATCGAAAAATTCATACATATTACGCTTTCTTAAAGTAACCTTGCAGCCTACAGGCTGGCCCTCTCGTATTTTAAAATTCGATATCGCCTTCTTTGCACGGCATACAACCGGATGCTGTCCGGTAATCAATCCCAGCTCGCTGACTGCCTGGTCCATAATTTTGATATCGTTTATTGCCTCACCCACGCCCATATTTATAACTATCTTAACAAGCTTAGGCACCTGCATAATATTCTTATAGCTAAATTCACTCATCATCGCAGGCTTCACCTGTGTTATATATTTTTCTTTAAGTCTATTTTGTGTTTTCGGATCCATTTTTAAATTGCCTCTTTGCAACGTTTACAAATTCTCAATCTTGTTTTATTCTGCTTATGCATAATAGTATCCTGGGCTTCATTATCAGCCTTAGGCTTAGATGTATCTTGCTGAATCAATACCCCTGTGCGTGTTGGCTTTGAACAACCCTTGCAATAAAGCGCTAAATTTGAAATATGTATAAGAGCTTCAATCTCGATAATACCAGTTTTCTGATCTTCCCGTTTTTTACGTGTATGTTTTTTGACGCGGTTAATACCTTCGACTAAAACACGATAATTGGAGGTATCAACCTTTACCACCTTACCGGTTTTGCCTTTGTCTTTTCCGGACACCACGTATACTATATCGTCTTTTTTTATTCGTAACATTTTAACTTAAACTACCTCTGGCGCAAGAGAAATGATCTTCATAAAGTCCCTATTCCGCAGCTCACGTGCTACAGGACCAAAAACTCTTGTACCTTTAGGATTATCCTGATTATCAATAATAACCGCAGCATTTCTATCAAAACGCAAAACCGAACCGTCATCTCTGCGTATCGGCGCTCTTGTTCTGACAATTACGGCCTTTACAACTTCACCTTTTTTAACGCTTGCCCCGGGCGAAGACTCTTTAACATTAACTACTATAATATCGCCTATGCGAGCCGAAAGCTTACTTTTACCGCCTATAACGTTAATATAAGAGATTTTTTTAGCACCCGTATTATCCGCAACATCTAAAATTGTTCTAAGCTGAATCATTTTATTACTTCCGCCAATCTCCAGCGCTTATCTTTAGAAAGAGGCCGGGTTTCAATAATCCTTACTTTATCACCAATCTTAGCAGTATTATTTTCATCATGTACCTTAAATTTATTATATCTTTTCATAACCTTGCCATAAGCCCTATGATGTGTAATCATCATGATTTTAACTACAATTGTCTTCTGCATTTTATCGCTTACGACAATCCCTTCTCTTTCTTTTCTCCCTACCTTTTTTATAGACATTCTTTTTAAACCTTCCGTACGGTTAGATTATTTTTTAATGGCTTTGGCTATCGGATGCCAAACCATCGCCCTCTGGCTTACTATTTTTTTCGCTTGTAGTTTTATTTTTATTTTGACTAACCAGAGTTTCTATTCTGGCAATATCTCTTTTAAACTTGGAAAATAAATGCGGCTTATCCACTCTTCCGGCTTTACGCTGGTAATTCAATTTATGCAATTCCTCTTTAAAAGCGGTCTTCTTCTGAGCCAGTTCATCAGGACTTAAATTGTTAAAATCATTTTTCTTCATATTCGTTATTTTTTTCTTTTTCGCTAAATATTACTGGCTTTGGCTATCGGTTGCCAAACCATCGCCCTCTGGCTTAATGGCTTTGGCTATTTGGAAGCCAAACCATCGCCCTCTGGCTTAATGGCTTTGGCTATTTGGAAGCCAAACCATCGCCCTCTGGCTAATATGAGTGTAAGTGTTTAACAAGCTTAGTACGAACGGGCAATTTAAATGATGCGCGTCTGAAAGCCTCCTTAGCTGCTTCCTCAGGTATGCCGCCTAATTCAAATAAAACCTGACCCCGCCTAACAACTGCTACCCAATGATCCAAATCCCCTTTACCTTTTCCCATACGGGTTTCAGCAGGTTTTTTAGTTACTGATTTATGGGGAAAAATCCTAATCCATAGTTTCCCACCTCGACGCAGCTGCTTGGCGACGACTATACGCACGGCCTCGATATGATTATTCCTAATCCAACCATTCTCTAGCGACTTTAAACCGAACTCACCGAAGTTAACCTTACTGCCGCGAATACCCAGGCCCCGGCGCTTTCCGCGCTGTAATTTTCTATACTTTACTCTCTTGGGCATTAATACCATAATCTATCTCTTTGTTCTGCGCTGACTCTCATCAGAATCATCTACAAATTTACCGTCTAAAACATCACCTTTATAAATCCATGTCTTTATACCAATAAGACCATAAGTAGTAAGTGCTTCTGCGAAACCATAATCGATATTGGCTCTGAATGTTTGCAGAGGAATCTTACCTTCTTTGTATTTTTCAGATCTGGATATCTCAACGCCCCCCAACCTTCCTCCGCACTGAATTTTAATACCTTTGGCTCCTGCGGTCATTGCTTGCTCAATTGCACGTTTTACTGCTCGCCTATAAGCAACACGTTTCTCAAGCTGAAAAGCAATATTTTGAGCAACTATCTGAGCATCCATACTTGGAGATTTAACTTCTACAATATCAATTAAAAACTCCCTTTTAATTAACTTACCCAGATAAACTTTTAATCTATCAATATCGGCTCCATGCCTTCCAATAATTACCCCCGGACGAGCCGTATAAATTCTTATACGTACAGTTCCAGTACTAACCCGCTCAATTATAATTTTAGATATTGCAGCTTGGCGAAACTTAACTGTAATGTACTTGCGAATCCTCGCATCTTCCTCAATAAACTTAGCAAAATCTTGTTTAGAAGCAAACCAGCGACTATTCCAATTTTTTATAAAACCAAGTCTAAATGCTATCGGATGAATTTTTTGGCCCAATGTCTTTCTCCTTCTATTTCCCTCTTAAATCTAACTCAATTTTTAAATGTGTTGTTCGCTTTAATATCGATGAGGCCCGCCCAAAAGCAGCTGCGCGAAATCTCTTCCATCGCACGCCCTCATCTGCAGTAATGCGAGAAATATAAAGATTGTTCGACTCAACACCTTTTACTTTCGCATTAGCCACGGCAGAAAGCAGTGCCTTACGTACGTAATATTTCGGCCGCCTATCCACGTTATCAAGAGTTATCAATGCGCGAGATATATCTTTACCTCTAATCAAATTGATTACGTCCCTGACTTTTCGCGATGAGAGCCTTAAAAATTTACTTTCTGCTTTTGATATCATATTTATGAGACCTCAATTTACGCAACGTTAGCGTTCGTAAATTGTATGGTCGAATTAATCCGCCATTGCTTCAGTGGCGGATAAGTTCAGACAAGTAAGTTATGAGCGTTATCGCTCCATAACTTACGTCCTCACTTATGTTTTATCCACAGCTTTCTTAGCCTTTACTCCGCCGTGTTTTCTGAATGTCCGCGTTGGCGCAAATTCACCCAACTTATGCCCTACCATATTCTCAGTAATAAATACGGGAATATGATTTTTACCATTATGCACTGCAAATGTAAGACCAACGAAATCCGGAATAATAGTTGACCTACGTGACCAAGTCTTAATTGGCTGCCTGGTGCCGGATCTACGTGTCCGCTCAACCTTCTTTAATAACTTCTCATCTATAAAAGGACCTTTTTTAATTGAACGTGGCATGGCTTATTTTCTTCTCCTAACAATGTATTGATCTGAATATTTAACCTTTTTACGAGTTTTAAAACCTTTTGTCGGCTTACCCCAAGGCGTAACCGGATGCGGATTACCCTGTCCTGCTTTTCCTTCTCCACCGCCATGCGGATGATCCACTGGATTCATAGCCACTCCTCTTACATGAGGCCTTCTACCCAACCATCGAGATTTACCGGCCTTTCCCATTACCTCAGCCTCATGGCTGATATTACCCACTTGACCAATCGTAGCATAACAAGCCATCTTTATAAGCCTGACTTCTCCGGAAGGAAGCCTGATATGGGCAGATTTACCTTCTTTGGCCATAATCTGAGCAGAAGTACCCGCACCTCTAACAATTTTTCCTCCCTGCCCAGGAAACAATTCGATATTATGAATAAGGGTTCCGGAAGGAATATTTTTAATTGGCATGGAATTACCAGGTTTAATTTCAATTTCCGGATTATCTCCGCTTATAATTTTATCTCCTACCTTAAGACCTAAAGGCGCGATTATATAACGTTTTTCTTTATCCGGATATTCTACAAGAGCAATTCTGCTTGAACGATTCGGGTCATACTCGATAGAAACAACGCTTGCTAAGGCATCTTTTCTATTACGTTTAAAATCAATAATACGATACATACGTTTATGTCCGCCGCCTCGATATCTTGCAGTTGTGCGCCCATGACAATTTCTTCCACCTGACTTCTTCAAGGGACGCAAAAGAGATTCCTCAGGTTTATCCCTAGTAATATCATCAAACTTTGAACGCGTCATGTAACGTAAACTAGGAGTTGTGGGTTTATATCTTCTTATAGCCATTTTATGTTGTATCGATTTTGTGACCTTCTTTTAAGCCAACAATTGCCTTTTTCCAATCTGAAGTATAGCCGGTTTTATGGCGAAGTCTTTTAGCTTTGCCTTTAACAATTTGTGTATTAACAAAATCTACTTCGACTTTATAAATTTCTGCAACAGCCTTTCTTATCTGAATCTTATTTGCACGATTATCAACCCAAAAAATATACCTACCAAAAGGCTCATCTAAGCTCGTACTCTTCTCAGTGTGAATTAACGTTTTTACTATATCGTAATTTTCCATTAGTATCTATTACTGCTAGCTCTTATTCTCTTATATATATTCACAAAAGCATATATTATAACTTGTTTTTTACTTAATGTCAAGACTAGAAATACGTTTAATTACTTTTTGCAGCGCACTCTTACTAATCAAAATTTTACGGTATCTCAGAACATCGTAAGCAGTAATATCCTGCGGCCTAAGAATACTAAAATTAGATATATTACGCATGCAACGCAACATATCGGGTGTCGCTTCAAATACCCCTAATGTAGGACGCGTCAACTTCCCCTTAACGGATATTTCCGGCAAGCCGGAAAATATCTTTACTGCCTCTTTTGTCTTTATCTCGTCAAGCTTTATTTCATCAAGTAAAATTAAATTACCTGAATTCAACTTTGCATTAAGACCCGAGCGTAAAGCAACAAGTCTTATTTTTTTAGGGATGGTATAGGAAAAATCGCGCGGTCTAGGACCAAACGTAACCCCACCGTGTCTCCATAACGGAGACCGCGAAGATCCTGCACGCGCCCGCCCGGTACCTTTTTGCTTATAAGGTTTTTTTCCGCCACCGGAAACCTCGCCTTTTGTTTTAGTGGAAGCGCACCCCATACGGATATTTGCCTGATAGCAAATAACTGCCTGATGTAATACTTTCTTATTTACTTTTCCGTCAAAAACTTTTTTATCTAAAACAATATTTTCTACGGCTTTTCCGTCACAGCTATAAACGGGTAATTTAAATTCTCCGGCTACTGCCTTGTTTATTTTTTTTCCTGCGCGCTTAACAGGAGAAAGACTCTTTGAGTCTGATTTTTCTCTTTTAAGTATTGCTTCTGACATATCACTACCTCTAAATTAAACCTAAAAAATAATTAATCTTTAGTTTTACTTCTTAGCTTTCGCCTCAACATTCTTTTCTATATTAAGATTTGTACTTTTTTTCTTCTTCGCGGTCCGAACAGTCAAATAACTATTTTTATGTCCGGGGATAGCGCCTTTTACTGCCAGGATATTTTTTTTACCGTCAACATGCACCACTTTTAAATTTTGAGTAGTAACAGTCTCATGCCCCATATGCCCGGGCATATGAGTCCCCCTGAAAACACGCGAAGGATCAGAACTTGCGCCTATTGAGCCTACTCGACGATGACTAGTATGACCATGTGTCTTTGGCTGTCCACTCCAATTCCAACGCTTCATACCCCCCTGAAAACCTTTACCGATTGAGATGCCGATAACATCCACAAAATCCCCTTCTTTGAATATATCGACTTTTAACTCCTGACCAATTTTATAATCCTTAGGGTTATCAACTTTGACCTCTTTAATAATAGCTTTCGGGGCAATGCCCAACTTTTTAAACATCCCCTGAATTGGACGTTTAAGACGTTTCTCTTCAACATCTACAGATCCAATTTGAATACTTTTTACTAAAGTTTTAAGCACAACACAAGGAGAAACCTCTATTACACTTACAGGAATAAACTTACCCTCTTCTCCGAAAATTTGCGTCATTCCAATTTTTTTACCTAATAAACCAATCATATTTTAATGAGACCGCAATTTGCGAAATTTCAATTTTCGTAAATTGTATGGTCGTTTTAATCCGCCACTGAATCAATGGCGGATAAGTTCGGACACATAGGTTACGAACGCTTATCGCTCCGTAACTTATATCCTCACTTATTTAATTTCCGCAGCTACCCCCGAAGGAAGATTTAATTTCCTCAGCGCATCAACGGTTTTTGCCGTTGGATCCACTAGCTCAAGAAGGCGTCTATGTGTAAATAAACCAAACTGCTCTCTAGCTCTTTTATCAATGACCGGAGACTTAAGAACCGTATATATCTCTTTCTTTGTCGGAAGAGGAATAGGACCTGAAACACGAGCCCCTGTTCTTTTGGCTGTCTCTACAATCTCCAGGATCGATTGATCCAGAAGCCTATGGTCATAAGCTTTTAACTTAATACGTATCGTCTGCATTTTAATGAGACCGCAATTTACGCAACGTTAACGTTGCGTAAATTGTATGGTCGAATTAACCCCGCCAAAGGCGAGGTAAGTTCCTATCTAACAAATTAAGCGATTACCTCAGACACTACACCTGCACCTACCGTATGTCCGCCTTCACGAATTGCAAAGCGTGATTCCTTTTCCATAGCAATAGGTATAATTAATTCAACCTCTAAAACCACATTGTCTCCGGGCATGACCATCTCAGTGCCCTCAGGTAATTTTACATTCCCTGTAACATCAGTAGTTCTGAAGTAAAACTGCGGCCTGTATCCGGTAAAGAAAGGAGTATGTCTTCCACCCTCTTCTTTACTTAAGATGTAAACCTGGGCTTTAAATTTGGTATGAGGCGTAATTGATCCGCTTGCTGCCATTACCATCCCACGTTCCATGCTTTCCTTTTCAATACCCCTTAAAAGTAAACCTACATTATCACCGGCCTGCCCCTCATCTAGTAATTTACGGAACATTTCAATTCCAGTAACAACAGTAGTGCTTACTTCTGGACGTAATCCCACAATATCAACTTCCTCATTAAGCTTCACTTTTCCTCTTTCGATTCTTCCCGTAGCTACCGTGCCACGTCCTTCAATAGAGAAAACGTCTTCTACTGCCATAAGAAACGGCTTATCCATGTCACGTTTAGGTAAAGGAATAAAATCATCTATCGCTTTCATAAGATCGCTAATAGGCTTACACTTTGGGCAATCATCTTTTGCGCATCCACACTCCATTGCCTGAAGCGCGCTGCCTTTAATTATAGGAACATTATCTCCATCAAACTGATATTTTGAAAGAAGCTCTCTTGTTTCCATTTCTACCAAATCAATCAACTCCTTATCATCTACCTGGTCAACTTTATTTAAGAAAACAACGACTGCCGGAACATTGACCTGACGCGCAAGCAATATATGCTCTCTTGTCTGAGGCATCGGTCCGTCTGCAGCAGAAACAACCAGAATTCCACCATCCATCTGAGCTGCACCAGTAACCATATTTTTGATATAATCAGCATGACCCGGGCAATCAATATGAGCATAATGCCTATTTTCCGTCTGATACTCTACATGCGCAATATTAATCGTCACTCCTCTTTCTTTTTCTTCCGGAGCATTATCAATAGAATCATAACTTCTTGTTTCTGCAAACCCTTTTTTACTTAATAACATAGTTATCGCGGAAGTTAAAGTTGTCTTACCGTGATCAACGTGTCCTATTGTTCCAATATTGACATGCGGCTTACTTCTTACGAATTTTTCTTTAGCCATATTTACCTCCTTGCTTTCTCTTATTGGCAGCATGTTTTAAAAACATGCTGCCAACAAACTGTCATTATTATTAAGACGTTGTTGCTGCTCCTTGATTTATTATTTTCTGAGATATATGTGAAGGCACCTCCGCATAATTCGAAGGCTCCATTGTATAGGATGCTCTACCCTGAGTAATTGACCTCAGGCCCGTAGCATAACCAAACATTTCCGCCAGCGGAACATTACCGCGTATTAACCGCACATTACCGCGTTTACCCACGGAAATAATTTTTCCGCGCTTCGAAGTTAAATCACCAATTACCGTACCCATATATTCGTCCGGAACCACTATTTCAATATCCATTATCGGTTCAAGCAATACAGCCCCACCAGTTCTTAAACCCTCGGATAAACCAATACCTGCCGCCATCTGAAATGACAATTCCGAAGAATCCACGTCATGATAAGAACCGTCAACAAGCGTTACCACTAAATCAATTACGGGATAACCGGCCAATATTCCACTTTTAGCTGCGGCAAATAAACCCTTCTTAACTGCCGGGATAAACTCACGAGGAATAGCCCCTCCCCTAATCTTGTCTATAAATTCTATCTCTGACTTTGCCTCCTCAGCCGGTGCCATCTCAAAAACTACATGTCCATACTGACCTCTTCCGCCTGACTGCTGAACAAACTTACCTACAACACCGGTTATTTTCTTTGTAATTGTTTCTTTATAGGCAACCTGCGGACGACCGACATTCGCGTCAACATTAAATTCGCGGGAAATTCTATCAATCAATACTTCCAGATGTAACTGCCCCATACCGGAAATAATATTTTCACCAGTCTCAGAATTATAACTAACCTTAAATGAAGGATCTTCATCTTCAAGTTTTTTAAGAGCCAACGCAAGTTTTTCCTGATCAACCTTTGTCTTAGGTTCAATAGATTGAGATATAACCGGCTCGGGAAATTTCATCGGTTCGACGATAATTTCTGACTCTTTATCACAAAGGGTATCACCCGTCTTAGTATCTTTAAGTCCAACGATAGCCGCGATATCTCCCGTCGCAACCTCAGGAATAATCTCTTGTTTATTGGCATGCATCTGCACAATTTTTGCCACTCTTTCTTTTGAGCGGCGCGTAGAATTATACGCATAAGTTCCAGAAGTAAGTTTCCCTGAATAAACACGTATATAATTGAGCCTTCCCACATACGGGTCGGTTGCAACTTTAAAACACAAAGCGCAAAACGGCGCATCATCAGAAACTTTTATTTCCTCGTATTCATCATTATCTTTCATCCCCTTAATTGAAGGAACATCAACAGGTGAAGGCAAATATTCACAAATCGAATCTAATAAAAGCTGTACACCCTTATTTTTAAAAGATGAACCACAAAGAACAGGGACAAAATGCCCCTTTATGACTGCTAAACGTATCGCTTTATAAATTTCATCTGCACTTATCGGCTGGTTATCTAAGAATTTCTCCATAATAGAATCATTTGCATCCGAAAGTTTCTCCAGCATCATTTCTCTATATTTCTCAACCTTCTCCTTATAATCATCAGGAATATCTTTAGTCTCGTAATCCTTACCCTCTTCATCCTTATAATAATAAAATTTCTCTTTAATAATATCGATAACCCCATCAAAACTATCTTCGACGCCATGTGGAATTTGCACAGGAGCTGCATTTGCACCCAAGCGTTCATGCATCTGCTTTAAAACACTATAAAAATCCGCCCCTGTTCTATCCATTTTATTTATATAAGCAATTCTAGGAACATTATATCTATCGGCCTGACGCCATACGGTCTCTGACTGAGGCTCAACTCCACCCACTCCGCAAAAAAGAACTACGGCACCATCTAAAATCTTTAATGATCTTTCCACCTCAACGGTAAAATCCACATGCCCCGGCGTATCAATGATATTTATACGGCAATCTCTCCAAAAACAAGTAGTTGCAGCCGATGTTATGGTTATTCCTCTTTCCTGCTCCTGCTCCATCCAATCCATCGTAGCCGTACCTTCATGCACCTCCCCTAACTTATAGGTTTTTCCGGTATAAAAAAGTACACGTTCTGTAGTTGTGGTCTTGCCCGCATCAATGTGGGCAATGATCCCGATATTCCTAATTTTATCTAACGGAGTTCTTTTCATTTTAATTTACCAACGAAAATGCGCAAATGCCTTATTTGCTTCTGCCATTTTATGTGTATCATCTTTCTTTTTTATACATGATCCTTCGCCTTTATAGGCAGCGAATATCTCATCGGCTAGCTTTTCTACCATTGGCTTGCCTTTACGCGAAGTTGCAAAATCCTTTATCCAGCGAAGCGCTATGGACATTCCCTTATCATGGCTAATCTCTATAGGAACCTGATAAGTCGCACCCCCTACGCGCCGGGGTTTTACCTGTACCCTGGGCATGGCATTATCTAATGCTTTATAAAATACCTTCAAAGCATCTGGTTCACCAGACTTATCCTTAACTTTATCCAACGCACCATAAAGAATGCTTTCAGCAATAGACTTCTTTCCTTTACGCATAAGGATATTGATAAACTTAGCCACTACCTTACTATTAAATTTCGCATCAGGCATTATTTCTCTTTTCTTACTATTTCCTCTTCTCATTTTTAATAAACTCCATAATCCCAAATTTTCGGGACCGTTAAGATTAATTCTTCACCTGCAAATTTTACAGGCAATCCCGAACCTTTCAGGATAATATTGATGTTGATTACTTAGGTCTCTTCGCTCCGTACTTTGAACGGCTACGTTTTCTATCGGCAACACCTGCCGTATCCAGAGTACCTCGGACAATATGATAACGCACACCTGGCAGATCTTTAACCCTACCGCCTCTTACCAAAACAATACCGTGCTCTTGCAAATTGTGTCCTTCGCCAGGAATATAAGCTGTTATCTCTATACCTGTTGTAAGTCTTACACGAGCAATTTTCCTAAGCGCCGAATTAGGCTTCTTAGGCGTCATTGTTCTAACCTGTACACACACTCCGCGTCTTTGCGGACACGCACGAAGCGCGGGTGATTTTGATTTTTTCTTCTGTAATGTCCTACCTTTTCTAATTAATTGTAATATTGTCGGCATATTTTATTCCCTATTTAGGCTGATTTCGTAACTTCTTCTTTTTTCTCAAGCTGTTTTTCTCTAATTAGTTCTATTACCTGATGCTTATTGAAACTCGTCCCTGCAGGAATCAAATGCCCTACAATGACATTTTCCTTAAGCCCGAATAATTCATCCTCTCTCCCTGCAGCAGCTGCCTCGGTAAGAATCTTCGTAGTCTCCTGAAAACTTGCCGCAGAAATAAAACTCTCTGTGCTAAGAGAAGCTTTAGTAATACCTAGCAATAACGGAGTAGCCGAAGCAGGTTTCCCTTTCTTCTTTCGTACTAGCTCATTTTCATTACGAAAATGCCATTTATCAACCTGCTGATTAGCTAAAAACTTTGTATCTCCGGGATCTTCAATCTTTACCTTCTTAAGCATCTGCCTGATTATTACCTCAATATGTTTGTCGTTAATGCGTACTCCCTGTAAACGGTAAATCTCTTGAACTTCATTTACCAAATATTCCTGCAATACCTTATCTCCGCAGACTCGTAATATATCTTGAGGAACTACAGGCCCATCGGTCAACTGCTGACCCGCGTCTACACGATCCCCTTTATACACATTAGGATGTTTTCCATGTGGTATACTGTATTCACGCTTCATACCCGTCGGACTTTTTATTATAATCGCGCGTTGTCCTTTTTTAGTTTCACCAAACTCTACGAAACCGTCAATTTCTGAAATTACCGCAGGATCCTTCGGACGTCTTGCCTCGAATAATTCTGCAACACGAGGTAGTCCTCCAGTAATATCCCTAGTCTTACCTACAAGACGAGGAATTTTTGCCAGTAACTCACCAGCCTTAACCTTATTCCCATCATCAACAAGAATATGCGCACCTGTAGGTATAGGATAGATACCGGATACCTCTCCTTTTTCATCGGTAATTAAAATATGAGGGTGATAATCCACGCGATGTTCTACAATTACCCTCTCCATTAACTTTGTTGTAGAATTTAACTCCTTACGCATCGTGATATTTTCTTTAATATCCTCAAACTTTACTGTTCCGGCAACTTCGGTTAATGTGGGAACCATATACGGATCCCAACGAATAAATATCTTATCTTTTTCAGCCTGTTTTCCGTCAGCGACATATATAAACGCGCCCTGAGGAACAGGATAACGTTCAAATTCGCGTCCTTCAGCATCATTAATACTTATCATACCGCTTCTATTTAAAACAACAAATTCCTTACCGCGATCGACTATCCTTAAATTATGATATTTAACAAAACCCTTATTTTTTGCCTTTAAATATGATTGTTCAACTACGCGACTAGCTGTTCCACCGATATGAAACGTCCTCATCGTTAACTGTGTACCCGGCTCACCTATAGATTGAGCGGCAATAACACCTATTGCCTCCCCTAATTCAGCTAATCTTCCCGTAGCTAAATTGCGGCCATAGCATTTTGCGCACACCCCTCTGGCAGTTTCACAGGTTAAAACACTGCGGATACGAATTTTTTCAATTCCTAGGCGCGTGATCATATCTGCTTTTTGCCCGATGATTTCACTCCCCGCCTCAACAACAGTTTCATCGGTAATAATATCGACAACATTATCAAGGGCAATCCTGCCCGTAATACGATCTTTAAGACTCACAACGACTTCATCACCTTCAATAATCGCAGCAAGGGTTATACCGTTTAATGTGCCGCAATCCACCTCAGTAATAATTACTTCCTGTGCTACGTCTACTAAACGCCGCGTTAAATACCCCGCATCAGCAGTCTTAAGTGCTGTATCAGCCAGACCTTTTCTTGCGCCATGCGTTGAAATAAAGTATTCTAAAACAGTAAGGCCCTCTCTAAAGTTTGCCGTTATCGGACTCTCAATAATCTCACCTGATGGCTTTGCCATAAGACCACGCATACCGGCAAGCTGACGAATCTGTAGACGTGAACCACGAGCACCACTATCTGCCATCATAAATATAGGATTAAAACTATCCATTTCATTAAACACTAAATCAGAAATTTTATCAGTAGCATGGGTCCAGATATCTATTACTTTATTGTAGCGCTCACGATTAGTAATTACACCCTTGCGATATTGATCTTCGACTTTCGATACATCAACTTTTGCACTTGTTAATACTACACTTTTCTGTTGAGGTACTTTAAGATCATCGATAGCTATAGATATCCCGGCAAGAGTAGCATGCTCAAATCCCAGGCGTTTTAAATCATCAAGAAGTTTTATCGTGCGATTATGCCCGAAGCGTTTATAACAAATAGCAACAACCGTTCCGACTTTTCCCTTATCTAATCCCTCGTTTACAAACCCAAATCCATCGGGTAACTGGGTATTAAAAATCGCCCGTCCTACAGTCGTCTCTATTATTCTTTTTTCCTCTATAAATTTATCTTCAGAGATATCGTAAACACTAAGGACTCTTAATTTAATCTTTGCCTGAAGATGCAACGCTTTATCATTATGGGCAATTATTGCCTCATTGGCATTGGCAAAAATTTTACCTTCACCTTTAGCCTGTGGTTTTTCCTTTGTAAGAAAAGCTATTCCTAAAATAATGTCCTGCGTAGGGGTAACAATCGGACGACCGTCCGCGGGAGAAAATATATTATTCACAGAAAGCATTAAGATGCGGCTTTCTATCTGAGATTCCAGAGAAAGAGGCACATGCACTGCCATCTGATCCCCATCAAAATCCGCATTAAAGGCATTACATACCAAAGGATGAATCTTAATTGCCTTTCCTTCGATTAAAACAGGAAAAAACGCCTGGATGCTCAATCGATGCAAAGTCGGAGCTCTGTTTAAAAGCACAGGATGATCGCGGATAACCTCATCCAAAATATCCCATACTTCAATCTTACCGCGATCAACCATCCGACGCGCACCTTTAATCGTATGAACAAAACCTTTTTCTCTAAGTTTTTTAATTATAAACGGCTCAAACAATTCCAAAGCCATTCTCTTAGGAAGCCCGCATTGATGAAGCGCAAGCTCAGGCCCGACTACAATTACAGAACGGCCGGAATAATCAACGCGCTTACCTAATAAATTTTGTCTAAACCTACCCTGCTTACCCTTCAACATATCAGAAAGCGACTTAAGCGGCCGATTATTTGCCCCGGGAACAGCGCGTCCATGTCTGCCATTATCCAATAACGCATCAACTGCCTCCTGAAGCATTCGCTTCTCATTGCGAATAATAATACCAGGCGCATTTAATTCCATAAGCTTTTTAAGTCTGTTGTTTCTATTGATAACACGACGGTATAAATCATTCAAATCAGAAGTTGCAAATCTCCCGCCATCTAAAGGAACCAATGGACGTAAATCAGGAGGGATAACCGGTAATATTTCAAGGATCATATACTCCGGTTTATTCCCGGATGCTTTAAAATCTTCAATGATTTTTAAAGTCTTACTGAGCTTACGGGCAGTAGCACTCTCTCTATCATTAGCAAGGCTTTTATGAATTCTCCGGGATAAAGCATTTAGATCTACTTCCTTTAATAAATCCTTTATTGCCTCGGCACCTATCTTTGCTTTAAATGTCGCACCATACTTCTCCAGGCATTCTCTATATTTTTCTTCGGCTAAAAGCTCATTTTTCTTTAAAGGAGATTCTCCGGGATCAACAACAACATATTCTTCATAATAGATAACTTTCTCAATCGCCCGCAAGGTCATATCTAGAAGCGCTGAAATTCTACTCGGGACCACCTTAAAAAACCAAATGTGTGTAACAGGCGTCGCAAGATCAATGTGTCCCATGCGCTCGCGCCTGACCTGAGACTTTGTTACCTCAACCGCGCAACGGTCACATACCGTATTTTTATGTTTAATCCCTTTGTATTTTCCACAATTACACTCCCAGTCACGAACCGGGCCGAATATTTTTTCACAGAACAATCCGTCTTTTTCAGGTTTAAGCGTCCTGTAATTTATTGTTTCTGCCTTCCTTACCTCTCCTCTGGACCAAGATTTTATCGTCTGAGGTGATGCTATTTTTATAGAGATACTCTTAAATAAACTGGCATCTTCACTCATTTAGCCTTCTCCGTTTTTATATCTAAACATAAACCCTGCAATTCTTTGATCAAAACATTAAATGATTCGGGAATCCCCGTATGCAGACGCTGTTCACCTTTTACTATAGCTTCATAAATATTTGTTCGCCCCTTAACATCATCGCTCTTTACCGTAAGCATCTCCTGCAAGGTAAAGGCGGCACCATATGCCTCAAGCGCCCATACTTCCATTTCTCCGAAACGCTGACCTCCGAATTGAGCTTTACCGCCTAAAGGCTGCTGCGTTACTAAAGAATAAGGGCCTATTGAACGCGCGTGTATTTTTTCATCAACAAGATGAATTAATTTCATCATATAGATGTAGCCTACTGTAACATCCTGCTCAAAAGATTCACCGCTAAATCCGTCACGTAAAACAATCTTACCACTCTTAGGAAAGTTTACCTTCTCGAGCATTTCTGTTATCTGGGATTCACTAGCACCATCGAATATTGGACTAGAAATCTTTATACCTAATACTTTTGCTGCCCAACCTAAATGTGTTTCTAATATCTGCCCTACGTTCATACGCGAAGGCACACCCAAAGGATTTAAGACTATCTCGACTGGTCTACCATCCGGTAAAAACGGCAGATCTTCTTCAGGGATAATTCTAGCAACTACACCCTTATTTCCATGACGTCCGGCAAGCTTATCACCAGCGGCAAGTTTCCTCTTAGTTGCTATATAAACTACTACTTTTTTCAACACTCCAGGAGAGAGCTCATCACCACGCTTTACTTTTTCAATCTCAGTCTCCTGCTCAGCTATCAATTCCTTAACTTGACTATCGCATAAAAAAGCTATTTTTTTAGCAGTTTCATTAGAACTAAAATCCATCTTGAGGACTTTCTTTTTATCTACACCTAAAGCGCGAGCTATTTTATCTACCTTTTCTTCTTCTAAGTATTCTATTTCCTGATTATAAAATTTCTTTATCTGGCTCATTGCTTTAAGTTCTTTGGATTTATCCTCTTTTGATCTTCTACCGCGCTCTTTACGGGCAAATACATGCACATCTACGACTACACCTTCTACGCCGGGCGGAACAGTTAAAGATGTATCCCGTACATCTCCTGCCTTTTCACCAAATATCGCACGCAAGAGTCTTTCTTCAGGGGAAAGCTCTGTCTCTGTTTTTGGAGTAACTTTTCCTACAAGTATATCCTCCGGCTCTATTTCTGCGCCTAAACGAATAATACCGTTCTCATCTAAATTCGAAAGTGCTTCCTCTCCTACATTAGGAATATCCCGGGTTAACTCTTCATTACCCAAACGTGTCTCTCTGGCCTCAATATCAAATTCTTCAATATGAATAGAAGTAAATATATCCTCTTTAACGATCCTTTCGCTTATCAAAATCGCATCTTCAAAATTATAACCTCTCCAAGGCATAAACGCGCAAAGAAGATTTTTCCCTAAAGATAATTCTCCCTTATCTGTAGCCTGTCCGTCAGCAATAACCTCACCTTCCTCAACACGCTGCCCCAAAGACACAATAGGCTTCTGGTTAATGCAGGTATTTGCGTTTGAACGCATAAATTTCTTCAAAGTATACTTATTCTTACCAATCGTTATAGAATTAGCATCAACTGCTGAAACCTTGCCGGCTTTATTTGCTATTACGACTGTACCGGAATCAACTGCAACCTTATGCTCAATTGACGTGCCAACTAAAGGAGCCTCGGAAATCATTAACGGAACAGCCTGTCTCTGCATGTTTGAACCCATAAGCGCACGGTTTGCATCATCATGCTCTAAAAATGGGATCAATGATGCAGCAACCGATACAAGCTGCTTAGGTGATACATCCATATACTCTATTTTTTTAGGGTGCACTTTTGGAAAATCTCCCTTAAACCTACATGATACTTCTTTATCTACATAGTAACCACCGCTATCTAAAGTTGCATTAGCCTGAGCAATATACTTAGTTTCCTCTATGTCAGCTGTTAAATAATCTATTTTACGCGTAACCCGGCCATTTTCTACCTTACGATATGGAGTCTCAAGTAGCCCCAGATCATTTACGCGGGCAAAACAACTAAGCGATGCGATAAGTCCAATATTGGGACCTTCGGGGGTTTCAATAGGACAAATTCTGCCGTAATGCGAAGGATGTATATCGCGCACTTCAAAACCAGCCCTCTCCCGTGATAATCCCCCCGGACCAAGAGCGCTAAGCCTTCTCTTATGAGTCATCTCTGCTAAAGGATTTACCTGATCCATAAATTGTGACAACTGACTTCTGCCAAAAAAATCCTTGATCTGACTGGAAAGAAGCTTTGAGTTAATAAGATGATGCACCATTAAGTCATCGAAATTTGCTAAAACTAATAACCTCTCCCGAATCGAACGCTCCAGACGGCTTAAGCCTATCCTTACCTGGTTTTGAACTAACTCACCCACGGTTTTAACGCGACGATTACCTAAATGATCTATATCATCAATAACACCCTTCCCGTGCTTCAGAGTTATTAAATATTTGATTACTGAAATTACTGTATCAGCATCTAATGTCCTTCTATCTAAAGAAACATCAAGATCTAACTTACGATTCAGGATAAATCTTCCCGCACGTTCCAAATCATATCTTTTCGGATCAAAGAATAAACGATAAAAAAGATTTTCCGCGCTTTCAAGAGTAACAGGCTCAGTAGGACGCATTTTGCGGTAAAAATCTGTTAATGCTTCTTCTTTATTTGTTGTGTAATCTTTTTTTAGGGTATTTTCGATTTCAGGATATTCCTGACCGAAACCTCTCATTATTTCTTCATCTGTAGTATAACCCATGATACGCAATAACTGAGTTGCCGGAAAATTACGCTTACGATCAACATAAGCAAGGATACTCTCAGAAAGGTCGTATTTAAACTCCAACCATGTTCCGCGATAAGGAATTATTCTGCCATAAAATATTCTTTTTCCGGTAGGATGCATTTCCTCTTCAAAACAAACTCCGGGGGAACGCTGCAATTGACTAACGATTACACGCTCATCGCCATTTATAACAAAAGTACCGGTTGGCGTCATTAATGGGATTTCCCCAAAATACACTTCCTGTTCTTTTGTCTCGGTAGGCGTTATTAATCTCAAATCAACTCTTAAAGACGAAGCATAACTCATGCCGCGCTTCTTGCATTCTAAGATATTGTACTTTGGCTTGCTAAGAATATAACTGATAAATTCTATACGTATTCTCTGATCATGACTTTCGATAGGGAACGCATCAGAAAACACTTCCTGTAATCCTATATCACGCCTTTCTTCCGAAGGGACATCTTCTTGAAGAAAAGTAACATAGGACAAACGTTGAATATCTAAAAGATCAGGAAGATCATATATTTCTTTAATATTGCCAAAATTTATACGTTTACCCATAATTTCCCAGCGTTTAATATTTAGCGCTAGATACTTTTCATCAATCCTATACCTAATAATAGCTTAGCGCTAGATACCTAAGTTATAACAATAATTATTTTAATTCGACTGTTGCACCTGCCGCTTCTAATTTCTTCTTTAGTTCTTCGGCTTCCGCTTTAGGTAAGTTTTCTTTAATGGGCTTAGGAGCAGCATCTACCAACTCTTTAGCCTCTTTCAAGCCCAAGCTAGTTGCGGATCTAACTTCTTTAATTACGGCTATCTTAGTGCCACCAGCCCCGGTCAAAACAACTGAAAAAGCAGTCTTTTCTTCTTCTGCTGCTCCAGCAGCTGCGGCCACCGGACCTACAGCCATAACCGGCATTGCGGCTGATACACCAAATTTGTCTTCTAAGGCTTTTACCAAATCAGAAAGCTCTAATACGCTTAACTCTTCAACTGATTTAATAATTTTCTCCAACTTAGGATCAACCTTTACTTCTTTATCCTGAGCCACATCTTTCTCTTTTACTTCTGTTTTTGCTTCCATTTTGTGTCCCTCCGTATTTGTACTTTTACTTCTATTAATTACCGATGTATATTAAAATAAAAAACAGTACACGCTTTACTGTTTTTCTTTTTCTTTCTTCTCTTTTATGGCATTTAATACATATATAGGTTTTTTAACCAGAGCGCTTAAACCAAAGACTAAATTGGTAATCGGTGCCTTAATACACGAAACAAATTTTGCCCGAAGCTCTTCAACTGAAGGCATGCTAGCCAAATAGGCAAGTTCGTCCTGACCAACCATCTTCTGCTCTAAAATACCTCCCTGAAATTCCAACGCTTTATGTTCCTTGATAAACGCGGAAATAATCTTACATATTGCAATCGGATCATCATAGCCAAAAACAAATGCTGTCTGTCCGCCCAACAAATCAACAAGACCCTTCATATCCACTTCTTTTAAGACGCGGTTTGCCAAAGAATTTTTAGCAATAAATAACTTGCCATTATTCTGAGATAAATTATTTCTTAACTTGGTTAGCTCACTGGATTTAACCCCGGCATAACGCACTATAAACAGACTATTCGTATCCGCTAATCTCTTTTTAAACTCTTTTTCAAGCGTTGAACGGTAAATCCTACCTATTCTTTCCATAATATATACTCACTAAATATAAAATTATCCCCGTTTGATTCAATACCAATAGGGATTTAAACGTTTATTCTAACTCCCGGACCCATAGTAGTAGAAAGTGAAACGTTCTTTATGAATTTTCCTTTAACCGAAGATGGCTTAGCAGCTGTCAAGCTCTCCATAAACTTTGAAACATTCTCATAAATCTTTTGCTCATCAAATGAAACCCTTCCCACGGAACAATGAATACCAGATTGCTTGTCTACTCTAAATTCGACTTTTCCGGCTTTAATTTGCTTAACCGCTGCTGTAACATCATTAGTAACAGTGCCTGTTTTAGGAGAAGGCATGAGACCACGCGGGCCTAATACTTTACCCAGCTTACTTAGATCACGCATCATTTCAGGAGTTGCCACAGCTACATCAAAACCTAACCAGCCGCCGGAAACCTTATCCATCAAATCCTGCGCTCCCACAAAATCTGCATCTGCTGCGCGCGCGGCTTTCTCTGCCTCTCCTTTAGCAAATACAGCAACGCGAACCTTTCGCCCTGTACCATGAGGCAAAATAACAGTGCCTCTGACCATCTGGTCAGCTTTCTTAGGGTCAACGTTAAGAGATAAATCCAGATCTACTGATTGATCAAATTTTGGCTGAGGTATCTTCTTAAAAATACTAATCGCCTCTTTTAAATCATATGTCTTACTCTGATCTACTGACTCTAATCCCTGTTTAAAACGTTTGCTATATTTTTTCATTTTACTTAACAACCTCTATACCCATACTACGGGCAGTACCGGCTATAGTTTTTACAGCTTTCTCTATATCCAAAGTGTTTAAATCTTTTAATTTTAGCTGTGCTATTTCTTCAACCTGCTTACGAGTTATCTGGGCAATCTTCTCTTTCCCGGCCTCACCCGATGCCTTAGCTAAATTGCAGGCTCTTTTTAAAAGAATAGATGATGGCGGGCTTTTAATTATGAAATCGAAACTTCTATCTTCATAAACACTAATAACTACAGGAAGAATTAAACCATCTCTATCCTTTGTCCTTTCGTTAAAATCCTTACAAAACTGCATAATATTTACGCCATGCTGACCTAAAGCCGGCCCTACAGGCGGTGCTGGATTTGCTGCTCCAGCCGGCACATGCAATTTTATTTGAGTCTTTACTTTTTTCTTAGCCATTTTATACCTTCTCTACTTGCCAATATTCTAATTCAACGGGCGTTGATCTCCCAAAGATGGAAACGGAAACCTTAATCTTTCCTTTCTCGGGATAAATCTCTTCGATTGTGCCATTAAAATTAACAAATGGTCCATCGGTTACCCGAACCTGCTCACCTTGATCAAAAACTGTTTTTGGGCTGGGCTTAACCTGTGTTTCTTCTGTACGTTTTAGGATGCTTTCTACTTCCGTATCAGGTAACGGCATCGGTTTCTTGCCGACTCCAATAAAACCAGTAACTCCGGGAGTACCCTTTATTACAAGATAGGCCCGCTCTGTCAAATCCATTTCTACTAGGAGATATCCTGGAAAGAATTTTCGTTCTGAGATTCTCTTCTTTCCGCTTCTAATCTCCGCAACCTGCTCGGTTGGTATAAGCAGCCTGGTTATTTCCTCATTTAATCCGGATGAAGATATTCTGCCCTCCAGGCTTATTTTCACCTTGTCTTCAGCTCCGGTTTGAGTATGTACTACATACCATTTTTTCATATCTTATTAAAGCTTTTCCTACCTAATGGAATATTATTTAGACACAATTTCGAAAAGGAAAAGATAATATTAACTTCCTTTAGTACTAGAAAGGCCAATGAACAACTCTTGCTATTTAATTATCGTCAGCATGCGGCTTAAAGTTTCGGCAAAAACAAAATCAATTGCACCGATAAACGTAGCTAACATCGCCGTGATGATTATTACCATCATAGTAGCAGCTAGAAGCTCCTTACGAGTTGACCATGAAACTTTTTTCAACTCAGCTCTCACCTCAAGGATAAATTTCTTTATCTTAGCAAAATGCTTGATGACAAGAACTAACAGAACTGCGCCAGCCGCACCTAAAAGTATTTGTTTTAAATTATCACTTAACCATTCCATAATATCAAATTGGCAGGAGCGGCAGGAGTCGAACCGTCGTAGCTATCGCTACTCCTCATAGGGGCTACTTGCCCCTCTGATGCTCTCCGCCTGCGGCGGGTCGCTATCACCCCGTAGCATAAAATTCCAGCTACTCATTGAGGGAAAAATATTTTCCCTCAAACTCCCTTTTGGTTCTCCCTTTTGGAAGCAGGAGCGGCAGGAGTCGAACCTGCAGTCACGGTTTTGGAGACCGTTGGTTTGCCCTTAACCGACGCTCCTTTTATCTTTGTGTGACTTTAGAGAGGACGTCGCTATCGCGAACTACAACAAAACCCTGCTTTCTTTTTAGACTCCCTGAATCTTTTTTAAAAGAACGCCTTATTTAATTTCCTTATGTACGATATGTTTCCGGCAAAACTTACAGAATTTTTTTAGCTCTAATCTTTCCGTATGTTTTCTCTTATCTTTTGTAGTCGTATAATTTCGGCTTTCACAATCAGTACATTCTAATGTTATAATTTCTCGCATTTTACTATATTTAAATTTACTTCTCGTTGCTCGTCGGAAAAAGCCCCCGATCGGAATTGAACCGATGACCCCGTCCTTACCAAGGACGTGCTCTGCCAACTGAGCTACGAGGGCAGATTACACAAACTCCTTAGTATAGCGGAAAATTTTTTTTTGTCAAGTATTTTTTTAATGAAAGGATAGTCCAGCTATTTGAAGGGATTAGACAAAAACTACCTGTAGACAAGATTGTTAAAAAGACGTTCAATAGAACTATCGGAACAAATCTCTTTCAGTTCCACATCCAACAATATTCCCTCCTCTAATAGAACCTCAATAAACGCATCAACGAGATTCGGGTCAAGTTGAGTTGACTTTGCTTTGATTAATTCCTTAACGGCATCTTTTATTGTAAAAGGTATTTTGCGATACGGCCGGGCATTAGTCATCGCATCAAAAGTATCCAACACCGAAGCAATCCTGGCCCCCACAGGAATTTTATCCCCTTTTAATCCTTCAGGATAACCCGTGCCGTCATAGCGCTCCTGATGGTATCGTATAATCGCGGCAACCTCTTGGAGTCCGTCAATTTGCTCAAATATCTCTGCGCCGTCAACCGGATGCTTTTTTAAAATAACCCAGTCCTCATCGGTTAATCGGCCTTCTTTATACAAAATCTCCTTCGGGGTATACTGCTTACCAATATCATGTAAAAAAATTGACGAAAGAAACAACTCCCTAGGCATATCAGGAAGCACAACTCCTCTTTTATCCAACTTTTCTACCAATCGCGCTGCCATCTTAAACATTCTATCCATGTGAGGGCGAATAAAATCAGGGTCAAACTTTTCAATGCTAAGAGCCATTGCTTGAATAACACCAAAAAATATTTTTTGGATATTTTTATATAACTGCGCATTCCTAATAGCCATAACCGCAGTTCGCGCAAGCGCCATAAAAAAATCCAGTTCGTCCTGATGGAATTTATTACGATTGGCTTTCCTCCCTAGGAATAAAACACCTAAAAGATTATCCTTCTGGAAATAACCCGGAACAAGCGCGTCAACATCATAATTTATCATCTCATCGCGTATCTTGATAATAGATAGCTTAAAATTTTTCTCTTTGGATCCTATCTCTTTTCTTTTTAATAAGTTATTTAAATCATCAAGGCGAATAACCCCGCTCTTATTAATAGAATAATTCTTGCGCGACTTAAAAAATTTTATTAACACATCATCGGCCTCTATGCGAATATACTCCCTGGGAATAACAGAACCTTTCCTGCCGCGAGAAGTACTTAAAACATAGAATTTTTTTGTTTCATCGTATAAAAGAATACCGGCATGGACAAGCTTTACTTTTTTTACAATCATGTAAACAATGAGCCGGATAAGCTTCTCGATATCTAAAATCTCGACCATACCTTCTGTGGCTAATTCTAATGAACGCTTATACTCACTAAAAGACAAGCTACCTTTCGAAGAACCTCTCGCGGGACGCCGCTTAGGAGCGCGCTTTCGGATTTTAGATTTCGCAGGACGCATTAATTATCCTCTAATTGCTTTATTTCATCAACAAAACTCATCACACGGCTATCAAGCTCTTTTAAGAGAATAGGCTTAGTAAGATAGCAAGAAACACCCAGTGTCTTTAAATATTCTATCTGTTCTTTATTATCAATCGCGCTGACAATTATAACGTAAGGTACGTCTCTTTTTTCCTTGATTCGCTTTAATGTTTCTATGCCGTTTATTCCCTTCATCATAATATCAAGAATAATAATATCCGGATCTTCTCTTTCAAAAACATCAAGTGCCTCCTCTCCGGAAAGAGCAAAAAATACATTCAAACCTTTTTTCTTAAAACGCTGCTCAATATAATTACAAACTATCTCTTCATCATCAACAACAAGCATCTTAATCTTCTTATGCACGATGCACCCTCCTAAAGGTTTAATGAAATACTTCTATTTATCCTTTAAGCCTTTATGCAATTTTAGCACAGTATCTATTATATTCAAAAGTGAATCAAAATTCTCTTCTTTAGCAAAAAAACCCGACACGCCTAACTTTTGACAAGTATCTAACCTATCCTGCGTACCATAAGCAGTAATCATTATTACCGGCAGCTTCTCATTAATCTCTCTTATTTTACGCAGGGTCTCAACTCCATCCATAAGAGGCATGCTTATATCTAGAAAAACCATATCCGGCGGATTCTTCCTTACAGCCTCGAGGGCTTCGGCCCCATTACTTTTTGAGACTACGTTATAATTCTTTGCCTTTAACCAATAACTCAACATATAATTGAAATCAATCTCATCATCAACAACCATAATCGTGACTTTAGACATGCTTCCCTCCTGATAAAATAACAGTTAAAATTAAACCTTTAACAGCTTAAAAATTATCCTCATAACTACCATACAACACAACATGTTACATTGTGATATTATATACCTTGTATACATAAAAAATCAAGCTAAATTAATCTTGGGGTTTAACCTAATAGCTCAGGCTCAACCACCCTCTACAGAGTTAAGGCGATTTGAAATCATGGCTAAATCAGCTAATGAGAGATTTTCAATACGTAAATTAGGATCCAATCCTAAGCCCCGAAGAAGAACACAAAACATTTCTTTTTCGTAAACTGCGCCTACAGCGTTTACGAACATCTTTCTGCGCTGATTAAACCCTAACCTAATCAGCTTAAAGAAAAGATCTTCATTATTTACCTTAACTTTAGGAAATTGCAATACCCTAAGAACTATAAACGCGCTATCGACTTTAGGCCGCGGCCAAAAAGAACCGGCCTTAATATTAAATATTTTTTTAGGTTCAGTATAATATTGCAGAAAACACGTTAACGAGCCATATTGAGAAGTAGACGGAGAAGCAACAATCCGCTCGGCAACTTCTTTCTGCACAGTCATAAAGATTGAATCAATTCTATCTTTAAAATTAAGCAAGTGTTGGATTATATCCGATGTAATATAATACGGTATGTTTCCTACAACTTTTAACCTTTTCCCATTGGGAATTTTAGATATGTCAAATTTAAGAAAATCCTGATTTAGTATTTTAATATTTTCCTGGCCTTTAAATTTTCCCGTTAATACACTTGTCGCTCTTTTGTCGATTTCAAGCGCTAATACGTGACCGGCGCGCTTTGCGAGCAATGCTGTAAGGGTTCCCAATCCGGCGCCTATCTCCAGGATAAAATCTTTTTTTTCCGGCTTAATAAAAGACACCATCTTCTTTAGAATATTTTGATCAAAAAGAAAATTTTGGCCTAGTTTTTTACGTGGTAAAAAATCAGGAGACATTTTTTGCTAATTTTATAGCCGTATTTATTGCATAGCGCATACTTAAATAATTAGCCTTATTTTTACCGGCTATAGCATACGCTGTTCCATGCAAAGGAGATGTCCTGATAAACGGCAAACCCATAGTAATATTTACGCCATTAAATTTTGAGTCGATTTTTAAGGGTATAAGGGCCTGGTCATGATACATTACGACAATTGCATCAGCGATTTTTGACTGGGACCTACTTAAAATTAAATCCGCGGGATAAGGACCGGAACAATCAATTAAAAACTTAAGCTTCTTTATTGCGGGAATTATTTTTTTCTTTTCTTCGTCTCCTATTAATCCTCCGTCGGAGGCATGAGGATTAAGACTACATATGGCAATCTTGGGCCTCTTTATCAAATAGTAACTCTTTAGAAAACTAGCGGTAAGTCTTGCAACCTGGACTATATTATTTACAGTGATCTTATCTGCTACGTCTTTTAACGGCAAATGCCGCGTAACCAGGGCAAGTTTTAAGCTATCATTAATAAGCAGCATCCCAAAATTGCTAATACCGCATTTTGCAGCTAAATACTCTGTCTGCCCGCGAAAATCATTCATAGACTTAGCAATAGACTCTTTACCTACGGGCGCACTCACCAGTGCTTTTATTTGCTGCTGTCTAACCAAATCAAGCGCTACATCAACATATTCCATGGCTGCGGCACCGTATTTTGAGCTTATTTTACCAAAACAAAAATTCCGCCTGTTGACATTATTCAAATCTATGAATTCGATTTTTGGACTATTACTAATATGGCTAAACCCCTGTATCTTTTGAAATACAAACTTATCTCCCACGACAATAAACCTGACCCCTTTGACTAATCCGGGCACTGACAAAGAACGTACTATTATCTCTGCTCCTATCCCTGAGGGGTCTCCCATTGTTATAATAATTGTTTTAGATAAAGGCATAACGTTTAGTCAGCGTATGACAATATACGCATCATCCATAAGCTTTGCTATCCATTCCTGAAAATGCTCTTCTGATTTCTGACGAATAATTAAATCCTTAATTACCGTCTCAACTTCTGATAAAAAAAGCTGAACTTGGGGATTCTTCTTGAGTAGCTTAAATATATAAAATCCATTTTCTGTCTTAACAACATCAGAAAAATCGCCTTCTTCCAAAGCAAAAACAACATCCTCAATATCAGGTATTAATTCGCCCTTTGTAATTTTATCCAAACTTGCATCGGGCGAAAAACGCCCCTTAACAGCTTTAAAGTCTTCGCCGTTTTTTAAAGCTAAAAGCGCCTCTTTTGCCTGTAATTCTAACTCACATAATATCGAATTGATATCTACACTTTCAGCCTGCTTAAACTCTTCCAGATGAGCCTGATAGTATGCCGTAATATCAACCGGACTTACTACTATTTTTCTTCTCACATTGAGCCCAACCGCTGCCGATGACATCATCTGCTGTTCTATCCTTTTTTTAAAATCTGCCGGGGTGATACCCTGATTGGCCAATGCATCGCTAAATTCAACATCATCTTTAAAACCTTTCCTTATTTCGGATAATCTTTCCTCTACTGATTCAGATGGCACCTTAATCTCTTGCTTTTTTGCCTCGGCTAAAATCAATTTATCCTCAATAAGGCGCTCTAATACAGTTCCCTGCATCCGCATTAATTCTTCTTCTTTACGTGCATCGGAGAATTCAGCAGGCATCTGTAAATAAAACGCGGCTAACAACTCCTCTACTTCACTCTGCGTAATAATTTCACTATTTACAATAGCTATTATTTTATCTTGAGGCAGACCAATAGAGTCAATATCCTGCGCAAATAGAGAAACACGAGACGTAAATAAAAAAACTAATAGAAGCATATATCCATATTTCATTTTACCTATTCCCCCTTTTTAAGACCCTTCCTTTTAGGCCCTTCCCTAAAATGTATTAGGAAGGCCTACCCTGCTGGGTAGATGTATTAGGAAAGCCTACCCTTTAGGGCTAACTTTAAATTCGGAAACAATTTCTCGCAACAAACGACAATAAAGATCAAATCCGATTCTGTTCATATAGCCATGCTGCTCTGCCCCCAGTAGATTACCGGCGCCGCGTATCATAAGATCTTCAAAGGCAATCTTAAACCCAGCGCCTAATTCACTATAATTTGATATTGCATCCAGCCTTAAACGCGCCTCTTTATTAAACGAACCCTTCTTAGAGACCAAAAAGAAAGCGTATGCCTTTCTTGTAAATCTTCCCACTCTTCCCCGTAACTGATGAAGATCGGATAAGCCGAAATTTTCCGCATTATTTACAATCAATGTATTAGCGTTAGGAACATCAATTCCGGACTCAATTATCATTGTACATACCAATATATCTATTTTTCCGTCTAAAAACTCCAAAATCACTTTCTCTAACATCTTTGGAGACATCTGTCCGTGGGCAAACATAATCCTAGCGCCTTTAGGAGAAATTTTCCTGATTCCTTCTAGGACTTCCTCAATATCAAAAACCCGGTTATGCACAAAATAAACCTGACCTTTACGATTTAATTCATTAAAAATGGCCTGTTTCACCAATGCCGTATCAAACGCGCAAACATGAGTTTCAACGGGAATACGATTTGCCGGAGGCGTATTAATTATAGACATATCCCGCGCGTGCATCAGACTCATATATAAAGTACGAGGAATGGGAGTAGCTGTTAAAGTTAAAATATCAACAGTAAGACGCAAAGACTTAAGTTTTTCTTTAGCCCTTACGCCAAAACGCTGCTCTTCATCAATTATCAAAAGTCCCAAATCTTTAAAAATTAAATCATCGGATAAAAGCCTATGTGTGCCAATTACAATATCTACAGTACCCTTCTTAAGACCCTCGATAATATCTACCTGCTCCTTTTTGGTCCGAAAACGGGAAAGCATAGCTAAATTTATAGGAAAATCTTTTATACGCAATAATAAATTATGAAAATGCTGCTCCGCTAAAATTGTAGTAGGCACTAAAATCGCTACCTGCTTATTATCCACTACAGCTTTAAACGTAGCACGCATTGCTACTTCAGTCTTACCATACCCCACATCACCACAAAGAAGTCTGTCCATAGGGTGTGCGCTCTCCATATTTTCCTTTACCTGCTGCATAGATTCTATCTGCCCGGGAGTTTCTTTATAAGGAAATGTTTTCTCAAATTGAACCTGCCAATCGCTATCTTTGGAAAACTTAAAGCCAGGTAGCGTATCGCGCGCCGCCTGAATGCGCAAAAGATCAAAAGCCATTTTTTGTATCCCCTTCCTAACCTGATTCTTTATCTTTTGCCATTCTTTACCCCCCAACTTGTAAATGCGCGGCGGACGACGGGCAAAACCAATATACTTTTGTACAAGATGCATGAAATTCTGCGGAACATAAAGCTTATCCCCATCAGCGTATTGGATTATCATATGATCACTCATCTTACCACTAGACTCAAGCCTCTTAATACCCGTAAATTTACCCACTCCATACTGATTATGCACAACATAATCTCCGGGGGCTAAATCGATAAAATTCTCTATCGGTTCTTCTTCGCTAAAATGACGAAATTTTAAATTTTTGGAGATTTTCTTAGGAAGAATTATTGCAATAGTATGCTCAAAAATTAGACGGCCGCTGACTTTATCGAAACTTTTAATAGAACTTATTTTATTATTATCCAGCTCGATACGTATAGGATATTCAAAAGTAGAGGGAAAAATATCTATAATCCCCCCCCTTACTGCGTACTCTGCCTCTTGAGCTATTTTGCTATGTCTTTGATATCCAAATCCGGACAATGAGGCCAGGAGTTTATCCAGGTCAATACGTTCCTGTTTATAAAGCTTAATCGATCGAAAATTCATCCTTATAATCCCCAAGCTGGCTAAAACAGATAAGACCCATCCTTAAATATGCCAGGATGGTCTATCCCTGTGGATTAGACTCATCCTTTAAAATATTAGGATAGGCTATCCCTATGGATAAACCCGCCTATTTCGATCGCTTTCTTTGAAAAACAAGAATTAACGGGCTTGCGATGAAAATTGTAGAATAAATACCGGAAATAAATCCTATTAAGAGCGTATAGGCAAAATTATTTAGTATTTCACCTCCAAAGAAGAAAAGTGCTACAACGACAAAAAGAGTAAGCGCTGTCGTTAGAATCGTACGAGTCAATGTTTGATTTATAGCTAAATTTACCGCATCAAACAAGCTTACCTTGCGATTAACTCTCATTAATTCGCGTATACGATCATAGATAATTATCGTATCATTTATGGAATAACCGGCAATAGTTAATAACGCGCTAACGATAAGTAAATCAATCACCCGTCCGCTAAAACTGAGAAAACCGATAGTTATTAATATATCATGCAAGACTGCTATAATACCTGCTACAGCAAAATCAAAATGTTTAAATCTAAAACCAATATATACAAGAATACCGGCTAAAGAAAATAATATCGCGCATATCGCCTTTTGCTTAAGCTGATTACCTACGGCAGGCCCAACCTGCTCTACTCTAAGAATATCGATTTTTTGGTCCGGAAAACTTTCCCTTAGCTTTTCTTCTACCATATAAGAAGTATCTTGAGCGATACGAATAAGTATAACTTTGGGGTCTTTTTTATCCTGTTGAATTATCGCATCCGCAAGTCCCAAACTTTTAAGGCTGCCTCGCACATCTTCAATCACAACAGGAGGCTCAAAGCTATATTCCTGAATCTGACCGCCGATAAAATCAATACCATACATCTTTTTACCCTTATAAAAGAATAAACCCATTCCTAAAACTACCATTACTAAAGACAAGGTAAAAAATATCTTTCTTTTCCCGATAAAATCAAATTTTGTATCTTTTATCAGCCGAAACATCGGTAGACGATGAATGGCTTTGGTCATAAGTAAAAATTCAAATATAGTCCTCGTTACTACAATTGCCGTGAACATGCTGGCAAGAAGACCAATAGATAAAGTTACGGCAAACCCTCTGATAGGACCCGTGCCGAACTGAAAAAGCAAAAATGCCGCGATAAGTGTTGTTATGTTCGAATCAAATATTGCGCCAAAGGCTTTATTATATCCATTATTTATCGCAAGACGTAAAGGACGCCCTAGCCTTAACTCTTCCTTTATGCGCTCATTGATTAAAACATTGGCATCAACTGCCATGCCCAAAGTAAGAACAACCCCGGCAATACCGGGCAGAGTAAGAGTAGCGCCCAGAAGGCTTAACCCCGCCGTTATAAGCAGAATATTAAGCGCTAGCGCAATATTTGCGATAATGCCGGCAAATAAATAATATCCTGCCATAAATATAAATACGCAAATCGCACCGGCGGCTGTAGCGTATATACCTTTTCTTATCGAATCCTGGCCCAGAATAGAACCTACCGTTCGTTCTTCTTCAATATATAACGGCGCAGGTAAGGCACCTGCCTTTAATTTTATGGCTAAATCCTTTGCCTCATCGGGAGTAAATCTTCCTGAGATTATGCCTTTACCCGAGGGGATATGCTCATTTATGCGGGGAGCAGAAAGCACCTTATCATCAAGCACAATAGCTAAACGCCGTCCAACATTTTTACGAGTAAGCTCACTAAATATTTTCCCGCCCTCACTATTAAAAGCAATACCGATATAGGGCTCCCCGAAACTTGCCTGATCAAACTGAACATCCGCGGATACTAATGTATCTCCGGTTAATACGGCATCCTCTTCCAATAAAATAGGCTCATTTTTAGAAGCATCTTTATTTTGAATATATCTTAACTCATACCCTTCGGGAACATTTCCCTCCAGGGCAGATTTAAAAAGCTGAGGGTCGTTATTTACCATCTTAAATTCTAAAAGAGCTGTCTCCCCGATAAGCTGTAAAGCACGCTGCCTATCAGTTAACCCTGGAAGCTGAATTACTATCTGATCATCCCCCTGCAGATGCATAGAGGGTTCAGCAACTCCGAATAAGTCGATACGATTCCTGATTACCTCTAACGCCCTTTCCGGGGCACCGGCTTTAGCGTCAGCAGGCAATTCGGAAGTATCCACCTTAAGAACGAGATGCATTCCTCCTTTTAAATCAAGGCCTAAATTTATGCGTTTATCCAAAGGAAAAGAATACCATAAGCTCGTTGCAACAACTAAAACTATCAAGCCAATTTTCCAAAATAATTTTTTATACATAATGTCCCTTCCGCGCAAAAGATAAAAACTTGCTATGATTTCTTTTTAACTCTCGCAACTGCTGTCTTATCAATCTCAATTCTTAAATTATCGTCTATACGCACAATAAATGTTGCATCTTTAACATTTATAACTGTGCCATGTATCCCGCCAGCAGTTACTATTTCATCGTTCTTCTTCAAACTAGAAATAGCCTTCTTATGCTCCTTGGCCTTGTTTTTCTCCGGCCTTATAACCATAAAATACATAATTAAAAACACCAAAGCTAAAGGAACAAGAGGAGTCTGTAAAATAGATGGTCCTTGTGGCATAATTATTCTCCTTTTTTATAAATATTCTTTATACTACTATTCAATATCTCGCTTACGCATCCGCCCCTGATTCAATGGCGTATAAACCTCGGGATAAATTCGAACAGATAAATTATGAGCGTTACCAATCATAACTTAAGTCTTTATTTATACTTTTTGTACAAGCTTTTTACCGTAGCGCTCATGCGCGCGCCCTTAGATATCCAATAGTCAATACGCTCTTTTTTAAGAGATACGACTTTAGGTTTACGCGCAGGGTCATAATAACCCACCTCTTCAATAAAGCTGGAATCCCTGCTCTTAGTAGAATCCATAACCTTAATCCTGAAAAAATATCTTTTCTTTGTTGCCTTGCTTGGTCTTCCCAATCTTATCACTACTGCCATGTTTCCTCCTTTTGCTAAAATCCTAGAATTCTTAAATTAAAACACCGATAAATCCTACCTATCAATTATATAACTTTCATAAGACCTAATCGCTTCCACCTGAGCCTTTGCCTTATTTACCGTCTCATAATATTCTTTTTCTGGATCCGAATCAGCTACAATACCAGCTCCAGCCTGAATATAAGCGATCTTGTTCTTAATTACAATTGTCCTGATTGTAATACATGTATCTAAATTGCCGGAAAAACTAAAATAGCCTACGCATCCGGCATAGGGCCCGCGAGATAGACCCTCTAATTCGTCAATTATTTCCATCGCTCTTACTTTTGGCGCACCTGAAACTGTGCCTGCGGGAAAAGTTGAGGCCACTACATCAAAAACATTTTTTCTCTTGCTTAAATCACCCTTTACATTGCTAACGATGTGCATAACATGTGAGTATTTTTCAACATGTTTAAATTCATTTACCTTAACACTGCCATAGTCACAAACCCTGCCTAAATCATTCCTGCCTAAATCAACAAGCATTAAGTGTTCGGCATTCTCTTTTTTATCTTTTAATAAATTAGCTGCCAAACTAGCATCCTCTTTTTTGTCTTTTCCCCTTCTGCGAGTTCCGGCTATAGGGCGCATTTGCACCAATCCATCTTCACACCTTACAAACATTTCCGGAGAAGACCCGACTAAGGACAAATCCTTAAAATTTAAATAAAACATATACGGTGAAGGATTAATAGAGCGAAGGCTACGGTAGATACCAAACGAACCATACTTAATAGGATAATAAAACCGTTGGGACAAAACCACCTGTATTATATCGCCTTTTTTAATATATTCTTTCGCGCGGCGCACCATATCTTTAAACTTTTTCTTACTTATGTTAGATTTAATCCCAGAAAAAGAAGTTGAATGTTTTCCCCTCTTAGCCAATATTTTCGAAGAGGGTAAATTTCTCCTCAATTTAACCTCTACCTTCTCAATTTTTCCAATAGCCTCACTATATATTCGTTTAAGCAATGCTTTATTTATTTTTTGCTTTTGTGTTATATGCGTATTTACTACAATCTTTACATTGTGCCTGCGATGATCAAAAATAATAAGATTCTCTGCTAGAATAAAATAACTATCCGCTAATTTTAAATCATCTTTTATTTTATCCTCTGCTAATTTAGGTTCGAAAAATCTCACCATGCCATAACCAAGATACCCGATAAATCCCCCCGAAAACCGAGGCAGGCCATTTTGCTCTACAAAATGAAGACCTTGCATTATTTTTCTTAATTCATCTAATGGACTTTTTGTTGTTAGAAAAGTCCTTACTGTCCTTTTCTTTTTTTTAAAACCGGCCCCTGTCTCATAGCTAGTAACTGTTATTTTATTTTTTTTACTGCTAAAAACAATTAGAGGCTCACTGCCTAAAAAAGAAAAGCGCGCAATTTTATCCTCACCTTCCACAGACTCAAGAAGATAAGAATAATCCCCGGTTTTAATTTTTAGATAGGCAGACACAGGCGTATCGGTATCCGCGAAAATCTCTTTATATACCGGGATAATATTACCTTTTTTTGCTAATCTTATAAATTCCTTTTCACTGGGATGATACATAAATGAGCTTATAACTTACAGAGTGCCTTACCGCACGATGTAAGTTATTTATGCGAATTAACCCCGCCCCTTTTTACTGCTAGGTGTATCTTCATAGTAGAAAGAGGCGGGGTAAGTTCAGATTTATGACTTACGTCGGCATAAAACCTCCGTAAGCCATGTCTTCAACTTATTCTCCTATAAAAACAACTCCTATTGCCGGTATGACAGGCAACTCCCACCTGTCTTACCTGTATCAGTAAAGCATCCATATCGCAATCATAATACATGGATTTTACAAACTGGAAATGTCCGGATGTCTCTCCCTTAACCCAAAACTTCTTACGTGAGCGGGACCAAAAACATGTCTTGCTAGTTTTAATAGTCCGCTTAACAGACGCCGCATTCATGTATGCGACCATAAGGATATCTTTCTTCTTATAATCCTGAATGATTGTTACAATTAATCCTTTATCATCAAACTTTAAATCCTTGACTTTAAATTTTATTTCAAGCTTATTATTATTTTTCACCCCGCTCTTCCTTTCTTCTGCTTATCCCTGCCCTTAGGAAGGGCTGGGTTCATATCCTCACACTTACTCCTTTTTCCGAAAGATAATTCTTAACGCCGGCAATAGAAAGTTGACGATAATGAAATAAAGATGCCGCCAAAGCCGCGTCCGCGCAGCCCTTAGTTAATACATCATAAAAATCCGAAACACTTCCTGCGCCCCCTGAGGCAATCACGGGGATCTTAACGGCACCTGATACGGCCTTAGTTAATTCCAAGTCATAACCATTCTTCGTACCATCAGCATCCATACTCGTAAGTAAAATCTCCCCTGCTCCCAACTTCTCTGCTTTTTTTATCCATTCAATAGCATCTAACTCTGTAGGGGTCCTTCCACCGTTTATATAAAGCTCCCAGCCAGGCGGTTTACCTTCCTGGGGTTCTCTTCGTTTAGCGTCAACCGCAATTACAATACACTGACTTCCGAAACGACGGGAAGTCGCTGATATTAAATCAGGATGCTTTATTGCGGCAGTATTCATAGAAACCTTATCCGCCCCCGCGTTAAGTAAATCCCGGATATCCTCAGTATTACAAACGCCTCCGCCTACGGTAAATGGCATAAAAATGCTCTCGGCAACTCTTTTAACTACATCTATCATTATTCCGCGCTTATCCGAACTTGCCGTAATATCTAAAAAAACCAGCTCATCGGCACCTTCACTATCATAATAAATCGCACTTTCGACAGGATCTCCGGCGTCCTTTAATTCTTTAAATTTGACACCTTTAACAACGCGTCCGTCTTTTACATCCAAACAAGGGATTATTCTCTTAGTTAACATTGCCTTTTATAAATTAATAACCTCTTTTAAACTGAATTTATTTTCGTACAAGGCCTTTCCAATAATTACACCGTCTAGACCCATAACTTTCAGGCTTTTAAGCTGCTTTATATCATCTAATGAGGAAATACCACCTGCCATAATCACAGACATCTTAACCCCTGAATCACGCATCTGACTCAAATAAGTTCCCAATTTAGATGTCTGGGGACCGGCCAAAGTACCGTCTCTTTCAATATCGGTATAGATTATCCTATTTATGCCTATTTTTGAAATAACCTTTACAAAGCTAAGCAAACTGCTTTGCTGGCCAGCATCTTCAATCCACCCTTTTAAAGCAACAGTTCCTTTACCTGTTATATCTACGCTAACAATAATTTTATCATTATACTCCCTTACTATTTCTTCGAGTAAAGGCCTATCCTCAAAAGCTACAGTTCCTAAAACAACCCTTGCAGCCCCTAAATCTATTAGTTTTTTAATAGTCTCCTTATCTCTAATCCCTCCACCAACCTCAAATGGAATATTGATTGCCTGAGCAATCTTATTAATACTTTCTAAATTCTTTAGCTCACCGGAATATGCCCCGTCTAAATCTACAACGTGTAAAAACTTGGCTCCTTCTTCTTGCCACCTACGAGCTGCATCTTCCGGCTTATCAGAATACTCAGTAACTTTATCAAAGTCACCTTTCCATAATCTAACTGCCTTACCATTTTTTATATCGACCGCGGGAATTATTAACATATTAAAGTTTAATAAAATTCTCTAAGATTTTTAATCCTGTTTTCTGACTCTTCTCCGGATGAAACTGTATGCCGAAGATATTATCCTTTGAAATTATTGATGCGAATTTAGCACCATAATCAGTTGTTGTAATAATTATACCTTTATCATCCGGGCAAACATAATAGGAATGACAGAAATACACATAGCTTTTATCTTCTATTGCCTTCAATAAAGGATTATCTCCATTTTTCTCTATCTGGTTCCATCCAATATGAGGAACTTTTATTCCTTCATCTTTAAATCTCACTACCTGGCCGGGAATTAAGCCAAGCCCAGCCTCGCCCGGGGCCTCCTGACTACTATCAAGCAATAAATGCATACCTAAACAAATACCTAAAAAAAGCAGTCCTTGTTTAATTTTATCCTTTATAAGCTTATCTAAACTTCTTTTTTTTAGTTCAGTTGCGGCATCGCCGAATGCGCCTACTCCCGGTAAGATAATTTTATCCGCTGTATCAAAATCCTGAGCATTTACAATAATCCTGGTATCGGCACCAAAAGAATTACAGGCCTTTACAACACTACCCAAATTTCCCATTCCGTAGTCGATTACAGCAATTTTCACCCCGTTAGAGATTTGATCTCCTTTAGTTTTATGTAATGTACCCATAATTATAGAAACTATCCCGTTTATAAAGTCTCTGCCTTATTAGACGGTCACCTCTGGTGACCTATCTCTAACGGGGTTCATTTAATCAATTATACCTTTAGTAGAAGGAACACCTTTTCTGCGAGGTTCAATTGAACTTGCTTGGTCTAGCGCCAAACCCAAAGCTTTAAATACAGCCTCAAAAAGATGATGCGAATCTATTTCACCTTCTTTAGTTTGATATTCAATATACAGATTCACACCAAGATGTTTTGCCAAGTTATCTAAAAATTCTTTTTTAAGCTCTGCCGAAGTTAGATCTAAATTGTCTTTTACTAATTTTCCCAAACCATCCGGATCATGCCAGACAAAAGAATGCCTTCCGCCCAAATCAACAGAAACCTTAGCCAGGACTTCATCCATAGGAACAGACGCAGTTCCGTATCTTCGTATCCCCGAATAATCACCTAAAGCATCTTTAAACGAATCACCTAAAACAATAGCGATATCTTCTAAGATATGATGCGTTAAATCTCCTCCTGCCTCTAAAGTCAAATCAAAAAAGCCATGAAAAGCAAATAAAACAAGTAAGTGGTCCAAAGATTCAAAACCGGTTTTAATCTTAATATTTTTAAGTTCACCGCTTCCATCAATTACTAAATTACCATTTATTTCTACTTCATTTGTTTTACGCTCTATTTTTGATTCTCTTTTTTTCATTTTTTCTCTCCTTCAAATCTCACCTTAACAGACTCGGCATGTTTTTTTAAGCTTTCAATTTCGGCTAACTTTTCTAAAGGCGTCCTAACTTTTTCAAGAGCCCTTCTGGAATATGAAATAATGTGGCTTGATTTCATAAAATCAGATAAAGATAACCCTGAGAAAAATCTAGCTGTTCCTGTTGTAGGAAGTACGTGAGACGGCCCCGCGACGTAATCGCCGGCTGCAACGGGTGTAAAATCGCCTAAAAATATTGCACCGGCATTTTCTATCTTCAAAAGGAACTTCTTAGGATTCTTAAGCATAATCTCTAAATGTTCCGGCGCAATGCGATTAGAAATTTCAGCTGCCTCATTTAAATTCTTAGCAAGAATAATATACCCTGAAGAAACTCTATTTTTTATCTCTTTCGCAAGATGCTTACTTGTCGTAATTAATATAGCCAGACCATTTAAGTGTTCTGCCTGCGCGGCTAAATCAGCGGCAACATATGCTACATTAGCATTATGACGGGCTACAACTACCAGCTCCGTAGGACCGGCAACCATATCAATACCTACAAATCCAAACACCTGGCGCTTGGCTTCAGTTACATACCTATTACCCGGACCAACAATTTTATCAACCTTTGGTATTGTCTTAGTGCCGAAAGCTAATGCCGCAATAGCCTGAGCTCCTCCGATTTTATAAATCTCTTTGACTTTTAATAAATCCGCAACAACCAGTATATGAGGATTGATATTACCGCTTGCGTCCGGAGGGCTTACCAGTACGATTTTCTCCACTCCTGCCAGCTTTGCCGGAAGAACACTCATATAAACAGAAGACACTAAAGGAGCGGTACCCGCGGGAACATAAACTCCCACGCTTCCTAACGCGGTCAACTTCTCACCCAGAATAACTCCGTCTTCATCCTTTATCTTCCAGGATTTACGTATCTGTTTTTTATAAAATTTATTTACATTTTCAATCACCATCTTAAGGGTCGATATAAAATCAGGGCTAATATTCTGATAGGCACCGCTTATCTCCGCCTGAGTTACACGGATACCTTTGGAGGTAAGTTTTACCTTATCAAAGCGACGCGTATACTTTATTAACGCTTCATCTCCGGATAAACGCACATCGTCAACAATCTGACGCACAACATTCTCAACACGTCCTTTTCGCTGTAAATAGCGAGAGCAAATCTTATCCAGTTCTTTTATGTTTGTTGAACGAATAATTTTCATAATAGCATACCCTCAATAATTCTCTCTATTTCTTTTGGATTTTTCAATAATCTCTCCCACTCTTCTTCCGTCTTCTCCCAATCTTTATTCTTCATGCCGCCCTGGATTAAATCAGGCCTTCCTCCGCCTTTTAAGCCTAGCTTCTTTATAATCTTTTTTGCATCATACCCGCTGCCTTTAACATCTTTCGATAACCCAAGAATAAACAATCCATTCCCGGAAAAACTGCTAAAGAGAAAGGTGATAAAAGGACATGGAATCTTACTCTTTAATAAATCTAACGCTTTGCGCATATTCTGCATATCGCAAACTTTAATATCAGCGATCAAAAGATTAATACCTTTAACAGCCTTAACTTTTTCAAGAATTGACGGGACATCTCTTTCAAACAACTTTAAATAATGATTAGACAGATCTTTTTCTAATTTTTTAATATATTTAAATTTGGCTTCTATTTTCAGCAGGAGCTTATCCCGGGAAACTCCAAACTCATCTGCCAGCTTTGAAATTACTATCTCATCTTCCTGGAGTTTTTTTTGGGCGAATTTTCCGGTTATTGCTTCAATCCTTCTAACTCCCGAAGCAATAGAACTTTCCGATACAATCTTAAATAAACCAATCTGCTCCGTATTATCTAAATGCAAGCCTCCGCAAAGCTCTTTTGAATAATCACCCACCGATACCATTCTTACCGTATCCTGATACTTCTCGGAAAAAAACGCAAGGGCACCTTCTTTTTTTGCATCACTTAGCGAGAGTTCGCGCTTTATTACTTTATTGTTTAAATAAATATATTCATTAACTAATTCTTCCACGCGGTTAATCTCTTGCTCACTCATACGTTTAAAATGCGCGAAGTCAAATCTTAAGTATTCATCAGATACCAAAGAGCCTTGTTGCCTGATATGCTCACCCAGTACGCGACGCAGCGCGGATTGCAAAAGATGTGTTGCCGTATGGTTTTTCGTAATATCTAACCGAACATCCTTATCAACTATAGCACGAACTTTATCACCCTCTTTAAAATTACCCTTTGCTATTTTTACATAATGGATAATAGCATCGTTTATTTTTTTAGTATCATAAACCGCAGCACTCGCGGCATTAGACTCTATCCTGCCTCTATCGCCAATCTGACCGCCGGACTCAGCATAAAAAGGTGTTAAATCTAAGATTATCTTTGTTTCGTTTTTGTCCGCGATAACATCCAAGACTTTCGCATCTATTGCGTCAGTTTCATAACCCACGAATTCCGTCTTAAAATCTATATCCGCGCTTCTTGCCCCTCCAAATACATCAGCTACTATACTGCTTGCTTCTTTAGATTGAATACGCCTTTCCTGCATCAACTTAGCTACTGCCTGCTGATCAAACTTAATCCCTTTTTCTTTCAACAGCTCCAAAGGATATCCGTGTGTATCATAAAGCATAAATGCTTCTTGGGGCGAAAGTTTACTTTTGTCTCCTACAATCCGCTCACCTTCAGAAAGTGTCTGGGCAAATCTTTCCTCCTCAGCCTTAATAACCAAAGAAATATTCTCACGATGAGCTTCCATCTCCGGATAAACCTCTTTCATAACCTTAACAACAATAGGTACAATCTTATACATAAACGGTTTTTCACATCCTAAGCCCATTGCCTTAAAATAAGCCCGACGGATAAGTTTCCTAATAACATACCCTCTTTCCTCGTTTGAAGGCATAACGCCGTCCGAGATAGCGAATACTGCGGCACGGACATGATCGGCTATTGCATACAGCTGTCTCTCTATTTTTTTAGCTATAATACTCTGAGAAAGCCCTAAAGCGCTTTTTATTGATTCTATTATCGGCTCAAATATATCAATCTCAAAATTCGTCTTCTTCCCCTGAAGCACTGCCGCCATACGCTCAAGACCCATACCCGTATCAATATTCTTCTGAGGCAAAGGCTCTAATTTATTCGGCCCAATACGGTTAAACTGTGTAAATACTAAATTCCAGACCTCAACAAATCTTCCACAGTCACAAGCAAGAGAACAATCAGGCTTTTTACAACCTTCGCTCTTACCCCAATCATAAAAAATCTCCGAGCATGGTCCGCAGGGCCCATTTGGCCCGTCAGCTATAGCATTAGCCGGCCAGAAATTATCCTTATCACCAAACTTTACGATTTTTTCTTCAGGGATTTTTACTAAATCCCGCCATATTCTATAGGCCTCATCATCATCCTTGTAGACTGATACCCATAACTTTTCTGATGGCACCTCTAAAACTTCATGTATAAATTCCCAACCCCAAAGAATTGCTTCTTCTTTAAAATAATCCCCAAAAGAAAAATTGCCTAACATTTCAAAGAACGTATGATGACTGCTTGTCCTGCCTACATTATCAAGATCCCCGGTCCGTAAACACTTTTGACAACTAGCAGCGCGGCGAAAATCACCCACTTCACCTAAAAACTGTTTCTTAAACTGGCTCATCCCTGCCGAAGTAAATAAAACAGTTAGGTCATCCTGAGGAATGAGGGAATCCGAAGATATAACTCTATGCCCTTTTGATTTGAAAAAATCGAGGAAATCACTCCTTAATTTATCAGTCGTCTTAATCTTCACCCCGCTCTTCCTTCCTTCTATCTATCCCTGCCCTTAGGAAGGGCGGGGTTCACCCCGTCCTTCCTTCTCAAGTTTATCCCGTCCTCTAAGAAGGACTGGGTTTACAAACTATCTATGACATCCGTTACAACATCAGGGCTAAAACCCCGGCGCAGAAGAAATCCTTCTATTCTTTGTTTTTCCTTACAATCAAATTTAGCTGATATTATCTTTTTAAATTTACTCCTTACTAAATTTAATATTACATCATATTCTGAATAATTTTTGCTTACCTCGGAAAATACGGAATCTATTATTTTTCCATCAACACCCTTTTGCCTTAATTCAAACCTAAGTTTTCGAAAACCTAAAGGCTTTTTAATCCTTTGACTTACCCACCTGGCAGCAAAATTAAAATCATCCAGATAGCCGGATTTTTTCAATGAAATTATTACTTGATCTATTATAAGACTACTAAACTTGTTCTCTTTTAACTTAATAAGTAATTCTTCCTCTGAACGTAATCGGACTTTTAACAGGCGGGATACATAGCTTATTGCTTTGCGTAATCCTGGCATATCCGGTATACCTTTAGCGCAATCACTCATCTTAGATTTATTTAGCCTTTATAACCAAATAACCGCGCTTGGTACGGATAAGGGCGACTGCCTTAACACGTTTTATAGTACGCTGAAAATCATCCACATCGGTAATCTTATCTTTATTTATCGCCTCTATAACATCCCCTGCCAACAAACCAGCATCATCTGCAAAACTATCCGGCTCTACATCAACAACAATTACTCCTTCATTACTCTCTAGGCCAAGTTGCTCCTGTAATTCTGAATCAATATTTTTAACGCTCAAACCTCTCCAGCTTTCTTCTGTCTTTTTTCTTTTTGTTAAAGAAATATCTTTCGCATCATCCGGACGCTCACCGATTTTTACCGTAATAATCTTTTCTTTTTTATCACGCAAAATATTAAGTTTTACTTTTTTACCTACGTCCGCATCACCTACTACCTTTAGAAGTTTACGCAAAGAGACAATCTTCTTACCATCAAAGGTTAAGATTATATCACCGCTTTTAATACCCGCATTATCTGCAGGGCCATCCTTTATTGCTTCGTTTACCAAAACTCCCGTTTTATCAAGTAGGCCAAAATATTCCGCCAACTCTTCATCTAAATCTTGCACACTAACTCCCAACCATCCATAAAGTATCTTTTTCCCTTCAATGAGGCGATCAAGAATTCTTTTAGCGCTATTGCTGGGAATAGCAAAACCTATTCCTTGATATCCTCCGGAAGTGGAGAATATAGCTACGTTTATGCCAACAACCTCACCACGAAGATTAACCAATGGCCCGCCGGAATTACCGGGATTTATTGCTGCATCAGTCTGAATTAGATCATTAAAATCTTTCCCTCGGCTTAAACCTCTTCCTAAAGAACGATTAATAGCACTAACTACTCCAACGGTTACCGTAGGCTCTGAACTATACATAGCAAAACCAAAAGGATTTCCAATAGCTATTACCCATTGACCAATTTTTATATTATCGGAATCTCCGAGTTTTGCCACGGGTAAATTATTGGCATCTATTTTTATTACAGCTAAATCCGCCCTGGCATCTTTCCCTTTTACCTCTCCCTTAAATTCTCTGCCATCCGGTAAAACCACCATTATTTTATCCGCATCAGCAATCACGTGCTCATTAGTTAAAATATACCCCTTTTCATCAATAATAACTCCGGAACCTAATGCCGGAGGCTGCTTAAACTCCCGTTGCGGCATCTCTCCAAAAAAATCGTCAAAAAATCTCCCAAAAAGATCATTATCAGATGGTGCGCCAAATTGGAATCTTCTATACCCCGATAATGTTTTTTCTGCATGCTCAACAGTTATTGAAACTACCGCCGGGCCTACGTTTTCCGCCACATTGATAACGGCATTTTCGATGCTAAATGTATTGGCGCTTAATTGAGCCTCATCTACAGAGCCTTTTGAAGAAATAACAGCGCCTGCCTTAGAAAACACATCTAGCCTTGCGCAAAGAAAAATACCAGCTAAAACACCTAAACTAAAAACTCCTACCCATGCTACCCTATGTTTTAATCTACGCATCTTAATCCAACCTCCCCCTGATCAATCTACAATCACACAAGAAAATTCCTCAGCCCTAAAGGCTTCGTCATAACCTTTCTTGTCCAAAGGGGCTCAGCCCCTATGGCGCTCGCCTTCGGCTCTCTGTTACCCCTTGGAAGGGGTGCCTGCACCCCTTCCAAACCTACCCCAGCAGTACAGTAAAATATTTTATACTTTACTGTACTGAAATAAATTAATTCGTAAATCTAAATATCTGCCTCTTTGCGAATTCCCTGCTCAATCTCGCTGAGCATCTTTTCATGCTCTTTTAAATAGCGCCGCGCGACATCTCTACCCTGTCCTATTTTTTCCGACTTATATGAAAACCACGCGCCGGACTTAACAACAATATTCCTATCTACCGCTAAATTTAGAATATCACCCGCGCGAGAAATCCCCTCATCGTGCAAAAGATCAAACTGCGCCTCGCGAAAAGGGGCCGCGACCTTATTTTTAACTACCCGCACTCGTACCTTATTACCAATTACACCATCGTTCTCTTTAATTACGCCGATGCGCCTTACATCAAGTCTGATGGAAGAATAAAACTTAAGCGCGTTACCTCCGGTGGTAGTCTCGGGATTTCCAAAGACCACCCCAATTTTCATACGTATCTGATTGATAAACACAACGCAGGTCTTAGACTTGCTTATTGCCGCGGTTAATTTACGCAATGCCTGCGACATAAGACGCGCATGCAAACCCATGTGAGAATCACCCATCTCTCCTTCAATCTCCGCGCGAGGGGTAAGCGCTGCCACAGAATCAATAACAATTAAATCTACGGCATTGGACCTGACTAAAGTTTCTGTAATCTCTAAAGCCTGCTCTCCCGTATCCGGTTGTGATATTAACAGATCCTCTAATTTAATCCCAATCTTTCTTGCGTATGTAGCGTCAAACGCATGTTCGGCATCAATGAAAGCGGCCGTACCGCTTTGCTTTTGAACTTGAGCTATCGCACTTAAAGCAAGAGTTGTTTTACCTGATGCTTCAGGCCCAAAAATTTCTACTACCCTTCCGCGCGGAAGCCCTCCAACACCCAGAGCTATATCTAAAGATAGAGCGCCCGTAGGGATAGCCGGAACCTTAACCATCATACTTTCATCCATCTTCATAATTGAGCCTCTGCCAAACTGCTTCTCAATCTGAGCCAGCGCAAGCTCTAAAGCCTTCTGACGATTAGAATCTACCTTAACTATCGTCTCTTTCTTTTTTTCTTTAATCACTATATCCTCCTGAAATGATCCCTGTGCATTATCGGGATAAATTGCCCCACTGCTTCGTTATACCTTTATAGAGCATAAAACGATAGAGACATTTTAAACTTCGAATCTATCTAACTCCATATCCAGCATATAATTTTAGAAATTTATTATATTACATAACCCTTTAACTGTCAAACAGTTTAGTATTAGCGAATTGACTCATATTAAATGTTACCGAAGCGATAGTAAAATTGAATCGTTGACTCATAATTCATGTTACCCAAGAATAAGAGCAATAAAGGGGGTAACTTATGGGACCACGGTCAAAAAAAGAGTA
>CAJVXN010000008.1 GCA_913009335.1 uncultured bacterium
TTGAGTATGTTGAAATGTATTACAATAGGAAAAGGGCGCATTCAACGCTTGGATTTTTAAGCCCTTTTGATTACGAAAAACGTTCTTTACAATCTTTACTAACTGTCCACTAAAGAGGGGAAGGTCATATTGTTATTCTGTTTTGTGTAGGCGTTGTGCTTTATAATCTTCCCAATATTATTTCTCCTGTAGAAATGTCAACACAAAATGATATTTCCCAAAGACTATGGGGTTTAGGTACACTCACCCTTGATCGAGCCTGGGATGAGAATATAGGAGGTTACCGATGTTCATATGCTCTCGTTACATGGGAAAATACAACTACTGACACATTTAATGCAGGAGTTACAATTCAGGCTGTAGCCTATGATTCTAGGGGGCATAAAATTAACGAAAACCAACGCTCTTTTTTCGTTCACGAACGTGGGCTGATAGTTCCAGGATTTAAAGGGACACTAAAAATCCCTGTTGAGTTGGGAGAGGCACAGTTTGCTCGAATGGAGTGCTCTATTATATCTGCAAGGTAAGTAGATTAAAGAAATTTAGCATAGTAGTAACTAAATATGCATCAGGGAAATGTCTTATCGTATAACTAATGCCTATATTGAACTTGTATTTTCGCATATTAATGAGCAACTCTTAGATTTGCATAACTATAGTTCATTTTTTGAAGGAACGTTATTAAACATGAGAAAAAATTTAAGTAAATCAGCAGATAATATTTCTTCAAAGCTCCCTAAAAGATATCGATGGAAAGCATTCGACAATATTGGTGAACATTTATTTTACATTGATGATTTATTTCCTCAGATTCATCGCTCGTCTTTATTCTTAACAATTTATGCTGTTTTTGAATTTGAACTGGATTTTCTCTGCAAAGCTCTACGAAATTATTACAAATTAAATCTAAAACCAAGTGATTTACAAGGAAAAGGTATTAGACGGTCAGAAAATTACTTTTCAAAAGTTATAAATATTTCTTTTCCTACCAATGTTAAACAATGGAGACAAATATGCACCTTAAATAATATTAGGAATTTGATTGCTCATACCAGCGGAATTTTATTACTTGATAATCAAAAATATAAAGAAATTAAAAAATATATTCGAAATCATGAAAATATTGATTTGCACGTCATTGAAAATAACATGACCTTTTTAAGATTGAATGAAAAATTTTGTCCTTCGACCGTGGGAACAATAAAATCATTTTTTCATGTTTTAAAAACTATAATCGGCAAAAAATTACAAAAAAGTTCCTAATAGCTTCATACAGTTGACATTAAATCGCGCCAAAATTGGCGCACGTTTTAGTTCATCAAAGCCGTTATGTTAAAAGAAAACAAAAATTTATGGGTAGTGTTGAAGGGGCAAAGAGTGGTAGGGTTTGATGAGAGGGAAAAAGAGAGTTTGCCCTTGACAAAGGTTAGCAAATATGCTAACCTTTGTATAGAAGGCATTTTATGACAATTCGTAAGAAAGAAGATTATATCTTCTGCCAGGGAGAGAAATTTCAGGTAGAGTTCTATTTTACCGGGGTAGGAAAGATGCCGGCTAAGGAGTATTTAGAAAATGCCTCTTTGGGTGTAAAGGTAAAGCTGGCTGCCTTAGTGAAATATATTGCTGAGCATGGGAGACTTTTTGATATAACAAAGTTTAGGCAGGTGGACTCAAAAGAGAAAATTTATGAGTTTAAACCAGCGGGGCATCGTTTCTTTAACTTTTTCTATGAAGGTGGGAAAATAATCATTACTAACGCCTACATGAAAAAATCTCAGAAAGTAAGTAAGAAAGATTTAGAAAAAGCTAAGACTATGAAGAAAAATTATATTGCTAGAGTCAAAGGGGGTATTTATTATGAAAAGAGCTAAAACTTATATGGATAAGTTAATGGGGAATAAAAAATTCCGCGAGAGGTTTGATAAGGAATATCAAAATCTTTGCATTGGAGAACAGATTGCTATGGCGCGGCACCAGGCACATCTGACACAATCTGCTTTAGCAAAACAGATACATACTACTAAATCAGCTATCTCACGCTACGAGAGCGCTGATTATTCCGGGTATAGCTTCCCGCTTTTGGCGAGAATAGCCAAAGCTTGCGGGACAGATTTGAAAATTATTTTTGTTGCTACACGAAATAGAAATGATTCACCAGCTGCAAGTTTGTAAAATTTAACCAACGCGTAAACCTACGGAACTTTTAGTTCCGTGAATGGTTTTACCAGAAAAGCTTAAGAAAAATTAAACTTTCCGCGTTAATAATTTGTATCGCAGAAAGATAAGTTGATTGGAGCAAGTTATGAAGGTAAGAGAGGTGATGCAAAAAGATGTGAAAAGCTTATTGCCTGATATGCCTGTAAAAGACGCTTTAGACTTTATTTTCAAGATGCAGATAAGCGGTTTGCCCGTTATTGACAAAGACAGCAACTTGTTGGGAAGTTTTACGGAGAAAAATGTATTAAAGATTATTCTACCGAGTTATCTTAGCCAGGTAGGGGGGTTTATTTATGAAGATAATCCTAAGAATATAAAAAATAAATTTACTAAGTTATCAGAATTAAAGATTATTGATGTTATGAGTAAAGGTGCTTATACGATAAATGATGACGCATCTTTAAGTGAGGCAGCGCGGATTATGCTTGTTAAGGATATTCGGAGAATACCGGTTTTAAATAAGGGTGAAAAAATAGTAGGGATAGTATCAAGGTGTGATATATTGAAGGCCCTTAAGAAAATGGCAGAAGGCAAATGATTAGAAAGTTTATATTATTATTTATTATTTCTATATCAACAGGCCTGTTGAGTACTACAATAGGTTTTAATTCTCATCAGGCGCTGGCTTTATCTATATTTCTTACTTCTGTTTTGGGGACTTTATTCTTTTGGAGTTTTAGAGTCGCGTTTGTGTTTGTGGGCTCAAGCCTTTTGCTGCTTACCAATACAATTAATTTTGAAAGTTTTATTAAAGCAGCCTCTCTAGATGTAATTTTGTTTTTGATGGGTATGATGGTTGCAGTAGGATTGCTTAAGGATACGGGTTTGTTTGCCTGGATTGTAGGTTTTATGCTGCGGATTAAGAATCTTACGGCAAATAAATTCTTGATGGCAATTTGCGTTATTTCGGCCCTGCTTTCCGCTATGACCAGCGAGGTTGTCTCGATTATATTTGTCGTGGCCGCGGTTTTAGAGATTTGCGATTATTTTGAGGTGGACCCCGTACCTTTTATTATAATTTCTGTTCTTGCTACTAATATTGGAAGCAGCGCTACGGTATTAGGTAATCCTATTGGTATATTGATTGCTACAAAGGCAGGCCTTACATTTGAAGATTTTATTGTTAAGGCTTTTCCTTTAGCGATGATCTGTCTCGTTGTGCTTATATTTATAGTTAAGATTTGGTATAGAAAAACATTAATTCATCTGGATGCAAAAATTAAAGATTTCGGCGCAAACGAGATGTTGATTAAATTAATATCCGTCCCTATAGAGAGAGAGAGCTTAAAATAGCTTTATGTATTTTTGGGACAACTTTGTTTTTTATCGGGATGCACCATCGTTTTGAGATTTTACTGGGGTTGGAAAACAACACAATTCTTTTAACTATGCCTTTACTATCTGCCGGGTGTATAATGTTCTGGAAGTGGCGCAAGGCCCGTGAATTTATAGAGAAAGATGTAGAATGGTGGACACTGGTATTTTTCTTATTACTTTTTGCTCAGGCAGGCGCCTTGCATTATACCGGGGCAACAGATGTATTAGCAAAATACTTAGCCGGAATTGCCGGGCATAATCAAATTAGCCTGATTATTTTAATAATTACATCGTCTGCTATTGGTTCAAGTATTCTTGATAACGTGGTATTAGTCGCCGCGTTTATTCCTGTCATACAGAGTTTCAAGGATATGGGTTTTAATCTTCAGCCTTTCTGGTGGGCCCTTCTTTTTGGCGGGTGTTTTGGGGGTAATATTACACTTGTGGGGTCAACGGCGAATATTGTCGCTTTAGGTATACTGGAGAAAGAAAGAAATATCAAATTAACCTTTTTACGCTGGTTTTGGATAGGGTTGACTGTGGGCATAGTTAGTATTATTATTGCCACAATAGCCCTAATCTTTCTACCGATATATAAATAATGCATAAATTACGCACATATTTTTTAACAGGAATTGCTTTAATTCTCCCTATCCTTATAACTGTTTATATCCTTGTGGGGCTATTTCGTTTTGTTGATGGTTTATTGGGCAAATATATAAACTACTATTTCCTGCAGAATTTTGGATATACAATTCCCGGATTGGGTATTTTACTTTTCTTGGTTATTATTTTGGCTATGGGGATTTTCGCTACGAATTTTTTAGGCAAGAGACTCTTGCGCCTGGCAGAAAGAATATTTCTTGCGATTCCTTTTGTGTCCAAGATTTATCCCCATGCAAAACAATTTATTAATTTTGTGGTAGGTAAAGAGAAACCATCTTTTAAGAAGGTGGTGTTGGTAGAATATCCGCGTAAAGGGGTTTATTCGTTAGGATTTGTTATGAATGAAAGGATGCGCCAGATAGAAGAAAAAGTAAAGCAGGAAATAGTTACTGTTCTTATTCCGATTAGCCCTAATCCGCTTAGTGGATATTTTGTGTTTTTTAATAAAGAAGAAGTAATTTATTTAGATATGAGCGTTGAAGATGGGATGAAACTGGTTATTTCCGGCGGCGTTCTGCAGCCTTAAATGCGTAATGTGCAAGCAATATTCTCGACTATTAGCGGTTATTATATTGTCGTTAACTTTTGTATCTCTAAGCGTTGCCCTTGATGAGGATAGCGAGAGGGACGACTTCTTTTTAGAAGAGGCCTCTTCTCTTGCATCCGTTCAGGAAGAATTACCCCTAGAACAAAATGAACAAGAAGAGATAGTTGAGGTAGGCGCAGGCTGGGCATGGGGAGACGTTTTATTTATAGACTTTGATGCCGGACAGTTTGTGGTTAACTATTTAGATTACGATAAACTCATTAAAACAGATATTGTTTTGTTTGTTGATGAAAAAACTGTTTTTGAAAATGCGCACGGACTAGACAGAATAGAGATTGATGATAGCGTAAGCGTAGATTACATAATAACCGATAGTGATAAGAATATAGCCCGTTTAATAACTGTAGAACGTATACAGCAGCTTAATGAATAAATTAGTTTTATATGAAATCTGGACTTTTAATCTTTGATTTAGACGGAACAATTATTGATGCCTACGGAGCAATAGCAGAGAGTTTTAATTTTACAATGCGCAAACTTGGTCAATCTGCTCAGCGGGCAACATGCATTAAGAGAGTAGTGGGCCATGGAGATAGAAATCTTCTTGCGCCTTTTGTGCCAAAAAATGTTGTAGATAAGGCATTGAGTGTATATCGAAAACATCATCAGTATTCCCTGTTACGAAAGTCAAAACTGCTGCCTTACGCAAAAGCCATTTTGCGCAGCTTGGATAAAGAAGGTGTGAAACTGGCGATAGCTTCTAACAGGCCTACGAAATTCTCCCTTATTTTATTGAGACATCTTGGAATTGCGAGTTATTTTGACTATGTTTTATGCGCGGATAAGCTAACGTTTCGAAAGCCGCATCCGCTAATTTTAAATACAATAATACGAAAACTAAAACTTAACAAGCAAGATACTCTATACGTGGGGGATATGGCCCTTGATGCCGAAACAGGCAGAAGGGCCGGAATAAAAACTATTATTGTTTTAGGCGGCTCAAGCAGTATCAAGGAGATAAAGAAAGAAAATCCGTTTAAGATCGTAAAAAACCTTTCTTACTTGCGCGGGGTTATCAATGAATGATTTATTAACGAGTAATATTGTTAAAAAACATGTAACAGATGAATAAAAAAAATATAAAAAAGAAAATAGCGAGTACCTCCGGGCATATTGCCGCTCTTTCAAAGATAAGTCAGGCAATCACATCAGATTATTATCTGGAAGATATATTACGTCTGATTGTGACTGTGACTGCTCAAGTTATGGATTCAAAGATCTGTTCGATTATGCTTTTAGATGAAAAAGGGGAGCATCTGCATATACGCGCAACGCAGTCTATATCTGATGCTTATAATAAAAAACCTCCGCTTAAAATCGGAGAAGGTATTGCCGGTAAAGTATTATCTATCAATAAGCCGCATAGTGTATATAATATATCGCAAGAAAAAGAATATAAGTATAAAAACATTGCGCAAAAAGAAGGCCTGGTTTCTTTGCTATGCGTGCCTTTAGTCGTAAAAAATAAGGCAATAGGGGTAATCAATTTATATACGTCTTCGCCGCATAAATTTACTAAAAACGAAGTCAACGTGTTGACTTCGGTGGCAAATCAGGCGGCATTGGTTATAGAGAATACGCAATTACTGGTAAAGACTAAGATTATTGAAGAGGAGCTTGAAGCCAGAAAGAGTATTGAACGGGCAAAAGGCATCTTAATGAAAGACAGGAAGATATCTGAAGAAGAGGCTTATCGGTTGATACAAAAATATAGCATGGATAGGCGAAAATCTATGAGACAAATTGCCGAGGCAATTATCTTGACTAAAGAGATGAAATAGTAATTTAATTAAATAATGAATACGCAAAAACTAAGAATTGCTATAGCACAGATAAATGCCAAAGTCGGCGATATATGCGCGAATACAGCTAAGATAAAAGAGTTTGTGAAGCAAGCGGAGAAACAAGGAAGCGATATGGTTTGTTTCCCTGAACTGGCTATCTGTGGATACCCTCCTGAGGATCTTCTACTAAAAAATAAATTTATTAAGGCAAATATTTCTGCGCTTAAATCTATAGCCAAATCTTCCGGTGATATTGTGGCTATAGTTGGGTTTGTTGATAAAAAAGGGTCTAATCTGTATAACGCAGCAGCCTTAATCCATAATAAAAAAATAAAAGCTGTATACCATAAAGCGTTTCTACCTAATTATGGTGTTTTTGATGAGAAAAGGTATTTTAGTGCCGGTAAAGAATCTCTTGTATTTAAAATAGCAAATGTTAATTTTGGCGTAAATATTTGTGAGGATATCTGGCGTAAGGATGGGCCCTTAAGCTTTCAGGCTAAGGCTGGGGCAGGACTGATTATAAATATTAACGCCTCTCCCTACTATATGGCTAAAGGTAAAGTCAGAGAGAATTTGTTGAAAAAGCAGGCCAAGCTTAATAAGGTATTTATTGTTTATAATAATTTAGTAGGCGGCCAGGATGAGTTGGTCTTTGACGGCCAAAGCATAATTATTGATAATAAAGGTAAGGTAATGTTGCGCGCGCAAAGTTTCGTTGAAGAATTGCGCCTAATGGATTTAGATGTTCCGTACGCAAAAAACAAAAAACAACATTTAGTAATTAAAAAAAATATTACTAATTCTAAGCCGGATTTAAAAAATCCGGAAAAGAAAATACTTAACTCTACAGAAGAGGTTTACCAGGCATTGACTTTAGGTTTACGTGATTATGTTAAAAAAAATAATTTTAAGAAAGTTATTGTTGGTTTGTCAGGGGGTATAGATTCTTCTTTGGCCGCGGCTTTAGCCGTAGATGCTTTGGGTGCGGATAACGTAAGAGGGGTTTTCATGCCTTCGAAGTATAGCTCGAAATTGTCAAGAGACGATGCTTATAAATTGGCGAAGAATTTAAATATTTATATAGAGACAATCCCTATAAACGATATCTTTGATGTTTACTTATCAGAATTAAAGAAAAGCTTTAAAAAGCGAGCAGCCGATATAACCGAAGAAAATCTTCAGGCACGTATTCGCGGCAATATTCTCATGAGCCTTTCGAATAAATTCGGATACTTAGTGCTTACGACAGGTAATAAGTCTGAAGTTTCATGCGGATATTGTACTCTTTATGGTGATATGGCCGGAGGGTTTAGCATTATAAAAGATGTGCCAAAAATTTTGGTCTATAAACTTGCAAGATTTAGAAATAAAATCAGTAAAGCAGTAGTGATACCTGAGAGCGTAATCAATAAGGAACCTACGGCAGAACTTAAACCTAATCAGAAAGATTCAGATTCTTTGCCTAGATATGAGTTATTAGATGCGATATTAAAAAAATATGTTGAGGAAGATAAAAGTTTAAGTGAGATTACAAGTTTGGGTTTTAATGCCCGGGTTGTTTCAAGGGTGATATCTTTGGTTGATAAAAGTGAGTATAAACGTAGGCAGTCTGCGCCAGGTATAAAAATTACGCCTAGGGCATTTGGTAGAGATAGGCGTATGCCGATAACAAACGGTTTTAAAGGGTGAGGATGTGGCGTCCCCTCGCGTAAGTACTCGTAAATTTATTCTAAATTTACATCGTACGCTTCTCCGCCAAAAAGCGCGGGACAGGCGGGATTAATTCGGCCAAATAACTTACATCGTTTACGCTTTGTAAGTTATGGTCTCATTAATATGCAGAATATAAATGTTGTTATTTATAGTTTAATTGCAGGGTTTGCCACACTGCTGGGAACGTGCCTGCTTTTTTTAAATGAAAAATGGGCAAGGAAGAATTCGTTGTATTTAATAAGTTTTGCAGCGGGTGTAATGTTGGCAATTTCATTTTTGAATCTTATGCCTGAGGCTATTTCTTTGTCTGAGAATGCTCTTTCGGCAGTATTGTTCGGGATATTGGGTTTTTATATCTTACAGCAGATAATAGATTTTCACCCCTGTCATGATGAGCAATGCCGTCTGCATAATATGGGGATTTTGTCGTTTACGGGACTGGCTTTTCATTCGCTGCTTGATGGCGTGGTTATCGCTTTAGGGTTTAGCCTAAATTACGGTTTGGGAATAATGACGACTACGGCGGTAATATTACATGAATTTCCCGAAGGAATAACTACTACGGGGATACTAATGTATGCAAAAATGAGAAGATCCAAAATAATTATCTATTCAGTTATAGTGGCTATGGCAACACCTATAGGCGCGATATTTTTCTATCCTTTTGTAAAGGGGATATCGGATAATGTGCTGGGCATACTTTTGGGGGTTGCCGCAGGTTCCTTTATATATCTTGCTGTCGCAGATTTTATCCCTCAAATTCATAAGGCGCAGAATAAATTAAACGCGTTAATTTTACTTCTAGGGGTTGCATTTTTTGCTGTAATCAGCAGATTAATTCATTAAATTACACGTGAATCCTTTCAACATAATGTTTTTCGTGCTCACATTTGGCCGCACTTCTTAAATTAAACCTAATGGCCTCTTCGGGCTGTTCAAGCAACGTTTGCGCGCGAAAAACCTTATGTTGAATTTATAGCGTTAAACATTCAAAAAATTCATGAAATAACCTAACTAGGGAGGTTTTTAACGGGGTGAAAGCTATAGTTTTATTTTCAGGGGGCCTGGATAGTTTATTGGCCATGCGGATGATTAAGGATTCCGGGGTTAGCCTATTTGCCGTAAATTTTGTAAGTCCGTTTTGCCAGTGCAATAGGAAAGATGGCTGCTCTGCGATAGTGCATCTTAAAAAAACAGGTATTGATTATCGGGTAGTATCAATAAAACAGGAATATTTAGATATTGTAATAAGCCCTAAGTTCGGAAGAGGGAGTAATATGAATCCCTGCATTGATTGCCGTATCCTTATGTTTAAGAAGGCTAAAGAGATTATGCAGGAGATAGATGCCTCCTTTATTATAACCGGAGAGGTTTTGGGCCAGCGTCCAATGTCTCAGCATAGAAGACAGCTTAAATTAATCGAAAAAGAAACCAATCTTTCCGGGTTTATTCTTCGTCCTCTTTCGGCGAAATTATTACCTGAGACCGTCCCTGAGAAAAAAGGCTGGGTAAAGAAAGAAATATTACTTAATCTTTCAGGTAGAACGAGATCTCCTCAGATAAAAATGGCAGAAGATTTTAACATTAATGATTATCCTTGTCCTTCCGGAGGGTGCCTGCTTACGGATCCGGCATTTTCCAGGCGCGTAAAAGATTTAATGAAGCATTTTAAGTTTAATCTTAGCGAAGTGGAGTTTTTAAAAGCAGGCAGACATTTTAGAATGACGGATGAACTTAAGTTGATCGTAGGGCGTAATGAAAAAGAGAATGAGTATTTATTAGATTTAGCAAATGGTAGTGACGTGTGTTTTGCGCCGAAAGATGTAGCCGGGCCTATCGCTGTCGCAAGAGGGTTAAATGGGGATAAATCACAAGAGAAGATTTGCGCTTCCATTGTATCGCGTTATTCTGATGGCAATGGTAATGATAGATTAGCTATTGAGCGCTGGAGGGCAGGGGATACGGAAAAGGGAGTCTTAAACGAGTGCCCCATGACAGGGACCGAGCTAGAAAAAATTCTAATTTAATGTTTGACAGAAAAAAAATTTAGTATATAATTGATATTGAATTTCATTTGCAGATAATAAACTTAGGTTAATTATGGAAATGGCAAAACAGATATTTACGTTTTATTTAAGAGATGAGGGTATTAGATACAGCCAGCAGAGGGAGTGTATTCTGGATGTTTTTCTTAGTACGGAAAAACATTTAACCGTAATTGATCTTTATCATCTTGTACAGAAAAAGCATTCCGGTATTGGGTATGCCACAGTGTATCGCGCGATAAAAATAATAAGCCAAGCGGGCCTAGCCCGCGAAGTTGATTTTGGTGACGGAATGTTAAGATTCGAGCATAAATATAAGCATGAGCATCATGGTCATATGATTTGTACAAAATGCGGTAAGTTTATTGAGGTGGTTGATCCGCAGATAGAGGAGCTGCAGGAAAAGCTCGCCCGGAAATATAAATTTACTCCCCAAAGGCATAAAATGCAGATTTATGGAACTTGCGAGAAGTGTAAAACCAAAGTGTAAAAGCCATGAGCAATATTACCAAAATAGACTTTAAAGATAAAAAGCCGTTAATTTTAGTAGGTAGTCCTAATGTAGGAAAATCTGTTATATTTTCCCTTCTTACCAGTCAATACGTAACTGTTTCGAATTACCCGGGGACGACGGTTGAGGTATCTAAGGCAGTTTCCAGCTTTTTCCATCATGAATACCTGGTTTTAGATACTCCCGGTATAAATAGTCTCATCCCTTATTCGGAAGACGAAAAGGTTACCCGGGATATTCTATTTCAATACCAAAATAAAACAGTTGTCCATGTATTCGATACCAAAAATTTTACGAATAATCTAATGTTAACTCTTCAACTTGTTGAGATGGGGATACCTCTGGTTTTAGATTTAAACATGTATGATGAGGCGGCGAATCGCGGTATAAAAATAGATACAGAAACTTTATCTAAAGAATTGGATATTGGAACTGTTGCGACAGTTGCAGTTGAAAGAAGGGGTTTAAATAAATTACTTGATGAGATTCCGAAAGCAAGGGTATCGGGTTTTAGAATAGATTATGGTAAAGAAATAGAGGCAGCACTTAAAGAGATTTCTGCTTTATTTTCTGTAAGGGGCATTTCAAATAGGTTTAGCGCGCTGCTATTATTGGCTGGTGATATAACCTTTAAGCATTATCTTATTCAGGAAGAAGTAGGAGAAGATATTCTTAAGAGAATAGAAGAAATTGTGCATAATACGCAAAGATATTTTGTGCGCCCTTTAAAATCAGTTATTATTGAAAAAAAACACAGGAAAGCTTTTGAAATATTTAAAAAGGTAGCTAGTAGCACTAAGGTAGTTTCATCGCGCATACGTGATAAGGTTTCTAAATTAATGGTTTCTCCTGTCTTTGGATTACCTTTTGCAGGATTGGTCATGTACTTAACTTATCTTTTCGTGGGTCAATTCGGCGCAGGGTTTTTGGTTGATTTAATAGAAGAGAAATTTTTTAATACATTGCTTAATCCTTTTGTTAGCGGTGTAATAGATAAGTTTCTACCATGGGCCTTCTTAAAAGATCTTTTAGTGGGTGAGTACGGTATAGTAACGATGGCTCTGACTTATTCTTTCGCGATAATACTTCCGGTTGTAGCTACATTCTTTATCGTATTCGGTATTTTAGAAGATACGGGTTATCTACCCAGGCTTGCTGCGGTGGTAAATAGAATATTTAAGCTTATCGGATTGCATGGTAAGGCTGTATTACCTTTTATGTTGGGATTAGGATGCGGCACAATGGCAGTGCTTACTACGAGAATACTTGAGACAAAAAGAGAGCGTCTTATTGCCACATTACTGCTTGCGATGGTTATACCGTGTTCGGCTCAATTAGGCGTGATTTTAGGCATGCTCGGCGCGGTATCGTTTAGGTTAATTCTGATATGGTTATTCCTTCTTTTATTTATTTTAGGCATAGTCGGATTTGCCGTTTCGAAAGTAATCCCCGGAGAAAATTCAGAGTTTATGCTGGAACTGCCTCCGGTGCGTATGCCGCAAGCGGGGAATATTCTCGCTAAGGTGGGAGCCAGGCTTTCATGGTATTTAAAAGAGGCCGTACCTTTATTTATACTGGGGACACTACTGCTATTTATTTTAGATAAAATGAATATGCTGACAGCTATAAGGGATTTTTGTTCTCCTGTAATTGTCAATTTTTTAAATCTTCCCATTGAGGCTACCGAGGCATTTATTGTTGGGTTCTTAAGAAGAGATTATGGGGCGGCCGGTTTATACGCTCTCCAGAAACAGGGGATGCTTACTAATCTGCAGGTTCTGGTGAGTGTTTTGGTTGTAACCTTGATGTCGCCTTGTGTGGCACAGTTTTTTGTAATGATAAAAGAAAGGGGCGTAAAGATTGCCTGCGTAATCTTTATATCTGTTTCTGTCTTCGCGGTATTGATGGGCGGCCTGGTTAATTTTATTTTTAGATATTTTCAGATACCGATATAACTTTACATTTTAACGTTGTTAAAATGTAAAGTTATATAGGAGGGAGTATATGGATAATAAAAAGATAGAAGAGATTTTAGAAGAGATGTGGATACAGAGAGAGAAAGGTAGTTTTAGCCTTGAAAGACTAATTTCATCAACCCAAGAAAAAATAACCCAAAATGATATTCTTGAAATTGAAAAAGCAGGCTATATTAAAAAAGGTAAAGCTTTAACCGTCGGTAGGCAAGTTAGCGTTAAATTCAGTGAAAAAGGAGAGATTTTAGCTTCGCAGGTTATCCGCGGACATAGATTGGCCGAGCGTTTAATGACGGATGTCTTGGCGATTTCTCCGCATCAGATTGAAAGCAATGCCTGTAATTTTGAGCATATAATCCACCATGAGCTGGCTGATGCGATATGCACACTTCTGGGGCATCCTAAAGAATGCCCTCATGGCCGCAGCATCCCTTTAGGTTCATGTTGTGCTAAAGCAAACTCAAATCTTGAAAGTGTGGTTATGCCTCTTTCAAAACTGTTCGCCGGATCCCGCAGCAAGGTGGCATACATTACTTCTACTCATTATCATCGTTTAGATAGGCTTGCTTCTTTAGGTATACTCCCCGGGGCCGAAATAATCCTTCATCAGACCAAGCCTTCTTATGTATTGCAAGTGGGTCATACCCAAATTGCACTGGATGGGGATATTTTAAAGGATATTTATGTCCGCAAGCTCGTATAAAACGGTTGAGGTCTGGCCTCAACCGTTTACTTAAGATAAAAACATTAAGATAAAAACTTGTTGCGTCAGTTTTTCTTACGGGGTAAAATAGTAGCATTGGTTATTTTTATTAAACTTTTCTTACTTACGGAATATTATGTGGACCCATTTTAGAAAAAGAAAAGATAATATTGACTTCTATTAGTGATAGAAGGGTTAATGATGTTTTAATCCTTACGGAGGACGAAGGATGAAATTTAAAAAAATATTATTTATTATTGCATTGTTAGTTACGTTAGGTTTTTCTATATGTTATGCGCAGGATTTTATAAATCTTGATGTTATTATTAAAGAAGCACTCAAGAATAATCCTAAGATAAAAGCATATGAGGCTGTCTGGGCCGCGGAAGGTGAAAAAACAAAACAAGTAACTACTTTGCCGGATCCCATATTTACGTATGGTTTTTTCGGCAAAAATATTGAAACAAGAGTCGGCCCTCAAAAAGAAAAATTTAGTATTTCCCAAAAAATTCCTTTTCCCGGAAAGCTTTCTCTGAAGGGTAAAGTCCAGCAGAAGCAGGCAGAGCAATCTCGTCAAATCTATGAAGCAGAAAAGCAAGAGTTGATTAAAGATGTGAGGATAGTTTTTTATGATTTATATTGGGTAGATAGAGCCATTGAGATTACAGAGGAAGAAAAGAATATATTAATTAATTCGGCAAAGATATTACAACGAAAATATGAAACGAATCTAAAACCGCAAAGTGAGGTATTAAAAGTTGAAGTTGAAATAACAAACCTAATTGATAAATTATTGTTATTAAAGCAGAGGCGCCGGGCCCTTACTGCGAAGATGAACAGTCTTCTTAACCGGCCGATTAACTCGTCACTAGCTAAAATTAAGGAAATTAAGCTGCAGGAAGTAGACCTGGATAGCAAGGCATTAAAACAGATAACTTTTGCAAATCGCCAGGAAATAAATGTTTTACGATACGGTGTAGATAAGGCTAAATTTGGTAAAGTCTTAGCCATGTTTGATTTTCTGCCTGATTTTACTTTGGGTTTTAATTATATTAATGTTGAGGGAGGGCATACAACTCAAGCTAACGATGGGGAAGATGCCTGGGGGGCAACCTTTTCAGTTAATCTTCCTATATGGCGGACTAAACTAAACGCGGGATTTAAGGAAAAAAAGGCTAAGCTTACTGCTGCCGTTGAAAATTTAAAAAATAAACAAAATGAAGTTGAGTATGAACTCAATGATTTATATTTCAAATTGGTTACGTATAGCGATATTGTAAGTTTATATGAAACCGCATTCATTCCTCAGACGAATCAGGCATATGAATCAACGAGAACAGCATATGAGTCCGGCAGAACAGATTTTATTAATTGGTTGGATAGTGAGAGAATGCTTCTTAAGGTAAGGCTTGCTTATTATAAGGCAAGAGCTGATTATGCGAAAACATTTGCCTTGTTAGAGAGGGCAGTAGGAGGGAATTTTTGATGAAAAAGAAAGGTCTAGTAATAATTATTATTATTGCGGCTATATGCTTATTTATTGCATTAAAGATTGGTAAAAAAATTGATAGAGGCACTGTTAAACAAAAAGGGGAAGCAGGACAAGAAATAGCATATTATACCTGTGGCATGCATCCGGATGTTAAATCTGATAAGCCCGGAATGTGTCCAATATGTAATATGCCGCTAGTACCTGTTTATAAAGAAGAATCTCAACAGGCGGCAGCGGGACAGAAAAAATCGCAGATATCAAAGATAATTTATTATCGTAATCCAATGGATCCTTCGATAACTTCGCCTGTGCCAATGAAGGATTCAATGGGTATGGATTTTATACCGGTTTATTCCGCGCCTGAGGTTGAGCAGAAAGAGGAAGTATATTACGGTTGCGGGATGATTGACGGCAGCTGTCCGGGTTGTGATAAGGAAGGCGTTGACGAAGGATGTATCTGCGGAGAGCATACGTTTACGATAAAAGGAGTAAGAGAAAATTGTCCTATTTGCGCAGCGCCGTTAAGGGAACTTTCTAAAGATGAGGCTGATAAACTTAAAGGAGTGGTTTCCCGTGTAAAAATAAAGAAAGAACAGCTTGTTTTAGCAGGTGTTGAAACTCAAGCCGTTAAAAAGCAGCATCTTTTTAAAGAAATACGTACAGTAGGAAAAGTTGCCTATGACCCTGATCTCGCTATTGCCCAGGAGGAATATCTCTCTGCTCTTAAATCGCGCAGGAAAATTGAGAATACTTTAGTTTTAGAGATAAAAGAACGCGCAGAAAGTTTATTTAAATCCGCCAAAAGGAAATTAAAACTTTTGGGGATGAGTGATGAGCAGATTAAAAAATTAGAATTAAAAGGTGAAATTCAAAGCAGCTTGATTTTACCGGAAGAAGAAATGTGGATATACGGTGATGTGTATGAATATGAATTATCCTGGGTAAAGATAGGAGAGAAAGTTTTAGTTACGACGCAGGCCTTTCCCGGTGAAGAATTCGAGGGAGTTATAGTATCTGTTAATCCAGTCATTGATTCACGAAAACGTACCCTGCGTTTCCGCGCGCAAGTAGATAATTCCGGATTAAAATTAAAGCCGGAAATGTATGTTGATATTATGATACAAAGCATGTACAGGGACGCAAAGGGTGAGACGGAAGTTTTAGCTATAGCAAAAGAGGCGGTACTGGATACGGGTAGGCGTAGGATTGTTTGGCTGGATAAAGGCAAGGGTAATTACGAAGGCAGGATTATCCATATTGGGCCTCTGGCAACAGCAGTTATAGACGGGGAAAAAGTTGCCTTTTACCCGGTCTTAAAAGGTTTAAATCCAGGAGAGGTGGTAGTTACGAAAGCGAATTTTCTAATCGACTCTCAGAGTCAGCTATCAGGAGTTGCTGTCTCTATCTATGGAGGAGCGTTAGGGGGGGCCGAAGAAGAATTAATTTCTCCCGTAGGATACCAGCACTAAGTCATGGTTAAAAAAATAATAGAAATTTGTCTTAAAAATCGTTTTTTAGTTATTGCTGTTTTTTCCTTGCTTATCGTTTGGGGAATTTCTTCGATGAAAGGCGTCCCTGTTGATGCCATACCTGATATAGGGGAACTTCAGATTCTAGTTTACGCGGATTGGCCTGGGAGAAGCCCGAAGGATATAGAGGATCAGGTAATCTATCCATTGACTACCGGGCTTATGGGTGTACCAAAGGTGAAAGTAGTACGTTCAACGAGCGCCTTTGGCTTCGGCCTGGTGAATATGATTTTTCAGGACGGTACAGATTTTTACTGGGCAAGAACACGTGTTTTAGAAAGATTAGATTTTGCGAAGCGGGATATACCCTCCGGAGCTAGTGTTACATTAGGCCCTGATGCGACTGCTTTAGGGCAGATTTTTTGGTATACAGTGGAGAATGGATTTTATTGCGCTAAACATCCGCAGATAGCTTACGCGAAATCCGGTAAATGCCCTAAAGATGAAACACCTTTAGTCGCCTCTAAGCATGACCTGTCAAAATTGCGTTCTGTCCAGGATTGGTATGTTCGGTATCAGTTAAATGCCGTGGAGGGAGTATCTGAGGTTGCCTCGGTTGGCGGCTACGTAAAACAATACCAGATAGATGTAGACCCGAATAAATTAATAGCCTATGATATTAAGCTGCATCAATTATTAGGCGCGGTTGAGAAATCAAATATTGATGTGGGGGCCAAAGTTTTTGAAGAGGGGGCAGTAGAGTTTGTTGTGCGGGGTATAGGCTTTATAAAAACTATCTCTGATATTGAAAATATTGTGGTTGATGCTAAAGATGGGGTTCCTGTTTATGTTAAAAATCTTGCTAATGTAAGTATTGGCCCTGAATTCCGCAGGAGCGCTTTAGATAAAGAAGGTGTTGAGGTAACAGGAGGAGTAGTCCTTATGCGCTTTGGTGAAAATCCGTTAAAAGTCATTGAGCGCGTAAAAGAAAAAATAAACGAATTATCCGTAGGCCTGCCGACAGGCGTACGCATTGTGCCTTTCTATGACAGGACAGGGCTTATTTTGCGCGCCATAGATACGTTAAGAAGCGCGTTATCGCAGGAAGTTATCATTACGGTATTTGTAATAGTGGTATTTCTTTTGCATTTTGCGGGCAGTCTAATTATAGCGTGCGTTTTACCCATAGGGGTTTTAATTGCCTTTATCTTAATGAGGCAGATGGGGGTTGACGCGAATATTATGTCTCTAGGCGGTATTGCCATTGCAATAGGCGTTATGGTTGATTCGGGATGTGTTTTGGTTGAGAATGTTTACCGGAAATTATCCGAGCATCAAAAGAATACGAATTCTGTTAAGATTGAGCCAAGCGCGCGATTGGATATCTGTATTAAAGCATCATCTGAAGTAGGCAGACCTGTTATCTTTGCGCTTTTGACTACTATCATAGGATTTTTGCCGGTCTTTGTCTTGACCGGACAGGCGGGACGTATGTTTACTCCTTTGGCATTTACCAAGACCTTTGCCATGTTCGGGGCCGCAATTATCGCTTTAACACTTCTTCCTACGCTTTGTTATTATCTTCTGCGCGGGAAATTAAAGCCTGTTGAGGAAAATAAAACAGCTAAGATTTTACATTCTAGATATAAACCAATGCTTAACTGGGGATTAAAGAATAAAAAACCTATATTTCTGATTTCCTTAGCTGTTGTTATTTTAGGGGTGTTTCTTGGCTCAATCATGAAACAAGAATTTATGCCTCCGTTAAATGAAGGAGATCTTTTGTTTATGCCGGTTCTTTTACCCGGAGCATCACTTACTCAAGTAATGGATGTGATGCAAAAACAGGATATTATTATTAAAAATGAATTTCCCGATGAAGTAGAGTGGGTCGTAGGAAAATTAGGCAGGGCGGAAACCGCGACTGATCCCGCGCCTGTAACTATGATTGAAACCATAATACATTTAAAAGATAAAAAGTTCTGGCGGCGCGGTATGAGCCGGGAAAAACTCATAAAAGAAATACAGGATAAAACCAAGATGCCGGGAGTAAGTCCGATAATGACCCAGCCAATTAGAAATAGGATTGATATGTTAGCTACCGGTATTCAGACGCCGGTAGGGATTAAGGTATTTGGCGCGGATTTAGAAAAGACAGTTGATATTGGAATTCAGATTGAGAATATTATAAAGGGCGTTAAAGGGGCGGTGAGCCCTTTTGCTGAGCGTTCATCCGATAGGCCTTATTTTGAAATTGATATTAATAGAGAAGAAGCGGCCCGCTACGGAGTAAAGGTAGGTGACATACAACATATAATAATGACAGCCATTGGCGGGATGAATTTAACAACTACTGTTGAGGGGAGAGAGAGATATCCCGTGAGGGTAAGATATTTAAGAGAGCTACGCGATAGCCCTGAGGCGCTTGAAAGGATATTTGTTCCTACTCCAGGTGGTGAGCATATCCCTTTGGCCCAACTCGCCGAACTTAAGAAAGTTCTGGGTCCTGCGGTTATTAATTCTGAAGATACACTTACTTATGCCAGGGTGTTTGTTAACGTAAACCAAGAAAAGGTGGGTTTGGTAGATTTTGTCAAGAACGCGCAAGAAGCAGTTAACGCTAAAATAAAAAGCGGAGAGCTAAAACTTCCATCGGGATATTTTATCAGTTGGTCGGGGCAGTTTGAATCCGAGATGGAATCGCGCAAGAAATTAATTCCTTCTTTGATTATTGCCTTGAGTGTAATTTTAATTATTCTCTATATGGCATTTAATAATTTCAGCTCTCTTGCTATTATTGCTACCGGACTTCCCGTATCTCTCATGGGAGGGATTTTTCTTTTATTTATTTTGGGATTTAGATTTTCAACCGCTGTCTGGGTAGGATTTATTGCCCTTTTTGGAGTAGCTACGGATAATGCGGTCGTGCTTCTATCAACCCTTGATGATTTGTTCAAGAAAAAGGTTCCTAAGACAATTGATGAAATACGCGCAACGGTTATTGAGGGGGGGATTTTAAGGGTAAGGCCTGCAATGATGACGACAGTGACTACAATTATCGCTCTTATGCCGGTAATGTTATCCACGGGTACAGGTTCTGAAATTATGAAGCCTATGGCAGCTCCTACTGTGGGAGGTTTGATAACTGCTACGCTTTCTAATTTAATATTGGTTCCGGTCTTATATTCCTGGATAAAAGAAAGACAACTTAATAAAACTACTAGTTAAGTTATGCAAATTGATACTTTGTATGTTCATCCGACTGTTACCAAAGATGATTATATAATACCTATGGGTGTTATAGGCTTAATGAATTCATTAAATCTAAATATTAAAGGAATTTATGATTATGAATTATCAAAAGAATTATTATTATCCACTAAGATTGTGGCAATGGATCTACATGGGTATTTCCATTTGAAAAAAATTGAAGAGTTAGCCAGTAAGATTAAATCCATTAATAAAAAAATAAAAATAATCATAGGGGGATATACGGCTACAATTCTCTCGAGTGTAATTATAGGAATATTTGATATCGATTATATTGTAGTTGGAGATTCGGAAAGACCTTTCAAGGAGCTTGTTCATAATTTATTATTTAATAGGCCGATAGATAAGATTCCCAATATTATCTCCCGTAGAATTAAAACTCAGCATTCTTATTCAACAACTAAGGATGAATTTAATTCAATCGATAGTTTGTCTTTAGATTGGTTTCCGAGTTATAAAAATAGTATTAAAATCAATAATCCTCATTTCATTCCTACGCTACGAGGATGTCTTTATGATTGTGCATGGTGTTATGGTGGCAAGAATAACCAGCTAGAAATATGTAGAAGAAAGCAGCTTTTAATACGGGATCCCGAATTTATTGTAAATGATATATTAAAGTGTGAAGAGGATGGGAAAATCCAAGAAATCTTTATAATGGGGGATTTTTTTGATTTACAGCGATTTAATAAAATAGATTTCAGTTATATTAAAAAAATATTTTCTAGAAAATATAACCTACATTTTTATTATGAGTTTTATAACTTGCCTTCTATTAAAGAGTTGCGCATGGTAATTAGTTGCTTTAAAAAGTGCACATTAGGAATTAGCTTTTTTAAAAATCATGGTCAAAGTTTTCATCTAAATGATATGGAGAAGATTAAAAAAATTGTCGAATTTGTTCAAAAAATGGAAAATGCGAAGCTTATAATTCTTGGTGATATGCGTATGCAGCCAATAAAAGACTATGGTAAGTTTTTTATAAATCGATATCGGAATGTAGAGGTAAAAAATGATTGTTTGTGGAGAATGCCTGTGCCACAATATTGTTCTGTTAAAAATAAAAAAGATAATCAGAATCAATTTAAAGTCTTTTATAACATGTCTAAGGTGTGGAAGCTCGAATACGGTTTAGATTGAAGAAAGGAGGGTAATATGCATATTACAATTAAATATATGCTGCGTCCTATCGCACACTGTAAAGAAGGTTGCAGTATGTAGTCCTGGGTACGACACTAAACTGCCCCATTAAAAATATCAATAGTTAATAAGATAGATAGCCTAAGTGTTTATTGTCAAATACTATGAATTATCAGCTTAAAAATAAATTAGAGAACTTAAAAAAAATAATTCTTAATATGCAATCGGTATTGGTTGCTTATTCCGGGGGAGTGGATAGTTCTTTACTGCTTAAAATCGCTAAGGATATTTTAGGAGATAATGTTCTGGCTGTGATTGCCGAATCTTCTACTTATACAAAATCTGAGAAAGAAACCGCAAAGAATTTTGCAAAGCAGCATAGGGTAAAATACCTTAGGATTAAAACAAATGAATTGAGTAATCCTAAGTTTTCAAAAAATCCTCAAAACCGCTGCTATTATTGTAAGGATGAACTTTTTTCCAAATTAACCCGTATTGCCAGACAGCATAATTTAAAATATGTTGTTGATGGTTCAAATTTTGATGACCGGCTGGACTATCGTCCGGGAAGCAAGGCCAGGGATAAATATAAGGTACGCTCTCCGTTATTTGAGGCAAAGCTGACCAAGAAAGAAATAAGACAAATTTCTAAAGAATTATGTTTATCTAGTTGGGGCCTGCCGTCTTTAGCTTGTCTCGCATCGCGTTTCCCGTATGATTTACGCATTACAAATGATGCGCTTAAACGCGTTGATAAAGCTGAGACTTTTCTAAGGGGGTTAGGTTTTTCGCAGGTAAGGGTAAGGCACTATGATAGTCTCGCGCGTATTGAAGTGCCTCAGAAAGAAATTAATCGCTTAATCAAGTTGGATAATATAAAAATTGTTAACAAATTGAAGAAATTAGGATATAATTATATCACTTTTGATCTTGAAGGTTATAGGTTAGGAAGTATGAATGAGGCTATAATTGTTGAGGTCTGACCTCAACAGAGTAAGGAATGGTTATGAAAAGAATATATTTAGATTATGCCGCCACTACACCTACTGATTCTGAAGTAGTTGAAGCGATGAAGCCTTTTTTTACCGATATCTTCGGTAACCCTTCCAGTATACATGGCTTTGGCCAGGAGGCAAGACGCGCAATGGAGGATGCGAGAGAGAAGCTCGCATTATTTTTGGGAGCAAAAACTGATGAGATTGTTTTTACTTCCGGAGGGACAGAGGCTGATAATGCGGCAATCTTTGGGGTAGCTGATAAGCTATCCCATAAAGGTAAACATATTATTACATCCAGCATTGAACATCATGCTGTACTTGAGGCTTGTAAATTCTTAGAAAAACACGGATATAAGATTACTTATTTACCCGTAGACAAGACAGGGTTAGTTGATCCTGTTGACGTAAAAAAAGCAATATCCAAGGATACTATTCTTATTACCGTCATGCATGCTAATAATGAAATTGGTACAATTGAGCCGATCGAAGAGATTTCAAAGATAGCTTGCGAGTGCGGTGTTTATATGCATTCGGATGCTGTTCAGACTGTGGGGCATATTCCAGTAAAAGTTAATGAGCTGGGTGTTAACTTATTATCACTTTCTGCGCATAAATTTTATGGGCCCAAGGGTGTGGGGGCTATTTATATTCGTAAAGGCACAAAGGTTTCGCCTTATCTTTACGGTGGAGATCAGGAACGCGGCAGGCGCGCCTCTACTTCGAATGTTTCCGGTATTGTCGGTTTAGGAAAAGCAATAGAGTTAGCCGGTAATCGTATGGATAAGGAAGCTAAGTTTCAGTCGTCTCTTCGGGATAGGTTGATAAAAGAGATTCCCGAAATAATAGATGATTCTTATTTAAACGGCCATTCCGCGAGCAGGCTCCCGAATAATGTTAACTTCACGTTTGCTTTTATTGAAGGTGAATCTATTCTTTTAAACCTTGATATGATGGGCATTGCCGCATCTACGGGTTCGGCATGCACCTCAAGCTTGCTTGAGCCGTCACATGTTTTATTGGCTATAGGCCTGCCTCATGAATTAGCTCACGGCTCATTACGCGTAACTTTTGGCAGATGGACAAAAGAGAAGCACATTGATTATTTAATCGAGCATTTGCCGAAAATCGTGGATAAACTGCGCCGCATGTCTCCTCTCTACGAAGGAAAATAATAAAATGGTAAAAAAAGTTTTACTGTTTCTTAAATCGTATAATGGTTTTGTCTCTGGTGAAGACATAAGTAAGAGTCTGTCAATTTCAAGAAGCGCGGTTTGGAAGCATATAGCAAATTTACGCAATACAGGTTATGTTATTGAAGCAGTGCCTCATTTAGGTTATAGGCTTTTATCTATCCCTGATAAATTATTGCCTGAAGAAATATCTTATCATCTTAAGACGAAGATTATCGGGAAAAAGATTTTTTATTATAAAACAGTAAATTCGACTATGGATATTTCCTTTGATTTAGGTGTAAAAGGTTATCCCGAAGGTACGGTGGTATTCGCAGAGCAGCAGACAAAAGGCAGGGGAAGGTTGGGAAGAGAATGGTTTTCTCCGAAAGCCAAAGGAATTTATTTATCCTTCTTGCTTAGGCCGCAATTTTTGCCTCAGGAGTCTCCCAAGCTTACGCTGATGGCAGCAGTAAGCATTAATGAGGCAATAAAAAAAATAACAGGGATATCATCTCTGATAAAGTGGCCAAATGATATAATAATTAACTCCAAAAAAGTTGCCGGGATATTAACAGAACTGGACGCGGAAACTGATAGGATAAAGTTTGTTAATATAGGAATAGGTATTAATGTAAATTCTCCTAAGAGCCTTCTTTTTAAAGGTAGTACGTCTTTAAGGGCAGAAATAAACAAGGAAGTTTCCCGGATAGAATTGGCAAAGGAAATCTTACGTTCAATTGAGGAAAACTATTTTATTTTAAAGAAAGACGGTTTTGCTTTGATACGAAAGAAATGGAAAGCGCAATCTCTTGTTTTGGGAAAACGTATAAATGTATATTATAACAATAGATTTATAGAGGGTGAGGCAAAAGATATTGACATGGAAGGTGTGCTTTTGATAAGGCAAGATAACGGTTTCATCAATAAGGTTTTATCCGGAGACGTAATTAGTCTTGAAAAATGAATGAAAAACTAACAGCATTTAATCTAGAGGGATAGACTTTCGTAATATCTTTTAACGAAAGGGCTGAATTTCTAAGCATGAAAAAAACAAAGCGGGTAATGATAGCTATGTCAGGGGGGGTAGATTCGGCGGTAACAGCTGCCCTTTTAAAGAAAAAAGGGTATGAAGTTATCGGCGCCACAATGTGTTTTAACCTAGGTGAAGGAGATGTAGGGTTAAAAAGTAGAAAAAGTCCATCCTGTTGCGATTTATCGGGTATTGAAGACGCAAGGAAAATAGCTAATATTCTCGGTATCAAGCATTATGTTTTAAATTTTGGTAAGATTTTAAAAGAGCGCGTAATTAATAATTTTATCGCAGAGTATTTATCCGGCAGGACCCCTAATCCCTGTATCCGCTGCAACCAATTTCTGAAATTTGAGAGCCTTTTTAAGAAAGCAAAAGAACTTTCATGCGATTATCTTGCCACGGGGCATTATGCGAAAGTAACCAAGAGCCGTATTAGGAAAAAATATTTTCTAAAAAAAGGTAAAGATAATAATAAGGACCAATCTTATTTCCTTTACTCAATAAGGAAAGAGATCCTTCCTTTTTTACTTTTTCCCTTAGGTAACTATACAAAGAGTGAGGTTCGTTTAATGGCCAGGAATTTTAAGCTTCCTGTATCGGATAAACCCGGGAGTCAGGATATATGCTTTGTGCCGGATGGAGATTATCGCGAGTATCTTTTACGTAACGCAGGCGTGAAGATATTACCCGGGCCCATTGTTCATATAGACGGCAGAAAGCTGGGAGAGCATAAAGGCATACCTTTTTATACTATCGGACAGAGAAAGGCCCTGGTAGGAGGCAAGGGTGAGCCGCTTTACGTAGTAAAAATCGATAACTCAAAGAATACTATTGTTTTAGGAGAGAGGAAACATACATATTCTCAAGGACTTATCGCAGAAAGCCTAAATTTCTTAAGTATTCCCTTTCTTAAAAAAACAATTGCCATAAAGGCAAAAATTAGGTATAATCATCGGGCAATCAAATCCCGCCTGATTCCCATTAAGAAGGGTAGCGTAAGAGTGGAATTTAATAAGCCTGCTAAGGCAGTAACTCCGGGACAATCCGTTGTTTTTTATTCTAAAGATGTAGTGCTCGGCGGAGGGATAATTGTTGAGTCTTTGTCAGCTATAAAAGGTTAAGGTTTTCTGGTAAATAGCTTCAATATGCATAGAAGTTGATTTTAAGTGAGTCATGCAAGATATTACACAAGAGATACAAAGATTAAAAAAAGAAAGAAACGCTATAATATTAGCACATAACTATCAGTTGCCGGAAGTACAAGATATAGCTGATTTTAGAGGGGATTCTCTGGAGCTAAGCCGTATTGCATCCGAAACTGATGCTGATATAGTTGTTTTCTGCGGTGTGCATTTTATGGCAGAGACTGCTTCGATTCTTTGTGCGGATAAAACAGTGTTGATTCCGGATTCAAAGGCCGGTTGCCCTATGGCGAATATGATAAACGTCAAAGATCTAATCGAGCTTAAGAATCGACACCCTAAGGCAATAATTGTAGGATATGTAAATACATCCGCAGAAGTTAAAGCAGAACTAGATGTTTGTTGTACTTCAACTAATGCCGTAGCCTTAGTGTCAAAGCTGAAAGAAGAGGAGATTATTTTTGTCCCGGATAAATATTTAGCAGACTATGTCTCTAAAAAAACCGGCAGGCGTCTTATTTCCTGGGATGGGTATTGCCCTACACATGTTAAGATATTACCGGAAGACATCATAAAGAAGATTCGGCAGCATCCTAAGGCAAGGGTTCTCATACATCCGGAATGTACCCCGGAGGTTATAGCTTTGGCAGATGAGGTACTTTCTACAGGTAAAATGTGTAAATATGCGGCAGAATCAGAAGGAAAAGAATTTATTATCGGAACAGAGGTAGGTATAATTCATAGGCTAAAGCAGGATAATCCGCAAAAGGAATTTTATCCGGCTTCAGAGTTGGCGGTGTGTCCGAATATGAAAAAGATAAATTTGGAAAAAATACTTTGGTCCTTGCAGGATTTAAAAGAAGAGGTAAAAGTTTCGCAAGAGGTGCGTAAAAGGGCCATGCGCTCAATTGAGAGAATGCTGTCTGTATGAGAAAATTACTTATTTTCATATCTTTATTTTTTTTAGTTGCATTTGGCATTGGGATACCCTATTGGGCACAGGCAAGTCAGGATGTTATAGATGTTGATGATAGTTCCAATCAGCAGATTCTTGAATTCGATTTATCCGGTTTTGGAGACAAGGGTAAAAAAACATGGAATGTGAAGGGAAAGTCGGCGGATATTTTTGGAGATACCGTTAGGCTGGAAGATATTAATGCTCGCGTTTATGGTGAAGAAGATAACGTTGATCTTACCGCAGATACCGGCGCATATAATAAAGCCGAAGGAACAATACACCTGGAGGATAATGTTGTAGTTACGACTGAAAGCGGCGCAAGATTAGTCACGGATTCCCTTGATTGGAATCAAGAGAGTCAAAAAGTAACTACGGAGGATGTTGTTGATATAACCAAAGAAAATATTAAAGTTTCAGGTAAAGGGATTGAGGCAAAACCCAGTTTAAAAAAAGTTAGATTAAATAGAGACATAAGAGTAGATATGAAGGATACTGATTTTTCATTAACCCCCAGTGAGATAGGGCAAAGTGATAAAAAAGAGTCACAGCCTGTTACGATTACCTGTGATGGATCATTAGATGTAGATTATGAAAAGCAAATCGCCACTTTTATTAAAAATGTGAAGGTTATACATTCGCAGGGTCAGATACATGCCGATAAAATGGTTGTAACCTTTGATATGGAAGGCAAGCAAATTGAAAAGGTAGAATCTTACGGAAACGTCAAGATTATAAATGGTGAAAATACTACTTATAGTCAGGAAGCCGTGTATACGGCAAAAGATAAAAGAATCGTATTGACCGGCAGGCCCCGGCTTATTATTTATTCCAACTCTTCAATGAGTTTTATGGAGTAGGGGAATGGCTTTGGCTATCGGTTGCCAAACCATTGCCTTCTGGCTTATGGCTTTGGCTATCGGTTGCCAAACCATTGCCTTTTGGCTTAATAGTGAAAATCGTATAATTAAAGTGTCTCGCCTCGAATGATGTGTCAAAATTTTCTTGCGATAATTTTGACACACTCGGCGGGATTAATTCGACCAAATAACTTACATCGCTTACGCGTTGTAAGTTATGGTCTCATTAAAATGCATCTTTTAGAAACTAAGGGTTTAGTTAAGTCTTATGATGGCCACCGTGTTGTTGATGGGGTTGATATCGTAGTAAAAAGGGGCGAGATCGTAGGTTTGCTAGGGCCAAACGGCGCAGGCAAAACAACGACTTTTTATATGATTGTAGGATTAATACGTCCGGAGAAAGGAAAAATAATTTTCGATAAGGAGGATATTACCAAGTTCCCTATACATAAACGTTCTCGATTCGGCATAGGTTACCTTGCCCAGGATGCTTCAGTTTTCAGAAAACTTACCGTCCGGCAGAATATAATGAGTATTCTAGAGACAATCAAGCTTTCTCCGCGAGAGAGAAGGTTAAGATTAAAAAATCTGTTAAAAGAATTAAATATTGAGCATTTGGCTAATAAAAAAGCCTATATGCTTTCAGGGGGAGAGCGCAGAAGGCTGGAGATAACAAGGGCCCTTGTTACCAATCCTTCTTTTATCCTTTTGGATGAACCGTTTTCAGGGATAGACCCTATTGTTGTTAACGAAGCGCAGCAGATTATAAAAGAACTAAAGAAAAAAGGTATAGGGATATTACTTACCGATCATAATGTAAGAGAAACTCTTTCTATAACCGATAGGGCCTATTTGATTAATGAAGGACGTATACTTATTTATGGGACAGCAGAGGATTTGATTAGTAATCCTGAGGTCAGGAAAATATATTTGGGTGAGAAGTTTAGAATGTAAAAAGAAAGGTAGTCAAGTGAATACAACAGTAAAAAAAATCGGTAAATCTAAGGTAGAATTAAACATTCAAGCAGGTAAAGAAATAGTAGAAAAAAAGTATGAAGAAGTTTATACTCAGATAGGTAAAGAAGCGAAAATTTCGGGATTTAGGCCCGGCAAAGTGCCTCGGGATATAATAAAACAAAGGTTTCATGAGGAGGCTAAATCCAGCGTCATGCAGGGATTACTCGAAGAGTTATATAAGCAGGCAGTCGATGGTGAGAATATTGCTGTTATTAATCATCCCGAGATAACTGATGTTGATTTAAAAAATGATAGTTTTTCTTTTAAGGCGGTAGTCGAGGTGAGGCCGGAAGTTAAAATCAATAAATATAAAGGTATAAAAATAAAAAGAGAAAAAAGTGAAGTAGGGGAGGATAAGATAAATGAAGCCCTTGATAATATAAAGAAGGAAAGAAAGGCTGATGCACTCGATGATAATTTCGCTAAAAGCATGGGGTATCCTGCGCTTTCGAATTTTAAAGAAGTAGTAAAAAATCAGCTATTTATTAGCCTTTCGGAAAATGCCAGGCGTAGTCATGAGGCACAGGTGGTAGATTATCTTGTTGATAATTCAGAGTTAGATGTACCTCCTTCTATCATTGAGCGCGAATACGCTGAGAGAATAAAGATGTTGGATTACCAGATGGCAAAGCAGGGAATTAATCCGGAAGATATCCAAAAGAAGAAGAAAGAATCGGATAAAGGTCTGCGTGAGGCAGTAGCAAAAGATATTAAAGTCTATTTTATTTTAGACAAAATAGCAAGCCTGGAAAATATTGAAGTAGATAGTAAGCAGGGTACATCCAAGGTAATGGAATTATTACTTAAAGAAGCGAAATGGTCAGAATAAAAAAGGAGTGCTTTGACTCCGCTTGGTACTTCGACTAGAAGTATCCTGAGCGAGCGAAGCGAGTCGAGGGAGGTAGATATGCAGATAAATTCACAGAGTCACCAGACAGAAGCAGGGCAAGTATTAATTCCCATGGTTGTAGAGCAGACAAGCCGTGGTTTTGAACGTGCTTATGATATTTATTCAAGGTTATTAAAAGATCGCATTATTTTTATCGGCACTCCTATTGATGATACAGTAGCGAATTTAGTAATAGCGCAGATGCTATTTCTTCAGATGGAGGATGTCAATAAAGATATAAGTATTTATATTAATTCTCCGGGGGGATCAGTAACTTCCGGACTCGCAATTTATGATACTATACAGTTTGTAAAGCCTAAGGTATGCACTTATTGCGTGGGTCAGGCAGCCAGTATGGGCGCGTTACTTCTTGCTGCAGGGGCCAAGGGGAGCCGCTATGCGCTTCCTAATTCCCGTATTATGATACACCAGCCCTGGGGGGGAGTACAAGGCGCAGCATCAGATATATCTATTCAGGCAAATGAGATACTTAGGTTAAGAGAGACATTGGAGAAAATATTATCCGGACATACAGGTCAGAGTTTGGAAAAAATCAAGAAAGATTCTGATAGGGATTATTTTATGAGTTCGCAAGAAGCTAAGAAATACGGGATAATTGATGAAGTAATTGCTTCGAAAAAGAAATAAATGAGGAAGTACTCCAATAGTAAAGCACTGTGAAAATTTAGAATAAATTTTCTGGTAACTATCGGAGTCAATTCAGCCAAACAACTTATGTTCAGCCTGTGGCTTTCATAAGTTATGGCTTCATTGATATGAAAAAAAGTTATTTGTTAACACCCGGTCCGACACCTTTGCCGCCAGAGGTGCTAGACGCGCTTTCAAGGCCCATAATACATCATCGTACCGATGTTTTTAGGAAAATAATTGCCGAGGCAATTGAAAATTTGAAATATATCCTTCAAACTAAAAACGATGTTTTTATTCTTGCTTCATCAGGCACGGGCGCAATGGAGGCATCAGTTGTAAATGTTTTATCAAGTGCAGATTATGCCCTTACTATTGAAGGGGGAAAGTTTGGCCAGCGCTGGACTGAAATCTGTAAAGCTTACGGTATAAATTGCGATGTTTTAGAAGTAGAATGGGGAAAAGCAGTTGAGCCTGAGGTAATACAGGAAAGACTTAGAAAGAATCCTAAGATAAAAGCAGTTTTTGTAACGCACTGTGAGACTTCTACCGGTGTTGTAAATGATATAGAAGGAATTGCCGAGGTAGTAGCAAAAACAGATGCTGTTTTGATAGTTGATGCGATTTCATCATTAGGGGCTATGCCTATTAAGACAGATAAATGGGGGATAGACATTGTTGTTGCCGGCTCTCAAAAAGGACTTATGCTTCCCCCTGGTCTTGCCTTTGTAAGTGTTAGTAAAAAAGCATTAAAGATGGCTCAGGAAGCAATGAGTCCTAATTATTATTTTTCCTTTAAAAAAGCAAAAAAGGCATTTGATTCATCTGATACGCCGTTTACTCCGGCAATACCTTTAGTAATTGCTTTAAATGAGGCATTGAATTTATTAAGGTCCGATGGTTTGGATAATCTGTTTGCAAAGTATAAGAAGATGGCTTGCGCAACTCGGGCTGCCGTCTTTGCGTTGGGGCTTAAGCTTCTTTCTCCTGATGCGGCAAGCGATGCTGTTACGGCAATAAAATTACCTCAGAATATTGATGGTGCAAAATTAGTAAAAGTTATGCGTACGGAGCATGGGGTTTGGGTGGCCGGAGGGCAGGCAGAGCTTAAGGGTAAGATTATCCGTATTGCCCATATGGGTTATATAAAAGAATCCGATATTTTAATTGCTATTTCGTCTCTTGAAAAAGTTTTAGATAGTATGGGATATAAATTTCAAGTCGGTGCAGGTTTAAAAGCAGCAGAGGATATATTCTCAAAATGACGTATCCCGCCGTTGGCGGGATCAATTCACGCATATAATTTACAAAAATCTGAGATTTTCGTAAATCATGCGTTCATTGAGGAGCAAGATATGCTTAAGGTATTAATTAGTGATAAATTAGCCGATGAAGGGGTAAAAATATTAGAGGGGCAGGAAGGCTTGTTAGTTGAAATCAAGACAGGCCTTAGCCCCGAAGAGTTAAAAGAAATCATCGGTGATTATGATGGTTTAATTGTCAGGAGCGGTACAAAAGTTACCAAAGATGTTTTAGAAAAAGCCTCTAAGCTTAAAGTAATAGGGCGGGCAGGCGTAGGATTGGATAACGTAGATTTGGAGACAGCAACGAGCAGGGGTATTATCGTTATGAATACTCCCGCAGGTAATACTATTTCGACCTGTGAACATACTGTAAGTATGATGCTTGCGCTTTCCAGAAATATTCCCCAGGCTGATTCTTCTATGAAGAAAGGCGAGTGGAAGCGTTCCAAATTTATGGGTGTAGAAGTTTATGGTAAGATTTTAGGTATATTGGGATTAGGTAGAATAGGCACAGAGGTAGCTAAACGCGCCCTTGCTTTTGGAATGAAAATTATTGCCTGTGATCCGTATCTGACATTAGAAAAGGCTGAAGAGTTGGGGATTGAATTAGTTGAGGCTGAGGAGTTGTTTAAAAGAGCTGATTATATTACTGTGCATGCCCCTCTTTCCGAGGAGACAAAGCATATTATATCCGATAAAGAATTTAATTTAATGAAAGACGGAGTGCGTATTATTAATTGTGCCAGAGGCGGAATTATTGATGAAAAAGCACTTGTTCGCGCGATTAAGAGTAAAAAAGTCGGAGCTGCGGCTTTAGATGTATTTGAGAAAGAGCCTCCTACTGATTCTTCGTTATTAGAGTTGGATAATTTAATTGCAACGCCTCATTTAGGTGCCTCTACAGAAGAAGCGCAGGTAAATGTGGCAATCGAAATCGCTGAGTCAGTTAAAGATGCGCTTTTAAAAGGGATTATCAGAAATGCTGCGAATTATCCCTGTCTTGAGCCGGAAGTATGTAAAGTGCTCAATCCTTATATAAACCTGGCCGAAAAATTAGGGCTGTTTGCCGGACAAATTCTTGAAGGTAGATTATTTAAGGTAAATATTGAGTATAACGGAGAGATAACCAAAATGGATTGTTCTCCTTTAACTCTTAGCCTGTTAAAGGGGTTGCTCACGCCCAGCCTGCAGGAAACTGTTAATTTTGTAAATGCGCTAACGCTTGCTAAAGAGAGAGGAATAAAGGTAAGTCAGGTAAAATCAACGCAATCAGATGAATTTGCTAATTTGATAACGATTACCGCTGAAACAGATAAGGATAATCATTGTGTAAGTGGTACGTTGTTTACCAATAAAGAAATGCGCATAGTAAAACTGGATGATTTTTATATCGAGGCGATACCTAAGGGTCCGATGCTTATTATTAACAATCTGGATAAGCCTGGTATAATCGGGAATTTAGGCATGCTTTTAGGGAAACATGATATAAATATAGCCGGTATGAATTTCGGCAGAAAAACTCCGGGAGGAAATTCTATCACTGTGTTAAATGTTGATAGTCCGGTATCCGATGATGTCATTTGCCGTATAAAACAGTTAGAGAATATATTGTCTGTTAAGATGGTAAAATTATAACTTTTATGAAGTTAAACCCGAATTATGCAATAGATCGCGGAATTCGACGTAACCTCTTAGGCCATCTTACCTTTCAAAAAGCCTCGCCGTACCATAAAGGTATGCCTGCGTTTTCTTCAAGGCAATCTAACCCAATATGTTACGTCTCGGTTCTCACGTCTATTGCACGATTCGGGTTAAAATGCATATGCTTCTTAGTTGTTTTTTTGTTTTTTAGCTCTTTTGTTTATGCGTCAGGTGTTACTGTTGATTTAGACTCAAACTCTCTGGATGCAGGTCGCGTAGATGAAGGCGTTGTTTTGGCTCAAAGTTTCTTTATCCAAAATAATAGTCAGGTCCCGGTTAAGATAACCGTTGCCGCTTTAGGATGCGCGTGTTTTGAGGTTATATCTCCTCGCGGAAAAATAGAGCTTTTAGGCGGGGCAAGGCAGGAAGTTAGATTTAACTTTAATACTACCGGTTTTAACGGTAAGGTTTCTAAGTTTCTATATGTTTATACAAGCGATAAGGCGAATCCCGTAATAAGAGTGGAAGTTACAGCAGAGGTTAAAGCTTCCAGGGAAAAATTTATTAACCGCTTTTCGGATTTTAGTTCTTTGACAATTTTAAGTGCCGGATTTATTGACGGGATAAATCCTTGTGCTTTTACAGTAATGGTATTTTTTATTTCTTTTTTAACCTTTGCCGGATATAGAAAACAAGATATGCTTATTGTCGGTTGTTTATTTATCCTGGCTATATATGTGACGTATGTATTAATAGGTTTCGGTCTGTTTAAGGTTTTAAGGGGTTTAGAAAATTTTGCTTATTTTTCACGCCTTTTCTATTATATTATTGCGGGATTTTCTTTTGTTTTGGGCGCGGTTAATCTGTATGATTTTTGGGTTTATAAAAAGACAAAAAATCCGGAAAAAATAGTTATAAAATTGCCGTCTTTGATAAAAAGAAAGATTCAAAGCACCATAAGAGAAGAATTAGCTAAAGGAGAAGAAGAAAAGAAAAGTTTATTTCTTCTTATTATTGCCAGCTTATCCTGCGGGTTTATTATTTCTCTTCTAGAATTATTTTGCACGGGGCAGCTATATTTACCTACTATTCTGTATATTTTAAAGTTTGAAGCGTTAAAATTTCGCGCAATATTCTATCTTTTACTTTATAACGCCATGTTTATAGTACCTTTAATTGCTGTCTTTATATTATCTTTTTTTGGGTTTGGCTCTTTGCGTTTTGAAAAGATAGCGTGTGCGTATCTGGGGTGGGTTAAGATAGCCACGGCCTTTGTATTTTTTCTGCTGGGTACAGTTTTATTAATTTGGAAAGGATAATGAAGATTATGAAAATAGCTAGTTTAAAATTTTCAATTTATCGGTTTATTTTTACGGTTTTCTGTATTATATTTTCCGCGTCTTTTTGTTCTGCGGAGAGCGAAAAACTTACAATTCTCTATACGGGAGAGACACATTCCATGCTTTATCTTTGCCCTTCTTGTCCGGTTAACATATCAGGAGGATTGAGCAAGCGTGCTACAAAAATTAGAGAGCTGCGTAAGAAGAATCGTAATGTTTTGCTTCTTGATAGCGGAGGAATGTTTGCTGGCGGCACAATGGATGAGTATAGCCAAACTGTGGAATTAGATAAGAAACGCACACTTATAAACTTAGATGCGGTAAAGTTAATGGATTATGATGCTGTGGCTGTAGGAGATGACGAATTTAATTTCGGGGAGGATTTTTTAAAGAATATAATAAAAGAAAAAGGTATTACTTTTCTTTCAGCGAATATTGAAAATGATTATATAGAGCCTTATGTCTTAAAACAGGTAAATAATTTTAAGGTTGGAGTATTTGCTTTAACAACCAGTGATGTCAGGCAAAAACTAACTACGATAAAATATATAGATCCGGAAGCCGCGGCAAATAAAACTGTAAAAGATTTAAGGGCCAAAGGCGCGGATATCATTATTTTATTAAGCCACTTAAGCGAAGAGGAAGACCTGGATTTAGTTAAAAGAGTTGAAGGTATTGATCTTTTGGTTACCGGGCATAGATTGTCAGGGCATAATGGTGATGTTGATGAAAAGGCAGGGGGAAGGGGTACGATAATATTGCGCCCTACCTGGCAGGGCAGAAGATTAGGTAGGGTGGATTTAGAAGTAGAACGCGGCAAGATCGTAGGCCACAAGATAGAGGATATAGTAATTGATGAGAAGATAAAAGATGATAAAGGCATTTTAGCTATTTTGCCTGAGTGTTTTTCTGATAAGGGGTGTCGTAAGAAAGGTTCATGGGGTAAATGTAAAGATGCGGCAACGCTTCTTTCAAAATGCGTATTCAAAAAAGAGGAGCCGGTATCCATTCTTATCATTAAGCCAAAAAGATGCAAAAGTTGTGATATTGAAAACGCCGTTAGTTATTTTAACGATACCTTTGGGAAAGTTAAAATTTCTTATTTAAATTTTGAAACACGAAAAGGCAGACGGTTAGTTGAAAAATTAGGTATTGAAATGTTGCCGGCTTATCTTTTAGGAAAAGAGGTAGAGAAAAAAGAAATTTTCTCGACTTTTAAAAAATATTTAACCCTTAAGGATGGTAAATATTTGCTTGATGTGTCGGTGCTAGGTGTTTCTTTCTTTATCGGTAGAGAGAAAAAAAAAGGCAGGCTTGATTTATTTATCAGTCTGTTTAGTAAGGAATCTAGAGGAATTTTATCGTTAGTGGAAGATTTTTTAAGGGATAAGCCAAAACTTAAATTTAGTCTGCATTTTTTAGGTGTAACAGAAAGAGAGAAGGTAATTACTCCTTATGGCCAGCGGGAGATGGAAGAGGATTTAAGGTCAGTTTGTGTTATGGATAAATATCCGCATAAATTCTGGGATTATGTTTCTTGCCGCGCAAAAAACATAGAGAGTACTTGGTGGGATGATTGTTTAGAATCTTCCGGTATAAGTATTACTGTGATAAAGGAGTGCAGTGGTTCGCGCATGGGACGGGAACTTCTTTTGGATAATATTAGATTGAGCTCAGATCTTAATATTATGTCTTCCGGGACATTTTTGATTGATAACCAAGAGGTTTTTAGTACACTAAAAGTACCAAAAAAGGAAGAACTAGAAAGGATGATACGATGAAAACAAAAAATAGAATTCATATAATAGATGTTACAAATCGTGATGGAGTTCAGACCTCCCGCATATGTCTATCTAAGCTTGAGAAGACAATGTTGAATATTTATCTAAATGAAATGGGCGTATTTCAGTCGGAATTCGGTTTTCCTGTGACGCGGCATGAGACTAATTATTTAAGCGCAAATTTGGAGTTGGCCAAAAAAGGCATAATTGACCCTATGCGTTTAAACGGTTGGTTGCGCGCAACAACCGGAGATGTCGAAACTGCTTTTAAATTTGTTCCAGGTTTAAAACACGTTAATCTTTCAATTTCGACTTCTGATCAGATGGTAAAGCATAAGTTTAAAGGGAAAATGGATCATAAAGGTGTTATTGATGCCATGCAGAAGGCGGTAAAAAAAGCAAAAAAAATGGGAATTAAAACAATAGGTGTAAATGCCGAAGATGCATCTCGTACCCGCATAGATTATCTAGTTGAATTTTCACAGGCAGCAGCTGCTGCCGGGGCAGATCGTGTGCGTTATTGCGACACCTTGGGTTGTGATACACCCGATACGATATATACGCGCATGTATACTTTGGCAAGAAAAGTAAAGCTTCCTTTGGAGGTACATTGTCATAATGATTTGGGTTTAGTAATAGCTAATTCTGTTTCCGGAGCCAAGGCTGTTATTGATACGGGCCATGATGTTTATATTAATACTTGTGTAAATGGTATGGGCGAGAGGGCCGGTAATGCGGATTTAGTAAGTGTAATATTAGCCATAAAATACGGTAACGGATTTAAAGATAAGTATTTTCTTGATGAAAGAATAGATTTAAAGGTTGCCTGGCGCATATGTAAATATGCTTCATACGCATTCGGCGTAGATATCCCCATAAATCAACCCGGTATAGGGGCAAATGCCTTTGCTCATGAATCAGGTATTCACGCCGACGGAGCCCTTAAAGACAGACGTAACTATGAGCTTTATGATTATGAAGAGCTGGGCAGGGGTGAACCGGAAATAATCGATACGGGCAGAAAAATTACTGCCGGAGAATATAGCGGCATAAAGGGTTTCAGGAATGTTTACAGCAGACTGGAAGTGGAATTTAAAAATGATCGCGAGGCAACTAAGGTTTTGGATCTTGTACGATATGCGAATGTGCATAATCAGAAGCCCTTAACAACTGATGAGCTTTTGTTTATCGCGAAATATCCGGATGTCGCAGGCAAGATTTTTTCAATGACGCCACAAGATTAAAAATATGAATACAGTACTAATAGGATTACAATGGGGAGATGAAGGTAAAGGTAAGATAGTAGATATTTTATCTAGTGGTGTCGATTATATTGTACGTTATCAGGGTGGTAATAATGCCGGTCATACCGTTGTGGTTGAGGATAAAGAGTTTGTTTTTCACCTGATACCTTCGGGGATATTGCATAAAGGCAAGATATGCGTTATTGCTAACGGAGTTGTAATTGATCCGGAGTCTTTGATATTCGAATTAGAATATTTAAAGAAAAACGGAATATCTATCGATAATAAGCTGAAGATATCTCAACTCTGCCATGTAATTATGCCGTATCATCGCATTCTTGATAAGCTGCGTGAGTCAAAAAGAGCGCATAAAATCGGAACAACCGGTCGTGGGATAGGCCCGTGTTACAGTGATAAGATTTCCCGCTGCGGCATACGGGTAATTGATTTATTAAATCCTAAGGTCTTTAAAGAGAAGTTGAAAGATAATATCAAGGAAAAAAGTGAAATCTTTCAGAAAGTATATAACCATTCCGGATTTGATTTCGATGAGATTTATTCTAAATATCTTGATTATGGCAAAAAGATGTCTAAGTTTGTTTCTAATACTCCCCTCCTTTTGCAGGAAGCAGTAAGAAAAAATAAATCTATTCTTTTTGAGGGGGCACAAGGGACATTTTTGGATATCGATTTTGGCACTTATCCGTTTGTTACTTCTTCTAATGTTACTGCGGGCGGTGTATGTAATGGCACAGGAGTTGCCCCCACAGCTATAGATAAGGTTATTGGCGTAATCAAGGCTTATACGACTCGCGTAGGTCAGGGGCCTTTTCCTACGGAATTTCATGATGAGTTGGCTGCTTTTATAAGAAAAAAAGGAAAAGAATTCGGCGCGACCACCGGAAGGCCCAGAAGATGCGGATGGTTTGATGCCGTAATAGCCAAATATGCCGTAAGTTTGAGCGGCGTAGGCGAATTGGCTGTTACAAAGTTGGATGTTTTAGATGATTTAAAGGAAATTTCCATATGTACGGGTTATAAGTATAAGGGTAAAATATTTCACGAATTCCCTCATGACTTTGAAGTTTTGGATAATATTTGCCCGGTTTATAAGACATTTAAGGGATGGAACAAAGATACAAGTAAGGTTCGTAAGTTTAGTGATCTTCCAAAGAATGCCGTAGATTATCTTTCGCGCTTAGAAGATTTGATATCGGCAAAAATCACCATATTATCTGTAGGGTCAAAGCGCGCAGAGACTATTTTCTGTTAAAAAGGGTATTTATCCACGGGGATAGACCCTTCTGATACCTTTAAAGGAGGAGGTCTTATATACTTAACGGTTTGTCAGATAAGAGGTTTTGTTTTTACTTGACTTTTTTAAAGGGTGTGATATATTAGCTTTAAATAAGCGGAGGTATCCCACCGAATAGTCTATAGGTATTTAATCAAGTTATCCAGAAGGATAGACCATCCCGATACATTCAAAGGATGGGTCTTACATGGAGGAGAGTGATGAAGAATAAGCTAAGAAAGGGAGTAAGCGTACTTTTTGTCTCTGTTTTAGTGGTATCTTTAGCAGGGTGTACCGTAATATTTCAAAAAGGCAAAAGATCCAATGTTGAAAAAATTGAATCTTTAAATCAACAATTAAGCGAACTCGAATCCGCAAAGAGGTTATTAGAGCAAAGATTAGGGCAGGAGATCGCTGATAAAGAAGTGCGTCTTGAGATGGCAGAAAGAGGTTTAGTTATTACTTTCGTTGCGGATATATTGTTTAAGTCAGGAAAGGATAAATTATTAACTTCTGCTTATAAAACACTGGATAAAGTATCGCGCGTGCTTACAGAGAACCTTGCTGATATGAATATAGGTATTGAAGGGCATACTGATAATGTTCCGATTAGGTTTTCAAAATGGAAATCCAATTGGGAGCTTTCCGCGCAAAGGGCGTTAAGCGTGCTGCATTACCTGGTAGATAAAAAAGGTGTTAGCGGTAGGAGAATTTCAGCTATCGGATACGGAGAATTTCGTCCCGTCGCTTCCAATGATAGTAAGGATGGACGGCAATCAAATCGCAGGGTAGAAATTGTTGTTTTACCCAAGATGAGCAAGGTTAGTAAAGATAATAGTTTTCAGGGAGTATTAGGATCTTTTTCGGAAGAAAATCTTAAATAATTTTTGAGGTTTTTGTTAAACTTTTCCCATTTAAATAATAGGGAAAAGTAATATTGACTTACATGAGTGATGGCTTTGGCTATCGGTTGCCAAACCATCGCCTTCTGGCTTATAGAAAGGTCAATGAATGATTGATGAGACACTTAAAAATCGTATAATTTTAATCATAAGTATTCTTTGTCTTATATTTTTCTTTGCGGTTGTCGGTTCAACCAAAAAATCGTTAGAATATGAAAGAGATTGGAAGGCCGAGCTAAGAAAGCGCATGGAGCTTGAAGAGCAAAATATAAATTACGTAAAAGAAAAAGTCGTCTTAGAAAGTAATAATAAACAAATGGCGGCCCAGTTTGAAAAAGAAAAAAAAGCGCACGAGGAAACTAAGAAGTTTTTAGTCAAAGAACAGTCAGACGCGAAAAGCGCAAATGAAGAGCTAGAGAAATTGAGTATGCTTAAAGATACGCTGGAAGAAAATTTAAAAGAAGCGCTTATAAAAAACCCGAACAGGAAAAAAAGGTAGGGACTGTCTATGTTTTAGTTGATATCCTAGTTGTGCAATGAGCGCAACAGCTGTTAATCCTAGCTAGGCGTAAATGAAGTTTTACCAAGGGGGATACTAATCCCCCATTTTGTTAGAATAGAGACTAAAATAAGAAAATAAAACGCTCGAAAATATGGTTCCTAAGCATATCGCAATTATAATGGATGGTAATGGCCGCTGGGCCAAGGAGCATCATCTGCCTCGCAGTTTGGGGCATCGGGAGGGGGCGCTACGAGTAAAGGAGATAATGCGCGCGGCCCTGGATTTAGGGGTAAAGGTATTGACAATATTTGCTTTCTCGACTGAAAATTGGAATAGGCCCAAGAAAGAAGTAGACATGCTGATGAATTATTTCGGTGTTTTCTTAAAAAAAAATGAGCCGGAGTTAAATAAAAGGGGTGTAAGGTTACGTATTATCGGAAGGCGAGATCGTATTCCTAAAAAATTAAAATTAAAGTTTGATGAAGTAATAGAAAGTACATCCGTAAATTCAAATATTACTTTAAATTTGGCCATAGATTATGGAAGCCGCTACGAGATAGTAAGCGCTGTAAAAACTATAGCCAGAAAAGCAAAAGAAGATATCAAATTTAATCTTGAGTCCATTGATGAGAAATATTTTTCAGATCATCTTTATACTAAGGATTTACCCGATCCGGATTTACTTATCCGCACATCGGGAGAGGAGCGTTTGAGTAATTTTATGCTATGGCAGTTATCGTATACGGAATTATATTTTTACAATAAACCATGGCCCGATTTTAAAAAAAAGGATTTTATTGAAGCCGTAGAGATGTTCAATAAGCGCAGTAGGAGATTTGGAAAAATAAAATGACTTCTAGAAGAATAGCTAGTTCATTATTTTTAATTGCATTATGCGCTGTAGGCATATTGGTTAATTGGGTGTTTGGGGCTTTGATTATATTTTTCGTTGTAGCGGGCCTGTATGAATTTTTTACTCTCGTTGAGAAGAAGGGTATCCAGATATATAAATATTTCGGCATTATTATCGGCACACTCATTCCTTTGTCGGTTTATTTTTCGGTATTTAGAGGTTTTGAACTTACAAGGAAATGGGAGTTGTTATTTATTGTTTTGCTTTTTGTCGTAATCTTCTTGATCCAGTTCACCCGTCGGGATAACAGGGGCGCGGTTGAGGGTGTTTCTACTTTATTATTCGGTATACTTTATATAGCCTGGCTTTTTAGTTTTCTTATTAAGCTAAGAGGTTTACCTAACGGCTTAGGATTAATAGCAACGCTTTTATTAATAACTAAATCCGGAGATATCGGGGCATATTTAATAGGCACAAAGTGGGGTAAGCACAGGCTTATTAAGCGCATTAGCCCTAAAAAATCAATTGAAGGGTCTATAGGCGGTATTGTATTTTCCGCTCTTGCGGCTATGGCAAGTAAATTATTTATCCCAGGATTTTCTTATGTTCATCTATTACTAATGGGTATGTTTTTAGGTGTATTGGGGCAATTAGGGGATCTTTCTGAATCTTTGATTAAGCGTGATTGCCAGACAAAAGATTCCGGAGCGGTCGTTCCCGGCATGGGGGGGATATTAGATGTAATAGATAGCTTGTTGTTTACCGCCCCCGCGTTTTATTTTTATATGAGTATATTTATAATACAATAGGAAAAATAATTTATGCCTAAGCTAAAAAAACAAGTAATTATATTGGGTTCAACCGGTTCAATCGGAAAGAACACATTAGATGTTATATCGCGCAATAGGAGTAGATTTTCGGTTTTAGGGTTATCTGCTAATTCTAATACTCGAGCGCTGTTTAAACAAATCCGTAAATTTAAGCCTAGATATGTAGCAGTTACTAATATAGATAAAGCTAGAGAGTTAGAGAAAAAACTAGATAGTAAGATAAAGGTTTTAAAGGGGGATAAAGGTTTAGCGCGCATGGTTGCTCAAAAGAGCGATATCGTAGTTATGGCAATGGGCGGAAGTAGTGCTTTATTGCCGATGTTAAAGGCAGTTGAGGCAACCAAGTGTATTGCCCTGGCAAATAAAGAAGCCTTAGTTATGGCCGGAGCATTAATAATGAAGAAGGCAAAGCAAAAAAAGGTTGCCATCATCCCTATTGATAGTGAGCAGAGCGCGATATTCCAATGCATAAGGTCTAAGGACCGTTCTTTTATAAGCAAGATTTATCTAACAGCTTCCGGAGGCCCCCTTAAGGATATCTCTGCTGCTAAACTAAAATATGTAACGCCTGAGCGCGCTATTAATCATCCTCGCTGGAAGATGGGCAAAAAAATCTCCATTGATTCGGCAACGTTGATGAATAAGGGGTTGGAATTGATTGAAGCGATGTGGCTGTTTAATTTGCCCGCTGATAAAATAGATATATTAGTGCACAAGCAATCGATTATGCATTCTATGGTTGAGTTTATAGATGGATCGGCTCTGGCTCAATTAGCAATACCGGATATGCGTATACCAATACAATATTCCCTGACTTATCCGGAGCGCCTTAGTTCCGGTATCCAAAGATTAGACCTTACAAGATTTAAGAATTTAACATTCGAGAAGCCTGATTATAAGAAGTTTCCCTGTTTAAGGCTTGCTCGTAACGCCGCAAAGCTTGCGGGAAGCGCTCCTTGTGTATTAAATGCCGCAAACGAAGAAGCGGTTAAGGCTTTTTTAGATAAACGCATAAACTTTACGGACATACCAAAAGTTATTGGAAAGGTATTAAAAAAGCATCGTTTAGTAAAGCATCCGAATTTGGCACAAATTTTAGAAATAGATTCTTGGGCAAGAGGAGAGGTGAAATGTCTTTTTTAATTTTTATTGTTTGTATAAGCATACTTATTTTCATACATGAACTTGGGCATTTTATTGCTGCTAGACGTGCAGGAGTAACAGTAGAAGTGTTTTCTTTAGGGTTTGGCCCTAAGCTCCTGACTCGTAAAAAAGGTGATACTATCTATCAGCTATGCGCTATTCCTTTAGGGGGATATATAAAGATGGCAGGAGATAGCCGCAAAGAATGTACGGGTAAGAGTAATGAGTATTTATCTTCTTCCTGCGGGCATCGCGCCAGTATTGTTGTCTCCGGAGGGATATTAAATTATTTGCTAGGTTTTATATGTTTTTCTGTCGCACTTGTTTTTGGTATACCTGATTATTCCAGTACAGTAGGAACATTATTGGAGGGCTATCCCGCGCAAGAGGCGGGTTTATTGCCGGGAGATAAAATAGTTTCTATTGATGATAAGAAAATATCTTTATGGGGTGAATTAATTACTAATATTCAGGATAAAAATGGGCAGAGTGTCGATATAGACTTAATAAGAGCTGGGGAATTATTAGAGTTAAGAGTATCTACTAGGCTAGAAGAGATTGATACGGTAAGAGGGAAAGTTGAAATATCTTTCATTGGTATAGGGCCGGGGTATTTAAAATATGGGATAAAAGATGCTGTTGTAGTAGGAGCGCGGGAGTATTTAAAATTTACGGCATTTTATTATCGGGCCCTGGGAGATATGCTTACAGGTAAGATATCACTTAAAAAATCCGCAACCGGCCTTATCGGTATTTATAAAATAACAACAAACGCGGCAAGTATGGGTATGGGGCCGCTGCTTAATGTTTTAGCTATAATTAATCTAGCCCTGGCAATATTTAATCTTCTGCCTTTTCCCATATTAGACGGAGGGCATCTTCTGCTTATCGGGATTGAAAAAATAAGGGGCAAGCCGATAAGTATTAAAATTGAAGATGCGCTTAATAAATTAGGCATTACTTTATTAATTTTTTTATTGGTATTTGTTACTATAAACGATTTTGTCAGGTTTGGATTATGGGACGGAATGGTTGTTTTTTTCAAAGCATTAATTAAATAAAAGTGAAGATTAAAAGAGTCAGAAAAAAGATAATAAAAATCGGCAATGTAAAAATAGGAGGTAATAATCCTATCGCTATTCAGTCAATGGTTAAGGCTGATACGCGAAACGTCAATGCTGTTATCCGGCAGGTAAAAAATCTTAAAAGCTCTGGCTGCGATATAGTCAGGATTGCGGTTAAAGATAAGGAATCAGCTCAGGCCATAGCTTGCATAAAGAGAAAGACGGATATTCCAATAGTTGCCGATATACATTTTAGCTATGAGCTAGCGCTTTTATCTATAAAAAATGGCGCAGATAAAATAAGATTAAACCCCGGTAATATTTATAAAAAAGATGAGGTGCGCCAGGTAGCTCTTGCTGCCGCGTGCGCCGGTATTCCTATAAGGGTGGGATTAAACTCCGGGTCAGTAGGAGGGGTTAGAAATAATAGAAAGAGAAAGAACCCGCGAAATTGTAAAACCAATAATCTTATGACGACTGCTGCCTTAAGCTATATAAAAATGTTGGAAGGTTTTGGTTTTTACAATATCGTTGTATCGCTTAAGGCCTCGAATATTTTAGATACAATTTACGCGTATAAAGAATTTTCTAAGAAATCTAATTATCCTCTGCACTTAGGTATAACTGCAACAGGGTTTCCAAGAGCTGGAATTATTAAATCCGCTATTGGAATAGGGGCATTGCTTTTGGATGGCATCGGCGATACCTTACGCGTGTCTTTGACAGATGACCCATGTGAAGAAATAATAGCGGCAAAGGATATCCTTTGCGCCCTTAATTTAAGGAACTTTGGGCCTGAGATTATAAGTTGCCCTACTTGTGGCAGATGTGAAGTAGATTTAGTAAATATCGTTAAGGATTTAGAAAAAAAACTATTAAATTCAGAGGCTCGGCGATATAATAAAAGTAGTCGTGTCTTATCTAAACCCACGAAGGTAGCTGTTATGGGGTGTGTAGTTAACGGCCCGGGAGAAGCAAAGGATGCTGATTTAGGAATTGCCTTTGGTAAAAAAAGCGGACTTTTGTTTAAAAAGGGTAAGGCGTTTAAAAAAATTAAAGAGAGCCAGGCAACAAAAGTAATTTTAAAAGAGTTAAATGCCCTGATATCTTAACGGGCGCAGGTAGGGTTATGTAAGGGGAAAAGAAAGATATGCGTTGGAGTAAAAGTTTTATATCGACATTAAAAGAAGTGCCGGAAAAAGCAGAGAGTGTGAGCCATAGACTTATGCTGCGTTCAGGCCTTATTCGCATGCTTTTTTCGGGGGCATATTCTTATTTGCCGTTAGGGCTTAAGGTATTGCGTAATATTGAACAAATTGTCAGAGAAGAGATGGATGCTTGCGGTGCTCAGGAATTGCTTCTGCCCGGTCTTCAACCGCAGGATCTTTGGGTAAAATCCGGCAGGGATGAGCAGATGGGGCAGACGATGATTAGATTTGTTGATCGCCGGGGAAGAAAAATCTGCCTGGGTCCTACGCATGAAGAAGTAATTACGGATGTGGTTAAAAATCAGGTACGCTCCTATAAACAGTTACCCGTTATTTTATATCAGATTCAAACTAAATACAGAGATGAATTAAGGCCGCGGTTCGGAGTGATGCGGGCCTGTGAATTCATCATGAAAGATGCCTATAGCTTTGATATTGACGATAAAGGGTTGGATAAAAATTATCAGCTGATGCTTGAAGCTTATAAAAAGATATTTTCCAGATGCGGCCTTTCGTTTTTAACCACTGAGGCAGATTGTGGAGTTATGGGTGGGAAAGAATCCTGTGAATTTATGGTGCCGGCTTCGAGCGGTGAAGATGTTATCCTACATTGTTCTAAATGCAATTTAACAAAGATAAAAGAAGAGGGTTTGGAAAAATGCCCTCAGTGTAAAGGAGCTTTAGAAGAGCAAACTGTGATTGAAGTGGGGCACGTTTTTAAATTAGGTACAAAATACAGCAAGGTGTCAAATGCTGTTTTTACCGGAGCAGACGGTAAGATTAAGCCGATTGTAATGGGTTGCTATGGGATAGGGGTTAGCAGGCTAATAGCGGCTATCATAGAACAAAATAATGATAACGACGGTATAATATGGCCCAAAGAGGTAAGTCCTTATGATTTATTGGTTGCGCCCTTAAATATTACTGATTCAAAAACAAAAGAAGTTGCGGAAAAAATCTATAAAGAGCTCTCAATTGAATTTAATGTTTTATTGGATGATAGGGATGAGCGCCCGGGCATGAAATTTAAAGACGCGGATTTAATCGGCATACCTTTAAGGGTTATTATCGGAGAGAAGAATTTAAAAGCAGGTAAGGTAGAGCTAGTTAAAAGGCAAAATAAGGAGACTTCGTTTGTTGAGTATGATACAGCCGTATCTTGCATTAAGAAGGAACTGCTGGGTTAATTATTAAGGAGTAATATGATGGAACAGAAGCATATTATTAAAGAGAAGATTAAGGAGCAATTACACAAGCGATTACCTGCCAGTGTGTTTTTACATGATGCCAGTGTTTCCGAGATGGAATTACGCCGCATTATCGCGGAGGCAACAAGTATTGTATTAAGAAAAGATAGGACTATTAAGCTTTCAGCGGATGAGCAGGGAGTAATAGTTGATGAGATAGTCAATGAGATATTGGGGTTAGGCTCTATTGAGGGCCTACTTTCGGATGAGTCAGTTACAGAGATTATGATTAACGGGCCCAAACAGGTATATATTGAGAAGGGCGGGAAACTGGAATTAACCGATATCCATTTTAGAAACGATGAAGAGTTAATGTTTATGATTGAAAAGATGCTGGCTCCTTTGGGTCGCCGAGTCAATGAAACTGAACCGTATGTTGACACAAGACTAAAAGACGGTTTCCGGGTAAATATTGTTATTCCTCCTACTTCTGCGATGGGTCCGGTTATAAGTATTCATAAATTTTCCCATAAGATTTTTTCTGTTGAAGAGCTTATTAAGTTTAAAACCTTAACAAAAGAAGCAGCGGAATTCTTGCAGGTATGTGTTGCCTCACGATTGAATATTTTAATTTCCGGGGGAACATCTTCCGGGAAGACATCATTATTAAATGTTTTATCATCATTTATTCCTAAAGATGAACGTATAATTGTTATTGAAGATACTTTAGAATTAAGGCTTGTGCTTAAGCATGTGGTGCGGCTGGAATCAAAGGCTCCCAATATTGAGGGTAAAGGTGAAATTACCATTCGGGATTTACTAAAGAACTCTCTGCATATGCGTCCGGATAGGATTATTATAGGAGAGATACGCGGAGAAGAAGTTCTGGATATGCTCCAGACTATGAATACAGGGCATGAAGGTTCAATGACTACCTTGCACGCGAACGCGCCTTATGAGGCTTTAAATAGAATAGAGCTTATGGCATTGATGGGGGCGGGGTCGAATGTATCAAGCCAGGTTATTATGCGGCAGATTATCTCCGCGGTAGATTTAATTGTGCATCTTGAGCGTTCAGCAGAAGGCAGGCGTTGTATAACGCATATTACAGAGGTTGGTAAAGAAAAAACTGATGAGTATGTATTACGAGATATTTTTTGCCTAAAGGATAAAATATCCAACGATATTTCCGGAAATAGTGAATTTAGGTCAACGGGCACTGTTCCTTCATTTTACGACAAGTTAAAGCGAAGCGGATATAACAATCCGAATTTCAAGACTAGATAATTATGGATCAAGATGAAGTATGTAATTTAAAAGAGAAAATCAGCCCGTTTATTACTAATGAAGGGTTTGATTTGGTAGAGGTTAAATTATTAACCTTTGGCAGGCGGAAGGTTTTATCTGTGCTTGCCGATAGATCGAACGGTGGGATTACTATTGGTGAATGCGCCGCGCTTAATAGGAAAATTTCTAACCTTTTTGAGAAAGAGCCGAATTTATTGGAAGATGATTATCTAGTAGAGGTTTCTTCTCCGGGGCTAGACAGGCCGCTTGCAACAAAGAATGATTTCTTAAAAACCATTAATTCTAATTTAAACATATTATTAAATAGTACTATGAAGGCAGCGCAAGGCAAGAAAGAAAAACAAGAATTTGACGGGGAACTTATTGAAGTGAGAGATGAAAATATACATCTCAATACAAAAGAAGGAATATTAATTATATCATTGGACAATATTAAAAAAGCAAAACAAATAATTGGATAAAGTTTATCCCGCCGCTGGCGGGATTAATTCACGTATATAACTTATGTCAACTTCATTTCTATAAGTTATGCGTTTATTGAAGGAGAAGAGATAATGAGTGAAGAAATATTAGCAGTTTTAGAACATATAGAACGAGAAAGAGGGATTAAAAAAGAGGTTTTAATTGAGGCCGTTGAATCCGCCCTTGTGTCTGCGGCAAAGAAAGTGCTTGATGTCGGGCCGGAACAAGAGCTCAGGGTTGAGTTGGATAGGACCGATGGCGGCATTAAAGTTTTTTTAGATAACAAAAAAGTTAATTCCGTTGAATTCGGCAGGATTGCGGCTCAGACGGCTAAACAGGTAATAATTCAAAAGATACGCGAGGCGGAGAAAGAAGTTATCTTTCATGATTTCCAAACCAGAGTAGGGGATATTGCTAGCGGTGGTGTCTATCGCTTTGAAAAGGGTAACATTATAGTTGATCTTTTAGGCAAGGCCGAAGGCCTTCTTCCCAGGAGCGAGCAGTGTCCAAAAGAAGAATTTAAACAGGGGGACCGTATTAAAGCTTACATACTGGATGTAAAAAAAGAAAGCCGCGGCCCGCAGATAATTCTTTCGCGCGCGCATCCTAATATGGTAAAAAAGCTTTTTGAGCTTGAAATCCCGGAAATATACGAAGGAATTGTTGAGATAAGAGCAATTGCGCGTGATCCCGGAGAGCGGACTAAAATCGCTGTCTGGTCCAAGGATGAGAGGGTTGATTGCGTTGGTGCCTGTGTGGGCATGCGAGGCGCGCGGGTTAAAAATATAGTCAGCGAACTTCAGAATGAAAAGATAGATATTGTGCGTTTTAGCCAAGAGCCGCGTGATTATATATCTGCGGCATTGAGTCCGGCAAAGATTTCAGAGATGAAAGTAAATAGGGATAACCAGACGGTTGAAGTAATAGTTGAGGATGATCAGCTTTCTTTGGCAATAGGCAAACGCGGACAGAATGTAAGATTGGCATCTCGTCTTACCGGATATACGATTGATATACGCACAAAAGCAATGCTTATTGAATCCGCTAAAGAAGAAGAGGCGGCTAAGCCTAAGCCTAAAGCTAAGGTTAAGCCTAAAGCTAAAGCTAAGGTTAAGAAGGAAAAGGCAACAAAAGAAAAAGTTGCAATCGATATTGCCAAGCTTCCCGGCATAGGAACAAAGACCGCGGATAATCTAAAGAAAGCAGGATTTAAAGATATTAAAGCGGTAGCTTCAGCAAGTGCTGATGATTTGGTAGGTGTTCCGGGGGTAGGAGCAAAGACCGCTGAAAAAATTATAAAAGCGGTCAAGGAGCTCTCTGGGAAATAAAGAAATATATACCGTTAGTAAAAGTTATGGCGTTTGGTTTTGATATATATATTTTAATGAAACTAATTTAATTCATAGTAATCACGAATTTATTGGAGATGAATAATTATGCCTAAGACAAAATTAGAAAAATCTTCTGTTGTTAAGAAAAAAACAAAACAGCCAAAAAAAATAGCAGTTTCTGCTAAAAAGGCTGTTAAAGTAAAGAAGGATACTAAGGCAAAAGCGCCGGCTAAGACAGAAAAAAAGTTAAAGTCTAAAACCGCAACTATAAAAAGCACTAAGGGTGTTACTAGCCGGACAAGCCGGGTTATCAAGCCTAAGACAAAAAAGGCAGCAGGGGAAAAAGTTAAAAAAGCCAAAACAGCTGTATTAGAGCCTGCGGTTATTGAAAATGTAGTAGAAAAGCCTGTTGTAACATCAGGAGAGCCAGAGTTCAAGAAAAAGAAAAAACCTGCCATAGCTAAAAAAGCCAAAACAGTTAAGTCTCATACTAAAGAAGAAGTCGAATCCCCCAAAGATTCTATTAAAGAAGTAAAAAAAGGATTAAAAGAGCTGGAAATAAGATTTCCGGTTACTGTAAAAGATTTAAGTGTAAAGTTAAATCAAAAACCTTCCGTAATTATTAAAATTATTATGCAGAACGGAGTATTGGCTAATATCAATCAAACAATTGAAGAAGAATTAGCAAATAAAATATCCGAGAACTTTGGTTTTGTGCTGAAGAAGGCATTGAGCCAGGAAGAGATTATTATTAAGTCGCATGAGGAAAAAGATAAGCCTTCTCAGCTGTCTTTCCGGGCTCCTGTGATTACGCTTATGGGGCATGTTGATCATGGAAAGACATCTTTGCTTGATGCTATAAGAAAAAGCAAGGTAACAGAAAAGGAGTCCGGTGGTATTACCCAGCATATCGGGGCTTATGTAGTAAATCTTGATAAAGGTAAGATTACTTTTTTAGATACTCCTGGACACGAAGCATTTACTGCTATGCGCTCAAGGGGAGCTCATATCACTGATATTGTTATACTGGTAGTTGCGGCTGATGATGGATTAATGCCTCAAACCGAAGAAGCAATTGACCATGCCAGGGCCGCGGGCGTACCAATAGTCGTTGCAATAAATAAAATCGATAGGCCTCAGGCGGATATAGATAAGGTTAAAAAGCAGCTTGCAGAGCATGATTTAAATCCTGAGGATTGGGGAGGTAAGACTATTACAGTGGAGGTATCAGCTAAGACAGGTGAAGGTATAGATAATTTGCTTGAGATGATTTTATTAGAAGCGGAAATGTTAGAATTAAAGGCTAATCCTAATAAATCCGCATCCGGTATAGTCATTGACGCTAAATTAAGTAAAGGCCGTGGTTCGGTTGCTACTATTTTAGTTCAAAATGGCACTTTACATACCGGTGATACGTTAATATGCGGGAAGTTTTATGGCAGAACAAAAGCGATGTTTGATGATTTGGGTAAAAGGGTTCAAGAGGCTGTTCCTTCAACGCCTATTGAGGTAACCGGTTTGTCCGGAGTGCCTTTAGCAGGGGAACAGTTTCATGCGGTAGAGGATGAGCAACAAGCGCGTCAGATCGCGCTTGAGCGTCAGCAAAAATTACGCTTGGATGCAATACAACCGAAAGCAAAAAGGATGACCTTGGAAGATATATCTTCTCAGATTAAAGAGGGGAGTGTTAAAGAATTAAATATAATACTTAAAACAGATGTACAGGGTAGTTTAGGCGCGCTTGAGGATGCGTTTGGCAAGATGGTAAATCCAGAAGTGCAGATAAAATTTATTCATAAGGGAATAGGTAATATTAATGTCTCTGATGTGATATTGGCTTCTGCCTCAAATGCCGTAGTCATAGGTTTTCATATAGATATAGATGAGGCTGCCCGTGAAATCGCAAAGCGCGACCAAGTTGACATACGAACTTACAATGTCATTTATGAGGCGATAAAAGAAGTAAGGAATGCCTTAGAAGGATTACTTGATCCAAGATTAAAGAAGATTTTCATAGGAACTGTAATAGTGCGTGAGGTATTTAAATTAAGTAAATCCGGTTTGATTGCGGGGTGTTTTGTGCAAAAGGGTAAAATTATGCGCAGCTCTTTGATTTCTGTTGTTCGTGGAGAGGAAGTAGTGTTTGAAGGCAAGGTTTCCTCGCTTAAGCGTTTTAAGAATGACGTAAAAGAAGTAGAAGTAAACACCGAGTGCGGCCTGGCAATCGCTGATTTTACCGATTATCAACCTGAGGATATAGTCCAGGTTTATGAAATAGAAAAAATCGCCAGAAAACTATGAAGAAGAAAAGAATTTTAAGCGGTATGCGCCCTACAGGTAAACTTCATCTAGGGCATTTAGTCGGGGCGCTTGGTAATTGGGCGGTATTGCAGGATGATTATGAATGTTTTTTTATGGTGGCGGATTGGCACGCTCTAATGAGCGAATATGTCAACCCGTCAAAGATGAAAGAATATGTAATTGATAATGTAGTAGATTGGATATCCTGCGGCGTATCAGTTGATAAGTCGGCGATATTTGTTCAGTCAGACGTAGGAGCGCATCTGGATTTATTTGCGATTCTTTCCTGCCTTGTGCCTTTGGGATGGCTCCAGCGTTGCCCTACATACAAAGAACAATTACGGGAATTAAAACAGAAAGAGATAACTACTTATGGTTTCCTGGGGTATCCTGTGCTTCAGGCAGCGGATATTTTGATATATCAGGCAGAATGTGTCCCTATTGGTGAGGATCAGTTACCTCATCTTGAGCTAACCAGGGAGATAGCCAGGCGTTTTAATAGCTTATATAAAACTAAAGTTTTACGTGACCCGCAACCGCTTCTTACGTCTTTTCCCAGGTTCCTCGGTCTAGACGGCAGAAAAATGAGTAAGAGCTATGATAATTGTATTTATCTTTCTGATTCAAAAGATTTAGTTAAGAAAAAAACAATGTCTATGATTACTGATCCTAAGCGTATAAAGCTGACCGATAATGGCCACCCGGATAAGTGTAACGTATGCAGTTATTACAAAGTGTTTGCTCCGGAGTTAAAAGAAGAGGTAGCCAAGAAGTGTTCCCACGCAGAGATTGGATGTACTGATTGTAAAAGGAAAATAGGGGATATTTTAATTGAGCGTCTTTCACCTATTCAGGAAAAAAGAAATAAATTATTATCTGACAAACAGCAAATTTTAGATATAATAAATAAAGGCAATAAAAAAGCAAACCAGCTAACAAGCGCTATATTGGCGGATGTTAAGAAAGCGATGGGGTTATGAGTCATAAGATTAAACTGCATGTTTTTGAAGGGCCTCTGGATTTATTACTCTATCTGATAAAAAAAGACGAGATTAATATTTATGATATTCCTATAACCCAGGTAACAGAGCAGTATATGAAGTATTTGGATTTAATGGAACTCTTGGATTTAGATATCGCGGGAGAATTTTTAGTTATTGCCGCAAGCCTTGTGCACATAAAATCTAAGATGCTTCTGCCGCGTGATCCTCAAGAAGAGGAAGAAGAAATAGAGGACCCCAGAACAGATTTAGTAGAAAAACTTCTGGAGTATAAGCGGTTTAAAGAGGTCGCGGAAGATCTGCGTAGCCGGGAACAATTCAAGCAGACTCTTTTTACCCGCAAGCCTGAAATTAAAGAAAAGGATCCCAATGAGGTTTACTTTGAAACCAGCCTTTTTGAATTGATTTCAGCTTTTTCTAACGCTTTAAAAGATATCCCGAAAGATGTTTTTTACGAAGTTATAAAGGATGAGTTTACAGTTGACGAGAAAATACATGATATTCTGCATTCCTTATTTAAAAAATCAAAATTAAAATTATCGGAGTTGTTCGAGAAGGCTAAAAATAATCTTGAGATGATTGCGACTTTCCTGGCAATATTAGAGTTAATCAAGATTAAAGAAGTAAAGATTATGCAGAAAGCGTTATTTGATGAGATTGAAATCATGCGTAATGAAGATAATATTATACCCGTCTCAAGCGCGCAGGCTCAAGAGCTAGATAGATAACCTCCAATCTTAATGTAAGATGGATATCGGAAGAAAAAAAATACTCACAGGAACAAATACCCGCCCAGGCATACCTCCTAAGAATAAAAATACTCCATCCTCACCCGAATTATTACAACAGGAGACAGAGGAAGATATAGTTTTAAATCTTTCACTGCGTCCTAAGGATTTATCTGAGTTTGTGGGGCAGGTTGAGACAGTGGATAGCCTAAAGATTGCTATATCCGCGGCAAAGGAACGCAAGGAGCCGCTTGAGCATGTATTTTTATCCGGGCCTCCGGGGCTGGGTAAGACCGCTCTTTCTCATATTATCGCTCATCAAATGAATTCAAAGATTACTGCTACCTCCGGCCCCGCAATTGAGAGAGCGGGGGATCTAATAGGCATACTTACGAATTTAGAAGAAGGTGATGTCTTATTTATTGATGAGATTCACCGTATGTCAAAGGTGGTTGAGGAGTTTTTATATCCTGCAATGGAGAATTCTCAGATAGATTTCATTATTGATAAGGGTCCTTATGCCAGGACAATAAAATTTAACCTAAAAAGATTTACTTTAATAGGAGCAACTACAAGAAGCGGCCTGTTAAGTTCAGCCCTGCGCTCACGCTTTGGTATGTTTTATCATTTTGATTTCTACGCGCCGCAGGAATTAGCCAGGATTATTAAAAGATCAGCTTCTCTTTTAGGTGTGGGTCTGGAAGATGACGCGGCAATAGAAATTGCTGATCGATCTCGTGGTACCCCGCGTATTGCAAACCGTCTGCTTAGACGTGTGCGTGATTATGCTCAGGTTAAAGAAAAGAGCAAAACCATAACCAAAGATATAGCGGATAAAGCGCTCTCTGCTTTGCGTATTGATAAAAGTGGACTGGATGATTACGATAGAAGGGTGCTTAAAACTATTATAGAGTTCTACGATGGCGGCCCTGTAGGCATAGAGTCTCTGGCAGCAACGTTAAATGATGAGCAGGATACAATTATAGATACCATTGAGCCTTACCTTTTAAAAATAGGTTTTTTAAAGAGGACTGCCAGGGGAAGAAGTGTGGCTGATGCGGCATATAAGCACTTCGGTATTACGAAGAAAAAAGCAGGGCAGAAGCAGTTATTTGATTGAGTAGGAAATGAATCTGGTAATTTTTTCGCTCAAGATGATTTTTTAAGAGAATATTATTGTATCGCTATTCGCTCAAGTTGCAATTCTTCACGTTAGCTTCTCGGAATTTTAAACGTCCTCAGACTCGTCCGCCACTGAATCAATGCGGACTCAAACAAGTGAGGCCGCTCTTCTTCTTGTGATTAATTGAAGAAGAGTGCCTTAAAATTCCTGCGACTCCTAACTAAATTGCAAGTTCACTCAACCGACACAACAATATTATCCTTAAAATGTTTATAGAAAGATATGTTAGGTAGAATATGGGAAAGTCAGACTATCTTAGAATCGATTTAGAAGAATGTTTTAATGGAGAATGCTGTAGCTGTTCTAATACGCAAGAGCGTGATGAGCATATTCACAACGATTTATGTAAAACGGCAAAATCAAAACTAGATAATTTACCAGTCAGATGTATTGGTAGTTGGGGGTATCAAAAGATTTATCGTCTTGTACAATATTTTGGAATTTTTAGTAAAGGTATGCATAAAAAGTGGCCCGTGCTTAATTATGTTGAAATTTGTAGTGGACCCGGGCGTTGTATTATGCGGAATAATAGACAGGAGGTAAATGGTACCGCGCTAGCCATCTTGAAGCACCCATCTTTCTGTGGTTATTTAGCTAAAGCTCTTTTTATAGACCATAATAAGGAAACAGTTAATGTGTTAAATAAACGAATCCAAAATGCAGGGCTTGCCAATAAAGCCAAAGCAATTTGTGTTGATTTTACTGATCTAGATGCGATCGGAAAAAGCTTATCGATTTTAGATAATAGATCTTTAAATTTAGTGTTAGTTGATCCAACAGAATGCAATCTTCCTTTTAAAACAATACGTAAAATTTCTGATGAACTTAGCAACGTAGATTTTATAATAAATAATGCATTAGGAACAGATATAAAAAGAAATATTATAAGAGCCATATTAGATGATAGTTTTATTAGGGTGAAGCAAAAGTATTCAAGGTTTATTGATGATGATCAATTTTTTGATTCAGATGAGGCAAAAAAATTGGCAAAAAATTCTAAGCTGGAGGAATTAATAAAAACATTTAAGGGTAAATATACTGACAGTTGGAAAAAATTAGGTTATAAGTATTTTAGTGAGAAATCTGTCCAGCATTATTATAAACTAAAAAATTAAAAGGGGACAGATGTACTAGCTCAATAATTCGGTAACCTTTTTAAGTTTATCAAAAGGCGTTTCATAATTTAATCCACCATGTCTTCTTAGGTGGTTATATTCAAAAAGGAAGTTGCCAAGATTCATGACAAGGTCTTCCTTGGAATCAAAAGAATTAGGGTAAAAGAACTCGTTCTTTATGATTTTAAAAAAAGCTTCTATTTTTCCGTTTGTCTGAGGCCTGTAGGGCCTGGTATATATGTGTTTTATGCCCAGCTCTTCACACATGGTTTCAAAAGGATGTTCGTATTTAAGCTGTCCCTTGAATTCGGTTCCGTTGTCTGACATGATGCTTTCGAATTCGAAGTTATATATTTGCTTAAACCAAGATAAAGAACGAGCCATAAAATAAGTCAGTGTTGAGGCTCTTTTATCCTTGACAATCTCAGCATAAGCCAATCTGCTGCAGTCATCGCATACAGCGGCAATATAAAGCTCTTTGATTTTAAAAGAACAACGGATATCCTTAGGTATCTTGCTTAAATCGATATGGGCAAGTTCTCCCGGGGCTTGTTTTTCATAGCGCTTGATTATTTTCTTTTGTGATTCATTAAGCGGATATCGAGCCTTGATTCTGTCCATTGTAGCAGGAGAAGGCGTCTTATCCAAATAATAAGGCTTAAACAGAAGAACTAACTCATAGCGGTTAGATCCGAACCGCCTGTAAGCCTTAACAATGTTACGCTCGATATCTTTAGGCGTTCTTCGACTCCCGGGCTTAGCGCCTCTTTTAGAGGGTAGAAGTGATTCCGGCTTCCTGCCGCCTTCTAGCCACTTACGATAATATCTGCCAAGCTCTTTTTTAGATATATGATGTGCCTGGCATAGATTTTTGATAAATTTAAAAGAACGCGGCGTTACCTTGCGTTTACATTTTTCATACTCTTTTAATATGGGTATCCACCGTTTAACAATAATCTGTTGTGAATATATCATTAGGTCTCCTTCGGTTGGTTATCATTATACCAAAAGAGTTACCTAATTAGTGAGTATTAACAACAGACACCTTTTTAAATAGCTCTTGAGGCCAGACCTCAACCGGAATTTAAGGGAAGAAAGGAGTTGGCATGTTTGATTGTCCGAAGTGTTTAGGAAAGTTAGAAGAAAAAACAACAGAGAATATAAAGGTTGATGTGTGTTGGGTTTGTGAGGGGATGTGGTTTGATAAAGGGGAACTTGATAAAGTGCTTGCCTCTGATTCTAAGAATTTTAAGCTTATTGATCTTGGCTCTAAGGAGTTCGACGGAAAAGAAATGTCAGAAATGGCAGGAGAATTAGATAAGAAGCTCGGTAAGTGTCCTCATTGCAGTGAGCAAATGATTAAAAAACCATACGAAGAGAACAAATCTGTTAATGTTGATGTCTGTCCTAAAGAGTGTGGCATTTGGCTTGACGGCGGAGAAATACATTCTTTAAGGAATAGAACAGAAGTTAATAGAAGAGCAAAAATAAAAGAATCTAAAGATGCAAGAGATTTGATGTTTGATGGTATATTTTATAAGATATTTGGTAGTAAAAAACAACAATAAAAGATATATTCTACATTAATGAAAATTTTACTCCATACTTGCTGCGTGCCTTGTCTGATTTATCCTCTTGAAACATTACAGGAGAAAGGGTTTGAGGTAGCCGGATTCTTTCAAAGTCTTGTTGAGGTTTAACCTCAACAGAGCGCGGAGCAGTTTTTGCCGCGGAATATTAAAAACTACTTGTAAAGGATAGTATCATATGATACTATCACAATATGAAACCGCCATATACTATCACTTCGAAAATATTAAAATTGTGTACAGACATTAGTCGCATAGTAGGACAGTGTGAAGGTCTAAAAATTTCCCCTCCCAGGCCGCAACTTCGAAAACAGAACCGCATAAAAACCATTCAATCAAGTTTGGCTATTGAAGGAAACAGGCTTTCTGAATCTCAAGTTACGGATCTTATAGATAATAAAAGTATAATTGGCCCGACAAAAGATATTTTGGAGGTAAAAAATGCTATTAAGGCATACGCTTCAATAAAAACATACGATATCTACAATTTACAGTCCCTTTTGTCCGCTCATAAAATTATCATGCAAGGGCTCATTAAAGATGCCGGCAAATTACGTTCGAGTAATGTAGGAGTGATTAAAGGGGAAAAAATAATGCACATGGCTCCTAAATATACTATGGTGCCTAAACTTGTAAACAATTTATTTGATTTCTTAAAAAAAGAAAAAGATACCCATACTTTTATCAAATCCAGTGTTTTCCATTATGAATTGGAATTTATTCATCCTTTTTCCGATGGGAATGGAAGAATAGGAAGACTTTGGCAATCGGCAATTCTTTTGAATGCTTATCCGATATTTGAATTTGTACCGATTGAATCGTTAATCAAGCGAAAACAAAAAGATTATTATCATGCATTAGAGGCATCTGATAAAAAAGGTGCTTCAACATTTTTTATTGAATTTATGTTAGCAATAATCCGAGAGGCTATGGAAGAATTCATTAAAGATATTCGGCCATCACCTCAGACTCATAAGACAAGATTAGCTTCTGCCCAACAACATTTCAGTAAAACATTTTTTTCACGAAAGGAATATATACAATTTCATAAGAATATTTCTTCAGCAACCGCAAGCCGGGATTTATCATTTGGAATCAAAAACAAAATATTGCAAAAATCCGGTCAAAAAGCATTGACGCGGTATAAATTTAACTGAAAAATATGCCATCTTACTGTTACTCGCCGTCTTTCGGCGTCGGCTACCAGCAGGGTGCGAAGCCTCCCCGTTAGGGGATGAATTCGAATGTTAGATAAAAAAAAGAAAAGGAAGTATTTTAATAAAGGAATAATACGATGAAAATTTTACTCCATATATGCTGCGCGCCTTGTTTAATTTATCCTCTTGAAAGATTACAGGAAAAAGGTTTTGAGGTAACAGGATTATTTTACAATCCTAATATCCATCCATTTTCCGAATACAAAAAGAGGAAGCAGGCAGTAGGGCAGCTTAACAAGCGTTTGAATATCGATATTATTTATCCGCAGTATCTGCCGCAGGAATTCTTTCGAGCCATAGATCATAAAGAAACTTCTCCTCAGAGATGCCTTGTGTGCTGGAGGCTAAGGCTTGCGGTAACCGCACAGATTGCAAAAGATAAAGGTTTTGAGTATTTTTCTACGACTCTTTTAGTCAGCCCTTATCAGGATCAGGAGCTTTTAAAAAAATCAGGGGATGATATCGCAGCTAGCGAGGGAGTGAAATTTTATTACGAGGATTTCCGTCCGGGTTTTAGGGATGCTCATAAAAAGGCGCAGGCAGAGGACATATACTGTCAGAAATACTGCGGCTGTATTTATTCTGAAATAGAAAGGCATCAGAAAAAAAAGTAATATGGAATCTTTCGGCAGGGGATTAATGATTTTTGGTATTATTTTAGTCGCAGTGGGGGCTTTAGTTACTTTTGCTAATAAAATACCCTTTATCGGTAAGCTTCCCGGAGATATCTATATAAGTAGAGAAAAGTTTAGTTTTTATTTTCCGATTATGACCTGTATCCTAGTGAGTGTGATTGTCTCCTTAATTTTGTGGTTTATAAGTAAAAGATGAAAAATATAATTAAGATACTGTTTTTTTGTTTTTTAATATTATCATGGGCAAGTTCATCTTTTGCGGATAAAGAAAATATTATTCGTGTTCTTGTTTTAGATGATGCAGAGGAGGCAGATATTTTTGTGAGGGGCAGCTATGAAATACGCGCCTTAGTAGGCAATAAGCCCTCTGGTACTGTTTTAGGCAAGGGAAGAAAGGGAATACACAAGAGGTTTAAACTTGAAGGCGGGTTTTTAAATATAACCAGCGCTAAAACAGACGCGCTTATAATTATTCCCAGGAAAGGATTATTTTATCTCAACAATCGCCCTTTAAAGGGTAGTGTTGTTATTAAGAGGAATAAATTTTCTAAGCTATCCGTGATAAATTATATAAATATTGAGGATTATATTAAGGGTGTTCTTTTTCATGAAGTATCGC